>NZ_JAPDPE010000038.1 GCF_026283955.1 Dyella silvatica | reverse complement strand
CCGGTAACATCATGCGCCTGGCCGTTGTAGCTGCCGCGTGCGTCGACGTTCAACGACTGCTGTTTGCTGTTGTCCAGCGGGTTGGCGGTTTGCAGGCCGATGGTGCCGCCGACGCCGCCGGTGATCAGCGACGCCTGCGAGGATTTGTACACCGTCGCCATGTTGATCAGCTCGGACGGGTATTGATCGAACTGGATGTAGTTGCTGCCGCTGGTCGACGGCTGTTCGCGACCGTCCAGGGTGGTCTGGATAAAGTTGCCGGAGAGGCCGCGGATATTGATCTGCGAAGCCTGGCCGGCGATGCGTTCGGCGGATACGCCGGGCAGGTGGGTAAGCGAGTCGGCGATGGATTGATCGGGCAGGCCACCGATGTCGGCAGCGGTGATCACGTTCTGGATGGTGTCGGCGTAGCGCTGGTAGTCGATCGATTTTTCGACGCTGTTGCTGTAACCGGTGACGGTCACCGCGGACAGGCTCTTGGCCAGGGCATCCTGTTCGGTGGTTTTCTTGGGTTTGTCTGTAGTGCTTTTGCCGGTGTCGTCTTGCGGCGCGGATGTCTGCGCGGCTGCTGCCGTTGCCGCGGGGGCTGCCGGTGCGTCCGTCGCAACAGGTGCCGCTTGCAGACCGGCGGTAAAGCAAAGGCCGGCCGAAACCATGGCCAGAGCGAACACATTGAGTTTAAGCGTCACCGTTTTCCCCTCCCCGGGTTACAGCTTTATATGGCTAGGGCGACCGTCACCTGCCAGCGTTTTTTTGAGTAGCGGCACAGCGGCATGGATGGTCGACGGCGACCACCTCAGGTGGCAGTCATGGTAGGTGGGCCGGGCCGCGCGCGTACCGTTTTATGCATACGTATTCATTGCTGCTGTCATGCAGCTAAAAGTCGCTGGCCGATGCCGGTGGATCAGCTGATTTCGAGCCGGCTTGGCGCTCCGTCGGCGCTGATGGATGTGTTGCAGCGCAATGACTGCCGAAATGAATACGTATGCAGTGGCGCCGGCTCTGTTGCAGCCTCCGATTAAGCTGCCCAGCACGCGGAGGCCGGATAAACGTGTAACAACGCGGCCGCCATATCGAGAGCATCCCTGGACGAAAGCTTATGAGTGACGCCCCTTGGTGGCGCAGCGCGGTCATCTATCAGATCTATCCCCGCAGTTTTCTCGATACCAATGGCGATGGCGTAGGCGACTTGCCGGGGATTATTCAGCGTCTCGACTATGTCGCCAGTCTCGGTGTCGACGCGATCTGGGTGGCGCCGTTTTTCCGTTCGCCGATGGCTGATTTTGGCTATGACATTGCCGATTATCGTGATGTCGATCCGTTATTCGGCAGCCTGGCCGATTTCGACCGGTTGCTGGCCAAGGCGCATGGCCTGGGCCTGAAGGTGATGATCGACCAGGTGCTTAGCCACACCTCGAATGAGCATGCGTGGTTTCGCGAAAGCCGCGAAAGCCGCGATAACCCGAAAGCCGACTGGTATGTGTGGGTGGATGCGCAAGCAGACGGTACCCCGCCGAATAACTGGCTGTCGCTGTTTGGCGGCAGCGCCTGGCGCTGGGAGCCGCGGCGCAAGCAGTATTACCTGCATAACTTTTTGTCCTCACAGCCGGATCTGAATTTTCATCACCCGGACGTGCGCCGTGCGGTGTTGGACAACGTGAAGTTTTGGCTGGACCGCGGCGTGGATGGCTTGCGCCTGGACGCGATCAACTTCTGTTTTCACGACCGGCAATTGCGCGATAACCCGGCCAAGCCGGTCGAGTCGCGGGTGGGGCGTGGCTTCAGCGCCGATAATCCGTATGCCTTCCAGTGCCACTGGTACAACAACACCCAGCCTGAGAATTTGTCGTTTCTGGCCGATTTGCGCGCCTTGATGGATCGCTATCCCGAGGTTGCCGCGCTGGGCGAGATCTCGTCAGAAGATTCACTTGCCACGATGGCCGAGTACACCTGCGATCAGCGCCTGCACATGGGTTACAGCTTTGAATTGCTGACCGATGATTTCAGTGCCGGCTACATTCGCGACACGGTGCAAAACCTGGAGTCGCAGATGACCGAGGGCTGGCCGTGCTGGGCGATCTCTAATCATGATGTAAAGCGGGTGGTGACGCGCTGGGGGCGCGCAGGGCAGGCACCGCCTGCGGCGTGGGCCAGCATGCTTACCGCGATGCTGTGCTCATTGCGCGGTTCGGTGTGTATTTATCAGGGCGAAGAGCTGGGCTTGAGTGAAGCCGAGGTGCCTTTCGAGGCCCTGCAGGACCCTTACGGCATTGCCTTCTGGCCCAGCTTTAAAGGGCGTGATGGATGTCGTACGCCGATGCCTTGGGATGATGGTGTGCATGCCGGTTTCAGCGCCGCGGCGCCGTGGCTTCCGGTACCTGATGAGCATCGTGCGTTGGCGGTGGCGCAGCAGGAGCGTGATCCAGCTTCGGTGTTGAATCATTTTCGCGCTTTCATGCAGTGGCGTCGGGATCAGCCGGCCTTGCGTTGGGGCGATATTGCGTTTCTGGATACGCCGGAGCCGGTGTTGGCTTTTACGCGGTCGTTGGCGGGGGAGTCGGTGTTGGTGGCGTTTAATCTGGCGGAGCGGGTGGTGGATTTGGCTGTGCCGGTGGTGGGAGAGGTGGTGTGTTTGCAGGGGCACGGGTTGGCGCAGGGGGTATTGGATGGGGGGCGGTTGAGGTTGCCTGGGTTTGGGGTTTTGTTTGCTCGGGTGGAGTGATTTTTTGGCGTTTTGCGGGTGGTGCTTGTTGGTTGTTTTGTCGCGAACTGGCTCGCCTGCCGCGGGCTTTCGAACTCCTGCCGGAGCCCGAGTCACTTTCTCTTTGGGTGGCCAAAGAGAAAGTAACCAAAGAGAAAAGCCACCCCGTTGCGTCGCCCTACGGGTGCGTGAGGGTTGGCCGGGCTTTTCGACAGGGCTCCTGCCCTGGCGAAAAGGCATGGGCGTCCCTGCCCATGCCCCTGCGGGCCTGATCGTCCAGCCCTCACCGACGCACAGGGGCCCCGAAGGTCAAGGGCAAGAGCGAGAGCAAAGGCAGCATCAAGAGCAGCGTGCGGTGTCGCGTCGATTCTCGGCCTTGCGGCTTTGCCCCTCCCCCTACTTGTAGGGGGAGGCTGGGAGGGGGTGAGGGCTTGCGGCTAGGTTGCCCCCTCCCCAGCCCTCCCCTGTAAACAGGGGAGGGAGTGATGTTTTGGCGAGGCATGAGAGCGGTAGCACGGAGTGTGGCCTGGGGGCTTTGCAGCTGAAAAAAACGGTTATTTCACTGCAATCGCGTCGCGCGGGGGGCTTTCCGCAGATTTGAAGCGCTACACCTATACTTCCAGGGGTCTACACAAATGGAAGGGTGTCATGGGTCAAATTCTCGCGTTGGTCTTCGTTATTGTCGCGATCATCGTGCTGGCTAAGCTGGTGCGGATCGTGCCCCAGGGGTACGAATGGACGGTGGAGCGTTTTGGTAAGTACACCCGCACCTTGTCGCCGGGGCTGCATTTTCTTATTCCGTTCATCTACAACATCGGTCGCAAGATGAACATGATGGAGCTGGTGTTGGATGTGCCCAGCCAGGATGTCATCACCAAGGACAACGCCGTGGTGCGGGTCGATGGCGTGGTGTTTTATCAGATCCTGGATGCTTCCAAGGCGGCGTATGAGGTCTCTAATCTGGAGCAGGCTTCGTTGGCGTTGGTGATGACCAATATCCGTACGGTGCTTGGCTCGATGGATCTCGATGAGTCGCTGAGTCAGCGCGATGCGATCAATGCCAAGCTGCTGAACGTGGTGGATGAGGCGACGCACCCGTGGGGTGTCAAGGTCAATCGGATCGAGATCAAGGACATCGCGCCACCGCGCGATTTGATCGACTCGATGGCTCGGCAGATGAAGGCTGAGCGTGAGAAGCGCGCGAATATTCTGGAGGCGGAGGGTTTTCGTCAGGCCGCCGTGCTCAAGGCCGATGGTGAGAAGCAGTCGGCGATTCTTGCCGCCGATGGTAAGAAAGAGGCGGCTTTTCGCGAGGCCGAAGCGCGCATTCGCTTGGCCGTGGCCGAGGCCAAGGCGACCCAGTTGGTCTCCGATGCGATCGCCAGTGGCAACGTCAATGCATTCGCCGAATCAGAAAATGTTGCTGTTGCCGATGGAAACCACCGGCATTCTCGGTTCACTCGCCGGCATCGCGGAGTTGGCCAAGGACTCGTTGAACCAGCAGCAGCTGGATAAAGCCAGCACCGGCCGCCGCACGCCGCCGCCGGTGGGGTGATGGGCATCGCCCTTCCCCTGGTGCTTGCCAGGGGAGGGGTAACGCAAGTGTTTGTATGCTTGCCATGCGCCAACTTTTGGAGCCGTCCATGCTGTTCTCTGTTGCAACCCATTACCTGTGGTGGATGCTCGCGCTGCTGTTGATTGCGGCCGAAGTGATGCTGCCGGGTTATTTCATGTTGTGGATCGGCATTGCCGCCGCCGTCACCGGGCTGTTGATGCTGCTTGCCCCCGATTTGTCGATGCCGCTGCAGGCGGTGGCTTTTGTCGTGCTGGCGTTTTTGTCATGTGCGGCCTATTGGTATGGGCTGCGGCCCAAGCTGCAACGCAGCGAGCCGGGTGACGCGCATCTCAATCGCCGCGGTGAGCGGCTGATCGGTCAGCGTTATGTGCTGATCGAGGCGATCGTCAATGGGCGGGGCAGGGCGCGCGTGGGCGACGGCCAATGGCTGGTCAGCGGGCCGGATCTACCGGTGGGCAGCACGGTGGAAGTGATTGCCGTGGATGGCACGACGCTGAAGGTGCGCGCCGCATGACGCAGCTTTCCGGGTGGTCGCGCTTGCTGCGTTGGATGGGCAGGTTCCTGTTGGTCGTGGTCTGGATGCTGGCGTTGGTTTATGGCGCGATGGTGGGATGGTTTTTGCCGATCTGCACAGCGTCTTCCGGCGATGGGGCACTGGGCTGGAGTTTGTTTGTACTGCTGGTGTTGGTCTTCTATGGCTGGCCGGTATCGCTGATCGGTTTGGTGGTTGCCGCCGCGATAGCGTCGGCGGCGACCTGGTTTGCCCGGCCTCGTGGGCAGCTATGGCGCTGGTGTCTGTTCTCGGTGGTTTCGCTGTTGGCGCTGGGTGCCTTGGTCTCGTGGCTGTCAGGCGGGTCGGACAACTGCCGTTTGAATTACTGGTAATCAAGCGAAAGGCAGCTAGGCTGCGCGTATTCAAGTCTCGTGATTCCAGGTAAGAATGGCCGTCATGTATTTATCTTTCTCCAAGCCATGCGCCTGGCTCGCCGTGCAGATGGCCCGCATGGGTGTCGATTTGGGCGGGTATGAGTAATCAATTCGCCACTGCCGCGCTCAATACCCGTCTGGCATTTCTGCTCGAACTGGCGCGCCGGTTACATCAGTACGGCGCTGCCGCGCCACGCCTGGAAATGGCCGTGGCCGGCGCTGCCCAGCGCATCGGCCTGTCGGCGGATGTCTGGTCCAGCCCGACGGCGGTCATCATTTCGTTTACCGACCTGGCGCAGGGTGAAGACGGTATCGCCCAGGTGACTCAGGTGATGCGGCTGCCGCCGGGGGAGATCAACCTGGCGCGGCTGTGCGAGGCCGATGCCATCGCCGACCGGGTGATCGACGGCCAGCTGGATCTGCGGGAGGGTTCTCGCCTGTTACGCGCCTTGGGCGTGCCCGATACGCGCCGTGCCCAGGCCGGGGTGATTGCCAGCTATGGTCTGGCCGCCGCCAGCATCGTGGCCTTGCTGCTGCACAGCGGTTGGGCCGATCTGATTACGGCGGGCATTATCGGCTTGATTATCGGCAGCATTACCGTGTTATCCGGTACGCGTCCCCGATTAGCCGTGGCCAGCGAAGCGATCAGTGCGATGGTCGCCACCACGGTGGCGATTATGGTCAGTGCTTTTGTGGTGCCATTGGCGATTAAGTCGGTGGTATTGGCCGGGCTGATCGTCCTGTTACCGGGCATGGCATTGACGACGGCGGTGCGTGAAATCACCAGTCAGCATCTGGTTGCTGGTATGGCGCGAATGGGCGGAGCCGTATCCACATTACTCAAACTAACGTTTGGTACTGTGGCTGCAACTCAATTATGCGAGGCCGCGGGTATTCAGGCGCGCGATTTTGCCATGGCGCCGTTGCCCGCTTGGATGGATAACGTCGCCCTGTTATTGGGCGCTTTTGCTTTTGCGATTGCGTTTCGCGCCGCCAGGCGGGATTGGCTTATCGTGATGGCGGCGGTGGTGCTGGGTTATTTGACCACACGCTGGGGTGGCGCCATCTCCGGCAGCTTGCCCAAAGCACCGTTTGGCGTATTTCTCGGTGGTTTGCTGTTGAGCGCGCTGGCCAATGGCTATGCGCGTTTTGCGCATCGTCCGGGCGCGGTGATTCGCGAGCCGGGGATCATTCTGCTGGTGCCGGGCAGTGTCGGTTTTCGCAGTGTTTCCTATCTCTTGGAGCGCGATACCACACTGGGGATGGATACCAGTTTGCTAATGATTACCCTGCTGGTTTCGCTGGTGGCGGGGCTGATGTTCGGCGATTTGCTGATTGCGCCGCGCCGCTCGCTATAGCCTATTCGCTATGTTCCTACGAATCGGGGCACTGTGCCGGCCGGCCATCGGTTGGTAGCTACCCTGGATATAAAAACGCCGGCATAGAGCCGGCGTTTTATTAAACGATGTTGCTTGAAAGATCAGATCAGCAGATCTTTTTCTTTCTTGCCAGCTTTCAATGCATTGTTGAACCAGTGCGGACGCTTGCCGCGGCCGGACCAGGTCTGTGCAGGATCCGCTGGATTACGGTACTTGGGGGGGACCACACCGCCCGATTTACGGGCTTTGCCGCGGCCGAAGATGTCTTCAAGGCTAAAGCCTTCGGCCTTGACGAGAGCTTGAATCTTCTCGCGCAGCTTGCTTACGCTTTCCTTGCGGATATCTTCCTGGCGGATCTGTGCTTTGCTGATCAGCTCATTGAGCTGCTTATGATTGAGATTTTTGATATCGACTGCCATGTTTGGACTCCCGGGTGAGTTCAACAAAGTGTTGCAATTGTAATTATTGTGAACGAATACTGCCTTATTGCAGGCGTGATTCTCTCCGATCCTCTGCTTGATTGCAAAGTACTTGATATACAACGGATCGAAAGAATGGTTCCCGGCGCCGTCACGGCGGTTGATTCGGTGCTAATCATTTGCCAAATGCGGTATGGATTTGACGGTATTTATCGGCGGCTTTCAGGAAAGAAAATGGCCGCATTGCGCGGCCATTTTCTTTTACCCAGCGCTACTGGATTTAGTGGCGCTGATTAACCGAGTAGAGCCCATAGTTCATTGGTGTCGATGGCGCGATTTTCTGTTTCATTGCGGGCGCGATATTCCAGGGTGCCGGCGGCGAGGCCGCGTTCACTGACGACGACGCGATGGGGAATGCCGATTAACTCCATATCGGCCAGCATGGAGCCCGGGCGCAGGCCGCGATCGTCGAGTACCGCCTCGATGCCGCGTTCCGATAATTGCTGGTACAGCGCTTCGGCGGCGTCGACCACGGCGGGTGAGTTTTTCGGATTGATAATGCAAACCGCGATACGCCAGGGCGCCATGGCCTCGGGCCAGATCACGCCGGCTTCGTCATGTCGCTGTTCAATCGCAGCGGCGACGATGCGGCTTACACCGATGCCGTAGCAGCCCATGTACATGACCTGGGCCTTGCCCTGGTCATCGGGCACGGTGGCTTTCAGTGCCTCGGCGTATTTCTGGCCGAGCTGGAATACGTGGCCGACTTCAATGCCGCGGGCCAGATGCAAGATGCCTTTGCCATCGGGGGAGCGGTCGCCTTCGACGACCTTGCGCAAATCTTCGACGCGGCTGATGCGTGCATCGCGATCCCAGTTGGCGCCGTTGTAGTGGGTGTCGTTGGCATTGCCGCCGCAGATGAAATCGGCCAATAGCGCGGCGCTGCGATCGACGATGACCGGGATGCTGTCGGGCAGGCCGACAGGGCCGATGAAACCGGGGCGAGTGCCGGTGGCCGCGAGGATTTCCTCTTCGCTGGCCAGCACCGAATCGCCGGGGAGTTCGGCCAATTTGCCGGCTTTGACTTCGTTGATCTCGTGGTCGCCACGCAGGCACAACGCCACCAGGCCGTTTACGCCGCGCACCAGCACGGTTTTGATGACGCGGTCAGGCGTGACGCTGAAATGGGTGGTGACGTCGTCTACGGTGCGCACGCGTGGCGTGTCCACACGCTGCAGGCTGGCCGCCGGAGCCGAGCGCTCGACAGCGGGGGCCAGTGCTTCGGCCTTCTCGATATTGGCGGCGTAATCGGAGCCGTCGGAAAACGCGATGGCGTCTTCGCCTGAATCCGCCAAGACCTGAAATTCGTGGCTGGCGTTGCCGCCGATGGCGCCGGTGTCGGCTTGCACCGCGCGAAATTTCAAGCCGAGCCGGGTGAAGATGCGGACATAGGCCTGGTACATCACCTCGTAGGTTTCGCTTAGCGATTCTGCGGTGAGGTGAAAGGAGTAGGCATCTTTCATCAGGAATTCGCGCGCGCGCATCACGCCGAAACGCGGACGTATTTCGTCGCGGAACTTGGTTTGAATCTGGTAGAAATTGATCGGCAGCTGTTTATAGCTTTTCAGCTCGTTGCGCGCGAAATCGGTGATGACTTCTTCGTGGGTGGGGCCGTAGCAGAACTCTTGCTCTTTGCGGTCCTTGATCTTCAGCAACTGGCCGCCGAATTTCTCCCAGCGCCCGGTTTCTTCCCACAGCTCTTTGGGCTGCACTGACGGCATCAGCATTTCGATGGCGCCCGCGCGATTCATTTCCTCGCGCACGATGGCTTCGACTTTTCGCAATACGCGCAGGCCCAGCGGGCTCCACGTGTACAGGCCGGAGGCGAGCTTGCGAACCATGCCTGCCCGCAGCATCAGCCGGTGGCTGGCGATTTCGGCGTCGGCGGGGACTTCCTTGACGGTGGCCAAGTGGAATTGGCTAAGGCGCATGTGGCTGAATCCGGCGTGTAAAGACGTCGATTATAGCCAGTAGATCGCGCAAGCTCTTTGCTATGGGTTGCAACTCCCCCGGCGCGGCGTGGCGACGGGGGAGCGGATGGAGCGTTTATCCGGCGCAAGTCTGCTGATATTGGGCTTCGGCGGCGGCTCTTTGTTGCTTGCGGCCGGCGTCGTCCATGATCTTTTGCTGCTTGCCATCCTGGGTGATCAGTGGCGCGCTACCTTTGAGCATCTCAATATTGGCTTGCAGCGTATTGCACAGTTTGCGGCGATTTTCGGGGGTATCGGCCACTGGCGGTTGCGACGAGGTGTTTGGTGCGGGGTCCGGCGAGGCGTTTTCGGCGGATGAAACCGGTGTCGTCAAGGGCATCGCCGAGCCGGTGACTCGCACGGTTTGAGCGCGGATACCCGCCGGCGGGGCTTCTTGGGAGTAGTGCACGGTGCCGCTGCTATCGGTCCATTTGTAGACCTGGGCGGTAGCCAGTGGCGCCAGCAAAAGCAGCGCGACGGCGATCAGCGGACGACGCATGGTGTTCTCCGGTAAGTGGATCAGATCAAGTAGGCCGGGCGGTAGGCCAGACGGCCAGGAATAACGGCACGCTAGTTAACACCTCCCGGGCAACCGGACTCAAGCGCCCAATGGTTTACACTTCGCGCATCCCGTCACGGATTGATTCATGAGCGACAGCACGCCAGTTCGCACGCCGCGGCATCGGGGCATTTACCTGCTGCCCAATTTGTTTACCACCGGCGCCATGTTTGCCGGTTTTTACGCCATTGTCGCCAGTATTGGCGGCAGCTATAGCGAGGCGGCCATCGCGGTGTTCGTCGCGGCTGTGCTCGATGGCATGGATGGCCGGGTGGCCCGGCTTACCGGCACTCAGAGTGAGTTCGGGGTGCAATATGACTCGCTCTCCGACCTGATCAGTTTTGGCTTGGCGCCGTCCTTGGTGATGTACACCTGGTCGTTGTCCAGCCTGAAGGACTACGGCCCGACCTGGGGCAAGATCGGCTGGGCGGCCGCCTTTATCTATGCGGCCTGTGCTGCCTTGCGGCTGGCCCGCTTCAATACCCAGGTCGCGGTGATCGATAAGCAGTATTTCCAGGGCCTGGCCAGCCCGGCGGCCGCCGCGGTATGCATGTCTTTCGTCTGGAGCATGGATAAAGCCGGCGCCATTGGCGAAGAGTTTTGCTTTGTCATGCCGGTGATCGCGGTGGTGGTCGGTTTGCTGATGGTTAGCCGCTTTCGTTATTTCAGCTTCAAGTCGCTGCCGATGGGTGAGCGCGACCGGGTGCCCTTTTTGTGGATGATTGTCGCGGTGCTGGTGTTGGTGCCGTTTTTTGTCGATCCGCCGCGGGTATTGCTGGCGGTCTCGGTGCTTTACATGCTTTCCGGCCCGGTGGTGACCCTGTGGGGCCTGGCAACGCGTCGCCGTCGCCGAGGCAACGGATGAGTGCCGCGCAACCGGTCGTGGCGGGGCAGGCGCATCGCGCCCGCTTGCTGCGCGCGCTGGGCGTCACGCCCTGGGTGCGCCGTCAGGCAGCGGTTGCGCAGGCACTTATCGAGGCGCCGTCGATAGCGGCGGCGCCGGCTGGCGAGTGCGTGGTCTTGCTGCCTGCCGGTGGCTTGCCGCGAGCGCTGGATCTACTCGGCCGGGCGCTATGTGCCTATGGTCCTTCGTTGGCGCGGGCGGCTCGCATCGAGGTCGCTGACGGGCGTCTGCTCAACGTGCCCGAGGCACGGGCCTATTTGGTGTTTGGTCAAGCGCAGGCGCATGCGCTGGGCCGTGAGTTATCGGCCGAGGTGCTTAATCGCGCGCATATCGTGCTGGCCGACGAGCCTGGCGAGGTCCTGAGCTCGGCCGTGGGCAAGCGGCGTTTATGGAGTGCGTTGCGCAGTCTGCGCCGTGCTCTGGCGGTGGCGGGAAGCTAACCGCGTGGCCGCCGTCGCCCGCCCGCAAAGCCAGGTACGTGCCATGCGCCGCGAGGATTTGCCCGAGGTCAGCGCGCTGGAAGCGGCCTCTTACGATTTTCCCTGGACGCCGGGCATCTTCGGCGATTGCTTGAAAGCGGGCCACCCTTGCTGGGTGCTGTGCGTGGATGGCTTGATCGCCGGCTACGGCATTCTGTCGGTGGCGGCGGGTGAGGCGCATGTGCTGAATCTGTGCATCGGCGAGGCTTATCGCGGCATGGGCTTGGGGCGGCATTTGCTGCGCCGGTTGCTGGATATCGCGCGCTGGAATGGGGCGGAGCGGGTGTTTCTGGAGGTGCGGCCGTCGAATCCGATTGCCAAGGTTTTGTATGAGTCGGTTGGCTTTAACGAGATTGGGCGGCGGCCGAATTATTATCCGGCCAAGCAGGGGCGGGAGGACGCTATCGTGATGGCGTTGGAGTTGTTGGCGTCTTGAGTGGTGGGGGTTTTGTGGTTGGAAGGGGGCTTAGGGGCGATGCCATGTCGCTTCGGTGGTTGTTGTGGGTGATCGGCTGATCGCTTGTTTGCGGTTGAGTCGCTAGGTTGTCGCCTGCGGCGGGGTTTCGTCCTCCTGCCGGAGGGCGAGTCACTTTCTCTTGCGTGGCCAAGAGAAAGTAACCCAAGAGAAGGCCATCCCCGCTTGTCGCCCTTCGGGTGCGTGAGGGCTGGCCGGGCTTTTCGACAGGGCTCCTGCCCTGGCGAAAAGGACTCGGCGTCCCTGCCGAGCCCCCTGCGGGCCTTGTCGTCCAGCCCTCACCGACGCACAGGGGCCCCGGACGTCAAAAGCGAGAGCAAGGGCAACATCAAGAGCAGCGTGCGGTGTGCGCTTCAGGCTTGCCTCGTTTGCCCCTCCCCCTACTTGTAGGGGGAGGCTGGGAGGGGGTGAAGGCTTGCGGCCAGGTTGGACATGCACCGCCTCCAATCGCCATCCGGCCACCGCCACGAATCACGCCGCTCAGGCTTGATCGACCAGATTTGCTGTGATGGGATGACGCCACTCCCTTTCCCCCAAAGCAGAGAAAATCATGCCAGACAAGCTCATCGTGGCGGCTGACAGTACGGCAGTGCGGGTGGCGTTGTGGCGGGCTATGCATGCCCAGGTCGATGCGCCACCGCATGTGATCGAGGATGAAATCGGCCTGCAGTTGGCGGCCCCGGACGAAGGCTGGCGGCAACGCCCGGACATGGACGCACAAGCCACCAGCGGCTTTCGCGCAGGCATCGTGGCCCGTGCTCGCTTTATCGAGGATCTGGTCGCCGAACAGAACAGCCACGGCGTCGACCAGTACGTCATTCTCGGCGCTGGCCTGGATACCTTTGTCCAGCGCCGGCCAGAAATAGCCGCCAAGCTGCGGGTTTTCGAGATCGATCAACCCGGCACGCAAGCCTGGAAACGGCAGCGCCTGATCGAGCTCGGCTTCGGTATCCCCGAGCGGCTACAGCTTGTTCCTGTCGACTTTGAAGCAGGCGAATCCTGGCTAGAGAGGCTGGTCGCCGCCGGCTTCAACGCGAGTCGGCCAGCGCTGGTGGCCTCCGCCGGTGTCAGCATGTACCTGACCAGGGAGGCCATTGCAGCCACCCTGCGCCAGATCGCCACCCTCGCCCAGGGCTCCACCCTGGCCATGACCTTTCTGCTGCCCGCCGAACTCGCCCCATCCAGCGAGCGCTCGCAGCAGCAAGCCGTGGAAAAATCCGCGCGCGCATCTGGCACCCCTTTTCTCAGCTTCTTCAGCCCGCCCGACATGCTTGAGCTAGCCCGCCAAGCCGGCTTTCGCCAAAGCCGCCACGTCTCCTCGGCCGACCTTGCCCAACGCTACTTCAGCCATCGAACCGATGGCCTTCGACCACCGGCAAACGGCGAGTCGTTCCTGCTGGCAACGACTTAATCGCAAAGCCGCGAAAGTAAATGTGTGCGACAAGCTCAAACCCCGCCTAACCCTCCCCTGCCAGCAGGGGAGGAAGCAAAGCAGCGCCGCCTGATAACACCAAACCCCACCACCTCAGCGACTGCATGCAGTCGCACCCGAGTGCGCGCACGACGCGCGCTGCTCTTGGGCCCCCTTTGCCGCGGTGAGGCTGGGACGACAGGCCTGCAGGGGCATCGACACGGATGTCGATGCCTTTTTGCCAGGGCAGGAGCCCTGTCGAAAAGCCCGACCCAGCCTCACGCACTCGTAGGGCAGGATGCCCGGAGAGCGCGGCATGGGGGTGGCTTTCTCTTTGGTTACTTTCTCTTGGCCACGCAAGAGAAAGTGACTCGGACTCCGGCAGGAGTTCGAAAGCCCGCCGCAGGCGAGCCAGCTCGCGATATCTCACCCATAAGCGAAAGCCCGCCGCAGGCGAACCAGTTCGCGCTATCACTGCAAGCAAGCGAGAAAGCCCGCCGCAGGCGACCAGCTCGCGACATCACGAGCCAGCGCGCAACACCTAAAAAAGCGGAGGCACAAAAAACAGCCCCCGCCCATAGGCATCACCCCAACTTCTGCGCCTGCTCGCGCAACGCCGAAAGCTGCACATTCCAATCCGTAATACGCTGACGCTCTTGCGTCACCACCTCCGCCGGCGCATTAGCCACGAAATTGGCATTGCCAAGCTTGCCCTCGCACTTCTTGATTTCCGTTTCGATGCGGCCGATCTCCTTAGCCAATCGCGCTTTTTCGGCAGCAAGATCGATCAAGCCCTCCAGCGGAATCAACACCCGTAACGAACCCACCACCGCCGCCGCCGCGGAAGGTTCGTTCGCGCCGGATTCAATCCATTGCGGCGCCTCGACGCGAGCGAGAAAGCTGATCTGCGTAGCAAACTTGGCGACACGCAGGCGATCGTTGGCATCGCCATCGGCCAGCAGCAACGGAATAGTTTTGCCGGGCGCGATGTTCATTTCCGCACGGATGCGGCGGACGCCGCTGAGTACATTCTTGAACCATTCGATTTCGGCGCTGGCCGCATCGTCGGTGGGAATGGACGCAGCATCCGGCCAGGGGCGTTGCAGCAGATTGCTTGCGCTGGACAGGCCCAGCTTGGGGCCGACCGCCTGCCAGATTTCCTCGGTGATAAAGGGGATCAACGGATGCAACGCGCGCAACACGGTTTCCAGCACCACCAGCAAGGTGTGCCGGGTCGAGGCGACAGCGGCGCTGTCGTCGCCGTTCAAGGCGGGTTTGGACAGTTCCAGGAACCAGTCGCAGTATTCGTTCCAGGTGAATTCGTAAAGCGTCTGCGCCAGCAGATCGAAGCGATAAGTGACGAAGTATTGCTCGACTTCAACCAGGGTTTGCTTGAGGCGGGTGAGGATCCAGCGTTCGGCTTCGGTCACGGGGGCGCCGGCCGGTGCGGGGATTTCGCCTTCGGGCAGGTTCATCAACACGAAGCGGGCGGCATTCCACAGCTTGTTGCAAAACGCCTTGTAGCCCTCGGCGCGCTTGATGTCGAAGTTGATCGTGCGGCTGTAGCTGGCCAGTGCCGCAAAGGTGAAGCGCAGTGCGTCGGTGCCGATCGCTGGAATGCCGTCGGGGTAATCCTTGCGGATGCGTTTTTCGACCTTCTCGCGCACCTGCGGAATCAGCAGCGACTTGGTCGATTTTTCCACCAGCGGCTCGCGTTCGATGCCGTCGATCAAATCCAGTGGATCGAGCGTATTGCCCTTGGATTTGGACATCTTCTGGCCTTCGGCATCGCGCACGATGGCGTTGATGTACACCTCGCGGAAGGGTGCCAGGCCGGTGAAATATTTGGTTGCCATGACCATGCGGGCAACCCAGAAGAAGATGATGTCGAAGCCGGTGACTAGCACCGCGCTGGGCAGGAAAACCTTGTCGTTTTCCCAGTTGGCGACGATCTCGCCTTTTTCGTTTTTCACCGGGCCGTTGGCGGGCCAGCCCATGGTCGAGAACGGCCACAGTGCCGAGCTGAACCAGGTGTCGAGCACATCATCGTCTTGGCGCAGTGCGCCTACGGGGGTGGTGCCGGCATGGGCGCGAGCATCGGCTTCGTCGTCGCCGACAAAAATATTGCCAGCCTCGTCGTACCACGCCGGAATGCGGTGGCCCCACCACAGCTGGCGGCTGATGCACCAGTCCTGGATGTTGTCCAGCCATTGCGTATAGGTGGTGCTCCAGTTATCCGGAACGAATTTGATTTCGCCGGAACGGACCGCATCCAGCGCCGGTTCGGTAATCGCCTTGCGGCCGCCTGGACGTCCATCTTTCTGGACGTCGGAGGTAAGGTCGACAAACCATTGGTCGGTCAGCATCGGCTCGATCACCGCATCGGAGCGCTGACTCACCGGCACCTGCAATTTGTGCGGCTTGGTTTCGACCAGCAGGCCGGAGGCTTCCAGGTCGGCGAGCACGGCTTTGCGTGCCTCGTAGCGATCGAGGCCACGATATTTTTCGGGTGCGTTGTCGTTGACCTTGGCGTCGAGGGTGAAAATATCGATCGGGGTCAGGTTGTGGCGCTGGCCGATGGCATAGTCGTTGAAGTCGTGCGCCGGGGTGATCTTGACGCAGCCGGTGCCGAAATCTTTGTCGACGTAGTCGTCGGCAATGATCGGAATCTCGCGACCAGTCAGCGGCAAATGCAGTTGCTTGCCGATCAAGTGCCGATAGCGCTCGTCGTCCGGATGCACGGCCACGGCAACGTCGCCGAGCATGGTTTCCGGACGCGTGGTGGCTACCACCAGGCTGTCGCTGCCATCGGCGGTGAGATAGCGGATCGACCACATGTGGCCGTCGCGTTCGACGTTGTTCACTTCCAGGTCGGACACGGCGGTGCCCAGCACCGGGTCCCAGTTCACCAGGCGATTGCCGCGGTAAATCAGCCCGGCGCGGTACCAGTCGATAAACACTTTGCGCACGGCGGACGAAAGCCCTTCGTCCATGGTGAAGCGCTCACGCGACCAGTCGGCGGCGACACCGAGGCGGCGCATCTGGTTGGTGATGGTCGAACCGGATTCTTCTTTCCACTGCCAGACGCGCTCGATAAACGGCTCGCGACCGAGGTCATGGCGCGTCTTGCCTTCGACGGCAAGCTGGTTCTCGACGATTTTCTGCGTGGCGATGCCGGCGTGATCGGTGCCTACCTGCCATAGCGTGTTGCAGCCACGCATATGGTGATAGCGGGTCAGCATGTCCATCACGGTCTGCTGGAATGCATGCCCCATGTGCAAGGTGCCGGTGACGTTCGGTGGCGGCAACAGAATGCTGTACGGCACGCCATGCCCCGTAGGCCGGAAGTCGCCGCTGGCTTCCCAGCGTGCATACCACTTCGACTCGATTTGGCGGGGCTCGAAACTCTTGTCCATCAGGGGGCTCGCGGTGGCGCGCTGAATGCGGCGAAAGAGCGCAATTGTACGGGGGCCGGGCACAGGCTGCCAAAAAGACGGCGCCGGCCGGGGTCAAGCTCGCCCGGGCCGGCATGGATGCGTGGCTGGGTCAGCCTTGAATCGTGGCGCGGCTCAGGCGATCGAGGGCTCTGGCCACTTGCTGACCGGCAATGCCGGCGGGGTCATCGCCAGGTGTTGTTTGGCCTGCATCTGCGCCATGCGCGTCACCACGGTGAGGAACAGCGCGCAGGCGCCGATGCTGAGCAGGTAATTGAGCATGCTCAGCTGTACGCCCTGGATCAGGCCCGGGATATCCGAGCTGTGCAGTTTGGCGCGGGCGACGAAGAAGCCGACGACCATGCCAAAGAGATTGATGCCAAGCCACAGGCCCCACCACCAGCGCAGCAAACCCGGCGTGGGCAGTTTTCGCCACTGCCGCGGTGCCAGGCTGCCTGCCCAGATTTGCCGCATGGCGCGAAAGGGCATGACCAGCCCGGCAAACGGAATGAAGTACCAACCCACCGCCCAGCCCGGGCTGTCGTCCAGGCCTTGGGCGCCGAGTGCGCGCACGTTGCACGCGGCGCGATAAATCCACATGCCGCCGAAGATGTAGGCGGCGGTGTGGATCAAGGCGAGAAAGCCGGAGGCACTGGCAAACAACCGGTCGCTGAAGTGCGCCGTGCTGCGCATGATGGAGTCTGACGCGTATTGATGGTCGACCAGGCGCTGCAAGGTCCACCACTGGTAGGCCAAGGTAAGCATGGTGATGCCAAGCATGGCGATGGTGGCAATCAGCAAGCCGCGCAGGGGGCGGTTAAGTGAGTCCAGTGGTTGATAGCGGTAGCTGCGCTCGCGCTCCAGTACGCCGTCGCCGCTCAAGGCGCTGACCGGTGCGCTGTATGGATTCTGCTCGCTCATGACGGACCTTCCCCTTGCCGATATCCCCCGGCGTCACTGCCGGGTAGGCGCATCATGCGTCACGGTTTGTCCCTAGAAAAGCCGTGAGAGAAGCCGTGACGCAAGCCATGCCGGTGGCGCTAGTTCGCGCTACGTAATTGGCGTCCGTAGGCATGCACTTCATCGACCAGCACCTTGACATGCTCCGGATCGACTTCGGGAGTGATGCCGTGGCCGAGATTGAACACATGGCCGGGGTGGTTGCCGTAGCTGTCGAGCACGGCACGGGCTTCGCGGCGAATGACGTCGGGGTTGGCGCGCAGCACCGAAGGGTCGAGGTTGCCTTGCAGCGAGACGCGCCCGCCGACCGCTTCGCGGGCATCCTTGAGATCGATGGTCCAGTCCACGCCCAGGCCGGTGCAGCCGGTGTCGGCCAGCGCGGCGAGCTGGCGGTGCGCCCCCTTGGAGAACAGGATGACCGGCAGTTCGCGGCTATGCGCATCGGCTTTCAACAAGTCGACGACTTGCGCCATATAGCGCAGCGAGAATTCGCGGAACGACGCCGGGCCGAGCAAACCGCCCCAGGTATCGAACACCATCAGCGCCTGCGCACCGGCGGCGGCCTGGGCGATCAGGTAAGCCGCTACCGATCGGGCCAGGGTGTCGAGCAGCTTGTGTGCCAGCGCCGGTTCGTTCCAGCACATCGCCTTGAGCGTGGCGAAATCGCGCGAGCCCTGGCCTTCGACCATGTAGCAGGCCAGGGTCCAGGGGCTACCGGAGAAGCCGATCAGCGGCACCCTGCCATGCAGCTCCTGGCGGATCAGCCGCAGCGCATCCATCACGTAGCGCAGCTCGCCGTCCATGTCGGGCACGCTCAGGCGCTCGATCTCGGCCTTGCTGCGTACCGGCCGGGCGAACTGCGGGCCTTCGCCCTGGGCGAACGACAGCCCCAGGCCCATGGCGTCGGGGATGGTGAGAATATCGGAGAACAGAATCGCCGCATCGAGATCGAAGCGCTCCAGCGGCTGCAGGGTGACTTCGCAAGCCAGCTGCGGGTTTTGCGCCAGCGCCATGAAGTGGCCAGCGCGCTCGCGGGTGGCGCGGTACTCCGGCAGATAGCGGCCGGCCTGGCGCATCACCCAAATGGGCGTGGTGTCGGTGGGTTCGCGGCGCAGGGCGCGCAGAAAGCGATCGTTTTTCAGTGCGTCGGGCTTGCTTGAATCAGTCATATCAACGTCCATGCGGGCCGTCCATGCCCTGGCTAAACATCACGCGAAAACCGCGTTTGATTTGTGCATCGCGCGCCTTCTCGAACGCGGCAATGGCATCGTCGCGTTCCAGGTATTGGTCGCGCTTGAGGGTGGCGCGGCCCCCTTGGACTCCGCTTTCGCGGTAAAGCGTCCAGCCGCCGAGCAAATCCTGCTCAAGCACGATCTGGACATAACGTGGCGCTTCGCTAGCGGCAGGCACGGTTTGCAAGTAGGTGCGCATGAACTCGGTTTTTAGGGCGGCACAAGGTGCTGCGAACGGGCCATTCTAGAAGGCCGGCGAAGCAGTAGCGAGCCTGCCGATGTCGCAGGCAGCCCGGCGGCGCCGGTTTTACTCGCCGGGGCCGCTTGGCCGGTCTTCGCGGGCGCTCAATAAGCGGAACCGGTCGTGCTCTAAGACGTAGCGATAAAGGCCGTGGCCGTGTTCGTCACGGCTGCCGGCGACGATCAGCAAACGGCTGTCCTGGCGAAAATCTAAGGGCGGGATATCGGTGTCGAAGCCGTTGTCATCCACGCCCTGGCTGACGCTAAAAGGCAGCCAATCGACCTGCCCGGTGTCGGCGTCCAGGGCGAACACCATGATGCAGCTGGCGCCGCAGCCGATGGCCGTGAGGATGTAGTGGCCGGCGAAATTCACCCGGCCGGTGCTGGCGGCCTCGCCGATGCGGCTTCGGTAGAGCCGGTCCTGGGCCGTGCGCAAGAGCGGCCTGGCTGCGATGCCGCGGTGATGCGTGGTGGCGCGATAGTCCGCGAAATCCGCTTGTTTGCGTTCTTCAGCGTGGCTGGCGGCCACCCATGCCAGTGCCAACAAGGCCATCAGGCGCATCATCGGTGCTGCTTCCTTGAGCGATAGGGTGCGGCGTTACCGGGTGTTTTCGCGCAGCACGGCCAGTACCTGGGCCTCGTCCACCCCGCTGACGATTTCGGCCTGGCCGATGCCGCGCCATAGAATCAGCCGCAGCGTGCCCGCCAGGTTCTTTTTGTCCAGGTGCATCAGCGCCAGCAAAGCTTGCGCTTGCATGCCGGGCGGGATGGTCGTGGGCAGGCTTAGTTGTTGCAGCAGCCGCTGCAAGCGGGCGGTGTCGGCGGCGCCACTCATGCCCAGGCGCTCGGACAGCCTGGCCGCCAGCAACATGCCGATGGCCACGCCTTCGCCGTGCAGCAGCGCGGTGTATTTGCCGGCCGTTTCCAGCGCATGGCCAAAGCTATGGCCGAGGTTGAGTAGCGCACGTTCGCCTTGCTCGGTTTCGTCGCGTGCGACCACGCCGGCCTTGTAGCGCACCTTGCGCGCAATGGCTTCGATCAGGGTGGCTGTGTCGCGTGCGGCCAAGGCATCGGCGTGCTGCTCCAGCCAGTGGAAGAACTCGATATCGCCGATGGCCGCGCCTTTCACCACTTCGGCCAGGCCGGCGCAGTATTCGCGCTGGGGCAGGCTGGCGAGGGTGTCGATGTCGGCAATCACCGCGCGCGGTTGATGAAACGCACCGACCAGGTTTTTGCCTGCCGGAAGGTTGACCCCGGTTTTGCCGCCGACCGAGGAATCGACCATCGCCAATAAGGTCGTCGGCATCTGGATGAAATCGATGCCGCGCATCCAGCAGGCCGCGGTAAAGCCGGCGAGGTCGCCGACCACGCCGCCACCCAGGGCGATGATGCAGGCGTCACGGGTGGCGCCCAGTTGGGCCAGGGCAGTCAGCGCGTGGCCGACATTGGCGAAGGTTTTGTGGGCTTCGCCGTCGTCGATCAAAAACGACGATGCCTGCAGGCCATCCAGCCCGGCCATGACGCGGTCCAGATAAAGCGGCGCGACGGTGCGATTGCTGATCACCAGCACGTGGCGTCCGCGCAAGGCGTGGCGCCAGTGGCCGGGGTCGCCAAGCAAGCCCTGGCCGATCGATACCGGATAGCTGCGTGCGCCGAGTACGACGTCGATGTGGCGAGTGCTGTGGGCGGTGGCGGTGGTCATGCGTTGGTTCCTAGGCGGACGCGGTCTGGCGCTGCCAATGTTGATCGATCAGGGCGATGCTGCGCGTGCTGGCGGTGCTGACCCCTTCATGCTCGCCGGGAATGGCCAGATCGGCGATCTCGCGGTAAAGCGGTGCGCGAATCTGCGCCATCGCTTCGAGCTTGCCGCGACGATCATCGCCAGCCAGCAACGGCCGGCGGGTGTCGTGCGCCAGCCGTTCAAGCTGTTGTTCGACGCTGGCCTGCAGCCAGATGACATAGCCGCGTTCGATCAGGTGTTTGCGGTTAAGCGGATCGAGCACCGCGCCCGCGCCGGTGGCCAGCAATACCCCATGGCGCTGGCTGCACTCGTCGAGCAGGGCGCTTTCGCGCAGCCGAAAGCCGGCCTCGCCTTCGATCTCGAAGACCGTGTGCACGCTGACGCCGCAGTGTTGTTCGATTTCCTGATCGAGATCGACAAAGCTCAGACCATAATGCGAGGGATTCATGCGTGAACTTTAGCAGTAGAAAAGATCAGGCCCAAAAAGATCAAACCGGCGCCGATCGGGCCCAGCGTGTGCTGTTGGCGGGCTGTGGCGATCTGGGTCAGCGCGTGGCGCAGCGGCTGCTGGCGCAAGGCACCGAGGTATGGGCTTTGCGCCGGCAGCCACCGGCGATGGACGACAGCGGCATACGCTGGCTGGCGGCTGACCTGACCCGGCCCGATACGCTGCGCGATGTGCCCGCTGGTTTCACCGCGGTGGTTTATTTGCCGACGCCGGCAGCGCGTGACGAGGCGGCTTATCGCGCGGTCTTTGTCGACGGTTTGCGTCATTTGCTGGCTGCCCTCGACCGCACGGCGCTGCGGCGTTTTCTGTTGGTTTCATCGAGCGCGGTGTACGGCGAACACGGCAATGACTGGGTCGACGAACAGACGCCGCCGGCGCCGCTGGGATTCAATGGCAGCGTATTGCTCGAGGCGGAACGCTGGCTGGCCGAGCAAGCCGTGAGCTCGGTGGTCTTGCGCCTTTCGGGTTTGTACGGGCCCGGGCGTTTGCAACTGCTGGAGCGCGTGCGTGCAGGTCAGCTACGCGTACCGCGAGACACGCTGCACTGGGCCAATCGGATGCACATCGACGATGCCGCCGCGGCCATCGTGCATCTGCTCGATCTGGCCCAACCCTCGCCGCTGTACCTGGGCACGGATAACACACCGTTACCGCTGGATGTGCTGTATGACCACCTGGCTGGTCTGCTCAACGCGCCATTGCCGCCAGCGGGGCCGGCACCGCCAGGAGTGGGTAGCAAGCGTTTGCGCAATCAACGTCTGCGCGACAGTGGATTCGTGCCGCGCTGGCCGGATGCCCGCGAAGGCTACGCCGCCTTGCTTGCCACCGATGCTTGAGCGCGGGCTTGGCGATCGCTGCTCGGTGTGCGTCGGTCGCGGCTTGTGGCGATGCAGTGGCTGTCTGCGATACTCCGCCGACACGACTAGCGGGGGATGCCATGACGGCTGAGCGGGCGGTGTTGCAACAGCGATTTCAGCAGATGGCCGATGATGAGCTGCTTCGGCGATACGTTTCGGGCGACATGACTGAGCTGGCCCTGCAGGTCGCGCGCGATGAATTGATTTCACGCGAGGTAGCCTTGCCGCTAGCTGAGCCTGCTCGGGATGAGCTGGATAGAGGCGACAGGCGTCGTGGCGATGTGGTTTGCCTGACCCGGTTCCTGGTGCCCACCGAGGCGCATATTCTTTGCGCGAGGTTGAATGCCGAGGGTATTGCGACCGTCGCCGGGGAGGCGAATCTATTGCAGGCCAACCCCTTTTTGACCCAGGCGGTCGGTGGCGTGCGGGTGCTGGTCTACGAGGCCGACTTGGCTCGTGCCCGGGAGATTTTTCAGGCCTTCCAGCGCGGCGACTTTGCCTTGAGCGAGGATGAGCCAGCGTAGCCTGCGCCAAGTGGGGCATCGCCAGGCTCAACTCAAGCCCGATAAGCCACGACGCATGGCAGATGCCCAAGGCAGGCCGGTGTGGGAGCATCGTTGCTCCTTGACGAACCAGTGGAGTGACATATGGCTATGCGCATTCAGCCGCACCTGGTCAGCACCAGCAATGAAATCCCCGGTTACCGCATCGTGCGTCCGCTGGGTATCGTGCGCGGCATTACGGTGCGCTCGCGCAGCGTGATCGGCAATATCGGCGCGGCGCTGCAAACCCTGGTCGGCGGCAATATTTCGATTTACACCGAGCTGTGCGAAAAGGCCCGCGAAGAAGCCTTTGAACTGATGCTGCAGCATGCCGCCGAACACGGTGCCAACGCGGTGATCGCGATGCGCTACGACGCCAACGATGTCGCCGAAGGCGTCACCGAGGTTCTTGCCTACGGCACCGCCGTGCAGGTCGAGCCGGTCAGCTGACGGCGGCGCCGGGTTTCCCCGGCCCATGGCATGCCGCAACGCGGCTTGTATGCGGGCTTGAAGCGGGCTCAGACTGGCCGCTTCAGGGGGAAGCGCGCCGCGCCGCTCGTGCGGTCATTGCAGAGGATTGCGTCATGTCGGTAGCCAAGGTTATTGAGATCACGGCATCGTCTGGCAAGAGCATCGATGATGCGGTCAAGAAGGGGCTGAGCAAGACGGCCGAGTCGGTGAAAAATATCAAGGGTGCGTGGATTAGCGACATCAAGGTCGCTACTCGTGACGACGGCACGATTACCGAATGGCGTGTCGGTATGCACGTGAGCTTCGTGGTGAAGTAAGCCGTCTTGCCCCTCTCTCTGCCGTTGCGGAGAGAGGGGCCATCCCAGTGCTCAGCGTATAAGCCAGCGTTAGGCGTGACTGATTCCGGTCACGTGGCGCTGGTCGTCGTATTCCACGCAGGTATCGGCGACGGCCGGCAAGGTTGCCAGGGCGTGTCGGCTCAGCCGTTCGAAATGGGCGAGGAATCGCAGCATGGCGCTGGCGTCCATGGCCAAGGGGGCGTGCCGGGCCAGCAGCTCTTCTTCTTGTTGGCTGCGCCATTGCCGTATCACATCCCAATTCGGCGCTTGCAGCACGATCAGCGCATCGAGCTTGCGCCATAGCGGTTGGTAGCCGCGCAGTTGCTTATTGACCCAGTGGCGCCAGTCGCCGTCGGGATCCTCGCGGTATTCCAGCTCGTTCACCGGTGCCTGCAACGCCGCCTGCAGTTGCGGGCGTATACCCAGCGCCCAGCCTTCCAGGATCACCAGCCGTGGCGGCCGGGTGATGCGCGGCCAGCGCGAGGGCGGGGTGCGGGTATCGCGTCCCTTGTCGAAGCGCGGGTAGCTCACCGGCAATTTGTCGGAGGCATGCGGCAGCGCCGCCAACACCGACAGCAACAGCTCGATCTCGTGGGTGCCCGGCACACCGCGGGTGCGCAGCAGGGGGTGGATCTGCTGGGCCAGCAGCTCACGCTCGCTGCGGGCGTAATAGAAGTCGTCCAGGGAAAGCACTTCGGTCGGCCAGCCGCGTTTCTCGGCCTGGGCCTTCATCTCGCGAGCCAGCGTGCTCTTGCCACTGCCTTGCAGCCCGGACAGGCCCAGCACATAGGGGCGTCTGGCGCGGGCGATGCGTCCGGCGTATTGATCGAGCAGGTGTTCGGCCAAGGCCGAATGCTGCGTGCTAGCATCGTTATTCATGCCCGCCATGATGGCGCGCGACGGCCACGATTCAAGAGTTTATGTTGAACCACGAGATCCTCCAGACCTTTTTGCAATTGCTAGACGAGGCCCGCACCAGCGGCGACCCCGAACCTACCGCGATGAATCTGTCTACCGTCGGCAGTGATGGCCGGGTGAGTTCGCGCATCGTACTGCTGAAGGGGGCCGATGAGCGCGGCTTTCGTTTTTTTACCAATTACGAGAGCGACAAAGGCGGCCAACTCGACGCCCACCCTCAGGTAGCGTTGTGTTTTCACTGGAAGCAGCTGCACCAGGGGGTGCAGGTGCGGATCGAGGGGGCGACACGCAAATTGCTGGCGGAAGAATCAGACGCCTACTTCGCCAGCCGGGCACGGCAAAGCCAGATCGGCGCCTGGGCTTCGCTGCAATCGCAGACGCTGCCCGACCGCGATAGCTTCGAGCAGCGCGTGGCGCAGTATGAAAAAGAATTCGCCGGGCGCGAAGTAACGCGGCCGCCGCAGTGGGGCGGTTACGTGGTCGAGCCCGATACGCTGGAGTTCTGGTACGGCGCCGAATACCGCCTGCATGAGCGGGTGCGCTGGAGCCGGCACGGACAGACCTGGACGCATCGGTTGCTGTATCCGTGAGCCGGTCCGCGAGCAGCGCATGAGCGACCACGACCCGCAGCGCAGTGTCTGCATGACCGAAGAGCCGACCGAGACGCTTTATGCGCTCGGCGAAGAGCATCGCATTGTCGGCATTTCGGGTTTTACCGTGCGGCCCGCGCGGGCGCGCAAGGAAAAACCCAAGGTTTCCGCCTTCACCAGCGCGAAGATCGACGAAATCCTCAAGCTGCAGCCCGACCTGGCGATCGGCTTTTCGGATATCCAGGCCGATATCGCGCGTGAGCTGATCAAGGCGGGTGTCGAGGTGTGGATCAGCAATCATCGCAGCGTCGACGGCATTCTTGCCTACATCCGCCGGCTCGGCGCGATGGTCGGCGCCGCCGACAAGGCGGAGGCTTATGCGCAGCAGGCCGAGCAGCACCTTGCCGAGGTGCGTGCCGCCGCGGCGCGGTTGCCGCGCCGGCCCAAGGTGTATTTCGAAGAATGGGACGACCCCTTCATCACCGGCATTCGCTGGGTTGCCGAGCTGGTCGGCCTTGCCGGCGGCGACGATATTTTTCCCGCGCAGGCGCTGGAGCCGTTGGCGAAGCATCGCATTTTGCCGAATGGCGACGAGGTGATCCGCCGCGCCCCCGACATTATTTTCGGCTCATGGTGCGGCAAGCGCTTTCGTTCCGAGCGGGTAGCGGCACGACCGGGTTGGGAGACTATCCCGGCGGTGCGCAACGGCGATCTCTACGAGATCAAGTCGCCGATCATCCTGCAGCCGGGGCCGGCGGCGTTGTTCGATGGGCTTGATGCGATTCACGCGGTGATCGCCGCATGGGCGGCGCGCAGCGCGTGATCTTTCCGCTCCCATGGCTTGCCATGGAGGGCTAGGTCATGGGCCGCTAGTTAGCCGGTCAATGCCCATGCCGTACCGAGGTTGGTCAACGGCGACGCCAGCAGAATACGCGCCAGCATCAGCGCCACCATGACCGCCCAGGGCGAGAAATCCAGCCCGCCGATGACCAGCTTGCCGCGCAAGGGACGCAGCAAGGGTTCGACCAGGCTGCCCATCAAGCGCAAGACCGGCTGGCGGCGATCGACCTGGAACAGGCTCATCAGCGACCAGGCAAAGATCAGCACCAGGTAAAACACCAGCACAAAATCGAGCAAGTCGGCCAGCGACAGCAACAGCAGGCCCAGCGGGTGCGGCAGGATACTGAGCACGGCGAACAGCATGAAGCGCTTGAGCAGCATCAATAGCCACGCCACCAGCAATGCCGACAGATTGATCCGGCGCCAGTTCGGCAGCACCCGCCGCAACGGCGCCAGTACCGGATTGGTATAGCGATAAACGAACTGGCTCAGCGGATTGTTGAAATCGGCCCGACAGGCTTCCGCCAGCAGGCGCAACACAAACAAGGTAGCCAGTGCGCTAAACACCAGCTCGAGCAGAAACGACAAGGCGTTTAGCAGGTAAATCATGTGGCATCGTCCAGGCTGGCCGCGAGGTCTTCACCGCGGCGGGTGGCTGCGGCAACGGCACGGGAGACGATGCGCTGCAAGCCATCGGCCTGGAAGCTTTCCAGCGCTGCCTGGGTGGTGCCGTTGGGCGAGGTAACCCGCTTGCGCAATTCGCCGGGGTCTTCACCGCTTTCGACCAGCATGCGACCGGCGCCGAGACAGGTTTGCGCAGCCAGCGCGCGGGCGCTGTCGCGGGACATGCCCTGGGCCACGGCGGCGTCTTCCAGGGCTTCGACCAGGGCAAAGAAATAGGCCGGGCCGGAACCCGATAGCGCGGTGACGGTGTCCATTAGTGACTCGTCGTCGATCCAGCGAGTCAGTCCGACGGCGTCCAGGATCCGTTGCGCCTGCGCCCGTTGCGGCGGGCTTACCCGGTGATTCGCGCACAGACCGGTGGCGCCGGCGCCGATCAGTGCCGGGGTATTGGGCATGCAGCGCACGATGGGCATGGCGCCAAACCAGCGCTCCAGCTGATCGATGCGCACACCGGCGGCAATCGAGATCAGCATGGGCCGGTTGCGCTGCAAGGTATCGCGCAACTCCATGTGGATGGCCGGCATGATTTGCGGCTTCACCGCTAGCAACAACACCTCGGCATCGGCCGCGGCCAGGCGGTTTTCGGGGTAGCAGGCGACGCCGAACTCACGGCCTAGTTCTTGCCGGGCGTCGGCGCGCGGCTCGGCCACGCTGATGGCAGAGGCTGACAGGCCGGTTTTCAACAGGCCGCCGATCAGGCTACGGGCCATATTGCCGCCGCCGATAAAAGCGATACGTGTCATAGGGAACGGGCTCTCCAACAATCCAGAGCGCTACCTTACCGGAGCCGGGGCTGGCGATGAGCTTTTGCGATACCCGCAGCGCTATCTAAGGCGCGGCCAGAGGCCGGCTGAGGCCGGTCGGCTTGCGCGGCAACCGGTGCCGGCAAGATTCCAAACCTCGCTTCTGCAAACTGCGTCCGCACTTTCGTCATGTGTTTCAGGGATGCTCTGGCCGCGTGGGCCTTGCGGCGAGTAGTATCGACGTGCTGTGACTGTTGGGTCGATGAAGGGGGATCTGTTCATTGGATAAGCGGCCGCCACGCGTCCGTCGCTCGCCTCTGCCCACAGTGACTGCAGCCTGCGCCATTGCATTCATGACGATTATTAAAGGTTGAGGGGAACCTGATGGATATTGCCGAACTGCTCGCTTTCTCGGTGAAGAACAAAGCCTCGGACTTACACCTGTCCGCCGGCCTGCCGCCGATGATCCGCGTAGACGGTGACGTGCGCCGCATCAACATCCCGGCGCTGGAACACAAGCAGGTGCACTCGCTGATCTACGACATCATGTCGGATAAACAGCGTCGCGATTACGAAGAATTCTTCGAAACCGACTTCTCTTTCGAAATCCCCGGGCTGGCGCGCTTCCGCGTCAACGCCTTCAACCAGAACCGTGGCGCGGGTGCGGTATTCCGTACCATTCCGTCCGAGGTGCTGACGCTGGAAGACCTGGGCTGCCCGCCGATCTTTCGCGAACTGATCGAACAGCCGCAGGGTTTGATCCTGGTCACTGGCCCCACCGGTTCGGGCAAGTCGACCACGCTGGCGGCGATGGTCGATCACATCAACAAGAGCGAACACGGTCACCTGCTTACCATCGAGGACCCGATCGAGTTTGTGCACACCTCGCAAAAGTGCCTGGTCAACCAGCGCGAAGTGCATCGCGATACGCACGGCTTCAACGAGGCGTTGCGCTCGGCATTGCGCGAAGATCCCGACTACATCCTGGTGGGCGAGTTGCGCGACCTGGAGACCATCCGGCTGGCCTTGACCGCCGCGGAAACCGGTCACTTGGTCTTCGGCACCTTGCACACCAGCTCGGCGGCCAAGACCGTCGACCGCATCATCGACGTGTTCCCGGCCGGCGAGAAGCCGATGGTGCGCTCGATGCTTTCCGAAAGCTTGCGCGCGGTGATCTCGCAATCGCTGCTGAAAAAAGTCGGCGGCGGGCGCAGTGCGGCGCACGAAATCATGGTGGGCATCCCGGCGATCCGTAACCTGATTCGCGAAGACAAAGTGGCGCAGATGTATTCGTCGATCCAGACCGGCCAGCAATACGGCATGCAGACGCTCGACCAGAACATGCAGGATCTGGTCAAGCGTGGCCTGATAACCCGTCAGCAAGCCTCCGGTTACGCCAAGAACAAAGACATATTCAAGTAAGGCGGGGAACGGGGAAGGGGACGGGAATATGATGGCTGCTGTCGTTCCCGCCCCACGACCTGGTCGTCGCCTCCAGGGGGCAAGTTAATGCGTGACTTCGATCTTATAAAGCGAGCGGCAACCATGGTCATTTCCTCACGGCTAACCCCCGTTTCCCGTTCCCTGTTTTCCGTTCCCCGGCTCTAAAGGAGCCTGTCATGAGCGATTTCGATTTCACCTCGTTTCTGAAATTGATGGTGCACAAAAAGGCCTCCGACCTTTTCATCACCGCCGGTGTGGCGCCTTCGATGAAAGTGCAGGGCCGGATTGTGCCGATCACCCAGAGCCCGCTTTCCGTGCAGCAGTCGCGCGACATGGTGCTCAACGTGATGACGCCGTCGCAGCGCGAGGAGTTTGAACGAACCCACGAATGCCAGTTCGCGATTTCCGCGCAAGGCGTCGGCCGCTTTCGTGTGTCGTGCTTTTACCAGCGCAACTGCGTAGGCATGGTGCTGCGCCGGATCGAGTCGAGCATCCCGACGATCGAAGAGCTGACCCTGCCGCCGATCGTCAAGCAGCTGGCGATGACCAAGCGCGGCATCATCATCTTCGTTGGCGGTACGGGTACCGGTAAGTCGACCTCGATGGCGGCGATGATCGGCTATCGCAACCAGAATTCGACCGGCCACATCATCAGCATCGAAGACCCGATCGAGTACGTACACAAGCACGAAGGCTGCATCATCACCCAGCGCGAACTGGGCATCGACACCGACAGCTGGGAGAACGCGCTGAAGAACACGCTGCGCCAGGCCCCCGACGTGATCATGATCGGCGAGGTGCGCACGCGTGAAACGATGGAGTACGCGATCAACTTCTCCGAAACTGGTCACCTGTGCATCTGCACGCTGCACGCCAACAATGCCAACCAGGCGATCGACCGCATCCTGCATTTCTTCCCGGAAGATCGCCGCCAGCAGCTGTTCATGGATTTATCGCTGAATCTCAAGGGCGTGGTGGCGCAGCAGCTGATTCCGACCCCGGACGGCAAGGCACGCCGCGTGGCGGTGGAGATCTTGCTGGGTACGCCGCTGGTGCAGGATTACATCCGCCAGGGCGATATTCACAAGATCAAGGAAGTGATGAAGGAATCGACCAACCTGGGTATGAAGACCTTCGACCAAAGCCTGGTCGAGCTTTATCACGCCGGTGAGATCTCCTACGAGGACGCGCTGCGTCACGCCGACAGCTCCAACGAAGTGCGTCTGCGCATCAAGCTGGCCCAGGGCGGCGACGCCCACACCTTGTCGCAAGGCCTGGACGGCGTCGAGCTGGAAGAGACCCGCGACTCCAATCATTTCGGTGGCGGCGGCCTGCTGCATCGCTGAGCGCACTGCGCTCAGTTCGCCTTGGCGACACAACGCAGTTATCCGGCTATCCCTGAGTTGCCGGCCGTCGTGGCAATCCAGGGATGGCGGCGCATCAGTCCTTGCGCGCCGAGGCACCGAATTGCAGCGAGTCGGAAATATCCGCCGCGGCCTGCCGCAGTTGCGCCAGCGCGTGCTTGACCGTGCTGGAGGACGCGCGTCGCTCGATAAAGGGGATGGTCAAGGCGCACACGGCATGGCCATGTTGCAGCACCGGTGCGGATAAATCGGTCACCCCGTCAACCACCTGGCTGGGTGCGCTGGCATAGCCGCGGGCATGCACCTGGCTCACCAGCTTCAACAGTTTTTTACGATCGAAGTCGGCATCGTGGCTGGCGATGATATCCAGCCAGCTAGCGCGGATATCGTCGCTTTGAAACGCCAGCAGGACATGGCCGGAGGTGGCCTGGGACATCGGGCGGCGATGTCCGACACGGACCACCAAGCCGATTTCACTCGGTGGATCTACGCGTGCGATCACTACGATCTGCTCGCGCGAAGGCACCACCAGGTGACATGACTGCTCCACCGCGTCGGCAAGCCGGTGCATGACCGGCATGGCGGCCTCGACGGTACTTTTGACCGGGGGTTGCTCCATGCTGAGTCGAAACAAACGCGAAGTGAGCGAGTAGCCAGAGTCGCCTTCGCCTCGCGCGATGTAGTCGCGCTCTTCCAATACTTGCAGCATGCGGAAAATTTCGCTGCGCGATCGGCCGATGCCTTCGGACACTTCGGCGACGCTTAGCGGCGCGGCTGCCGCGGCCAGCAGTTCAAGAATGTCGAGGCCTTTGTCCAGCGCGGGCGCGCGGTACTTCGGAGTTGTTTTCGGCATGGTCGCAATGAATTCCTGTTGATAACCAACGCTTGCCTTCGGGAAGGTGTTCACAGCATGGCTTTTTTTGAAGGGTAGAGCGATGCCGCCAGCGAATATGCTGCGTTGCGGCTTGTACTACAAGTGAATATAAAGTTCATATATGCACATCAGTCTCCAGGCTGCCATAACCCGCCGGGCTTAGTCCGGCACGTTAGCGAGGAGTAGCGGATGTGAGTACGACCACAGAACGCGAGCTGCCCATGGTCACGCCTGTGCGGCAGGCGGCCCGGGCGTCGCTGCTGCCGCTGGTGTTGATCATCAGCCTATTCTTTCTGTGGGGCGTCGCCAACAATTTGAATGACGTGCTCATTACGCAATTCAAGAAAGTCTTCACGCTGACTGACTTTCAGGCCGGTCTGGTGCAGAGCGCGTTTTACCTGGGCTACTTTCTGGTGGCCATCCCCGCGGGTATTTTCATGCGCCGTTTCGGCTATAAGAACGCGGTGATCTGTGGGCTTACCCTCTATGGCGTGGGCGCGCTGCTGTTCTGGCCGGCAGCGTCGCTGGGCACTTACGGATTCTTTCTGTTTGCGCTGTTCGTGATCGCCAGCGGCCTGGCCTTCCTGGAAACGTCGGCGAACCCCTTTGTCACCTTGCTTGGCCCGCGCGAGACCGCCGCGTACCGGCTCAATCTCGCTCAGGCATTCAATCCGCTTGGATCGATCACTGGCATTCTTATCGGCCAGCAATTCATTTTTTCAGGTATCGAGAAATCGCCAGCGCAACTGGCGGCCATGAGTGCGCTCACCCGCAGCGCCTATCTGGCCCAAGAAACCAGCGCGGTGCAGCTGCCCTATCTGGTGATTGGATTGGCGGTGCTTGGTTGGGCCTTGCTGATCCTGGTGACGCGTTTTCCGTTGCCGCATCACGCCGACGATGAGGTGCTCAGCTCCGCTGGCCGCAGTGTGCTGGGCAAGTTGCTGGGCGATCATCGGTTCCGCTGGGCTTTGGCGGCGCAGTTCTTTTATGTGGGCGCCCAAGTAGGTGTCTGGAGTTATCTGATTCGCTACGTGCAAGGCACCATGCCGGGGACGTCGGCGAAAGAGGCCGCCAACTACCTGACCGCTTCGCTGGTGTGCTTTATGGCGGGCCGGTTCGCCGGCACGGTGTTGATGAGGTATATAGCGCCGGTGCGATTGCTGGCCGCGTTTTCCACGCTGAATGTGCTGCTTGCCGGTCTGGCCGTACTGTGGACAGGCCATGTCGGCGCCTACGCGCTAGTGGCGTGCAGTTTCTTCATGTCGGTGATGTACCCGACGATTTTTGCGCTCGGTGTGGAAGGGCGCGGCGACGAAGAGCGCAAGCTCGGTTCGGCCATGCTGGTGATGACCATTATTGGCGGCGCGGTGCTGACCGCGGCAATGGGTGCGGCATCGGATGTCGGCGGCATCGCGCGCGCGATGTCGGTGCCGGTGGTCAGTTTTGTGGTGGTGCTGTTGTTTGCCTGCCGCTACGGCGCCTTGACCACGGGTGAGGCGCGCTAACCCATGCCCCGCCGGTATTTCGCCCTGGACCTGAAAGACGATGCCGCATCGATCGCCGAGTACGAGCGTTGGCATAGCGCCGAACGTATCTGGCCGGAGATCGTCGCCTCGATACGCGCGGCCGGCATTCTCGATATGGAAATTTTTCGCAGCGGCAACCGGCTGGTGCTGGTCGTGGATGTCGCGGCCGATTTTGACGAGCAGGCCAAACGGGCTGCCGATGCGGCCGACCCGCGGGTGCAGGCCTGGGAAAACCTGATGGACACCTTCCAGCAGCCGCTGCCGTGGGCTGAGGCTGGACAGAAATGGGTGCCGATGACGCGCTTGTTTTCGCTGGCTGACTGTATCGCCGAGGACAATCCGCGCTAGCCCAGGCCTTGCTAGCCGTTGGGTTCGCTGCGCCAGAGCACATCCGGCGAGATAGCTCGCGCATCGGTCTGCCCGGTCAGCGCCATGCTCACGCTGAGTTCGCGGCGGATGATTTCGATGGTGCGTGTCACGCCGGCCTCGCCCATGGCACCCAGGCCGTACAGAAAAGCTTTACCGATGAGCCCTGCGCGTGCGCCACTGGCCAGCGCCTTGAGTAGATCTTGTCCGCTGAGGATGCCGCCGTCGAAGAGCACCTCTAGGCGATCGGCGCTGACCTGGGCGATGGAGCGAAGTACATCGATGCTCGCGGGTGCGCCGTCCAGCTGGCGGCCGCCATGGTTGGAGACCACGATGGCGTCGACAGCGTGATCAGCGGCGATAACGGCATCTCGCGGATCCATGATGCCCTTGATGATCAGCTTGCCCGGCCACAGCTGGCGAATCCATTCGAGATCCTTCCAGTTCAAGCTGGGATCGAACTGACTGGCGATCCACTGGGCCAGGGTGGTGAGGCTGTCCGAACCACCGATACGGCCTTGCAGGTTTCCGAACGAGCGGCTGGGCGCTTGCAACACGCTCATGGCCCAGCGCGGCTTGCTGGCGATATCCAGCAGGTTGCGCAAGGTCAACTTGGGCGGTACCGAGAGCCCGTTCTTGATTTCGCGGTGGCGCTGGCCCTGTACCGTGAGGTCGGCGGTAAGCATCAGCGCCGAACAGCCGGCCGCCTTGGCGCGCTCGATCAGTTCGCGGGTGAAGCCACGGTCGCGCATCACATAGACCTGAAACCAGAACGGCGCGGCTACCGCGGCGTGTACCTGCTCGATCGAGCAGATTGACATGGTGCTCAGGCAGAACGGAATGCCGGCCGCCGTGGCCGCGCGGGCACCGTGAATCTCGCCGCTACCGTGCTGCAGGCCGGTGAGCCCGGTCGGCGCGATCGCCAGTGGCATCGACACCGGCTGGCCGAGGATGCTGGTCGCCAGCGAGCGGTTGTCGACATCGGCCATCACGCGCTGGCGCAGCTTGATACGGTCGAAGGCCTGGCGGTTCTCGCGCAAGGTCACCTCGTCATAAGAGCCGCGGTCGGCGTATTCGAAGAAGGCTTGCGGCACGCGGCGCTTCGCCAGCGCGCGCAGATCCATCACGTTGGTGATCGGTGTGCTCATGGCAATCAGGCCCTCAGTGCGTCCGCTGATTCGTGCCAGGCCGGGCCGTCCGGATAGCTGTACTCGGCGATGGAGCGGTCGTGCATTTGCGCGGAAAACCCCGCGGCGTCGGGTGCGATGTAGCGGCCGTGGCGAATGGTTACAGGGTGAACGAAATGCTCGTGCAGATGATCGACGAACTCGATCGCACGGTCTTCTTTCTTGCCGCTGATCGCAATGAAATCGGCCATGGCCAAATGCTGCACCAGTTCGCACAGGCCCACGCCGCCGGCGTGCGGAAACACGCGCACGCCAAATTTCGCGGCGAGCAGAAGAATGGCCAGATTCTCGTTGACGCCACCGACGCGGGCGGCGTCGATCTGCACCAGATCGACCGCGCCGGCCTGGAACAACTGCTTGAACATGACCCGATTGTGGGTGTGCTCGCCGGTGGACACCGGCGTCGGCGCCACCGCCCGGCGAATCGTCGCGTGGGCGAGGATGTCGTCCGGGCTGGTCGGCTCTTCAATCCAGGCAAGGTTGGCATCGGCGAGCCGGTGCAGCCATGCGATGGCTTGCGGCACATCCCAGCGCTGGTTGGCGTCGACGGCAATATGGATATCCGGGCCGACGGTTGCGCGGGCCAGGCGGCAGCGCCGCACATCGTCGTCCAGATTCAGGCCGACCTTGAGCTTGATCGTGCGAAAGCCATCCGCGACGGCCTCGCGCGCCAGTCGCTGCATTTTTTCGTCGGAGTAGCCAAGCCAGCCCGGCGACGTGGTGTAAGCGGGATAGCCTTCGGCGAGCAATTGCCCGATGCGCTCCTGCTTGCCCGGCTCGGCGGCGCGAAGCAGGGCCAGCGCCTGTTCGGGGGTAAGCACGTCGGTAAGGTAACGAAAGTCGATCACGTTGACGATTTGCTGCGGCGACAGCTCGGCGATAAATCGCCACAGCGGCTTGCCTGCGTGGCGCGCGGCCAGGTCCCAGGCGGCGTTGATCAGCGCACCGATGGCCATGTGCATGACGCCTTTTTCAGGGCCTAGCCAGCGCAGCTGCGAATCGCCGATCAAGCGGTTGGCAAAGCCGCCGAGATCGCCGATCACCTGGTCGAGGGTCAGGCCGAGCACGAAGGGCCGCAAGGCATCGAGCGCGGCTTTCTGCACGTCGTTGCCGCGGCCGATGGTGAATACAAAACCGTGGCCGGCCAGATGCCGGGCGTCGTCGGTGCGCAGTACGACATAGGCGGCCGAATAATCCGGGTCCGGATTCATTGCATCCGAGCCATCCAGCTCGCGCGAGGTCGGAAAGCGAACATCGTAGGTATCGAGCGCGGTTATCTTCACCATGCAGCGCGGCCTCCATCGGCAGGGTGTGCGCGGACTTGCTGGCGCTGCCGGCCCAGGCCGTCGATACCCAGCTCGATCACGTCGCCGGCGCGCAGATAGCTGGGTGGCTTCAGCCCCAGGCCGACCCCGGCGGGGGTACCGGTGCTGATCACATCGCCGGGCATCAGCGTCATGTAGCGGCTGATGTAGCTGACCAGGGTTGCCACGCCGAAGATCATCGTGCGGGTGTTGCCGGTCTGGTAGCGGTGGCCGTTGACCTCCAGCCACAGGCCCAGCTGCTGCGGGTCGGGGACTTCATCGGTGGTGACCAGGTATGGCCCGAGCGGGCCGAAGGTGTCGCAGCTTTTGCCTTTCACCCACTGGCCGCCGTGCTCGAGCTGGAACTCGCGCTCGGACAGGTCGTTGACCACCAGGTAGCCGGCGACATGGTCCAGCGCTGCGGCCACGCTGACATCGCGAGCCAGCTCGCCGATGACCACGCCGAGCTCGACCTCCCAATCGGTTTTCGATGAGCCGCGCGGGATCACCACGTCGTCGTTAGGCCCCATGATGGCGCTGGTGGCTTTCATGAAAAGCACCGGTTGCTCGGGGACCGGTGCGTTGGTTTCCGCGGCGTGCTCGGCGTAGTTCATGCCCACGCAAATCATCTTGCCGACTCGCGCGATGGGAGCGCCGAAGCGCGGCTTGTCGGCCACCTTGGGCAGGGTCTTCGGATCGATCGCGGCCAAGCGTTGCCGGCCAGCGCGGCTTAGCGCGTGTTGATCGATGTCGGCGATAACGCTCGACAGGTCTCTCAGTTCGCCTGCGTCATCGATAAGCCCCGGCCGCTCCGCGCCTGGGTCGCCATAACGGACAAGTTTCATGCCGGTGGTGAATGCGGATTCGTCGGAGGCCAGGTAGAGCGCCAACGCGGCGATTTCTTCGGGTCGGCCCAGGCGGCCCATCGGCTGCCGCTCGGTGAAGCTGCGCCAAACGGCATCTTCATCGCCGCCCAGCGCGCGCACGCGCTCGCCAAGCGATGGCGTTTTCACCGTGCCCGGACAGATCGCGTTGCAGCGCACGCCGCGAGATACGAAATCCGCGGCGATCGAACGGGTGAGCCCGATCACCGCGGCCTTGGTGGCGCCGTAGGCGAAACGGTTCGGTACGCCTTTGATACTGGATGCCACCGACGCCATGTTGACGATGCTGCCGCTGCCGCGCTCGAGCATGCCCGGCAGCACCGCCTTGCATAGGAGAAACATGCTGTCGACATTGATCTGGAACGAGCGTCGCCAGCTGGCTTCGTCGGTGTCGAGGATGCTGCCCGCGTGGACATAGCCGGCGCAGTTGAAGAGCACATCGAGCGGTTCATCGCCGGCGAGCAGGGCATGGATATCGTCGACACGGGTGACATCCAGCACGCGGGTACGAATCGATGGATGCTCGGCAGCCAGCGCGGTCAATGCAGCGGCATCGATATCGGTGGCCAGTACCTGCGCGCCAGCCGCGGCGAAAGCGATGGCGGTGGCGCGACCGATGCCCGCGCCGGCGGCGGTAATCAAGGCGTGTTTGCCGCTTAGGCGGCCGCTCATGCGCGTGTCTCCACGCGGTGTGCCCCGAGGCGGTAAGAGCGGCGATTGAGGTCATGCTCGTTCATGCGAGATTTCCATCGAGTGGCGGATGAGTGGGCGCGGCCGTGTCCAATCGATAAAAGGCGCTGGCGTTGCCGCGGAAAATGTCGCAGAGCCGCGCCGGTGCCAGACGTTTCGCGTAGCTTTGCGCGAGGCCGAGCCAATGGGCGTAGCCGCTTTGCGTGGTCAGCACCGGCCAGTCGCTGCCCCACAGCAGGCGCGACGCGCCAAAGCGCTCGAAGAGATGTTCGACATAGCGATCGATGGCGCTTTCGCCCTGGCCAGGGGCGAGCTGGGTGAGCAGGCCGGAAAACTTGCAGTGCAAGCGGCTGTGCTCGGCGAGCTTGGTGATTTGCACAGACCAACCGTCGAACTCGCCATGGGCGATATCCGGTTTGCCTGCATGGTCCAGCACGGCGCGCAGGGAATGTTCGCGCGAAAGTCGTTGCCGCAAGGCCGGTAGTTGATCCAGGCGAACCAGCGCGTCGAAGGCGAGGTCATGTGCCTGCAGGGCATCGAAGGCCGCATCGAGGGCCGGGCGGGCCAGCCAGTCGGGGTCGGCGATATCCTGCGCCATCGGTCGCAGGCCAAGCAGGCGGCCATCGCCATCGCGGACCAGGTTGTCGATACGTTGGCGCACATCGCTGGCTGCAAAGTCGACCCAGCCGACCACGCCGGCGATGCTGGGCTCGCTGCGCGCCAGCTCGAACAGATAACGTGTTTCCGCCTCGCTCGGCGCGGCCTGCACCAGCACCGTCCGCCATACCTGGGCCTGGTCGCGTTGCGCGCGTAGATCGTCGGGCAAATAGTCGCGCCGCAATGTTTCCGGCGCGGTGTCGAGCCAGCCATAGTCGCCGCGCCGCACGCTCCAATAATGTTGATGCGCATCGACGATGATCATGGGCTCATCGCGCCGTCGAGTAAGCCGGCCTCGCGCAGTCGTGCCCATGCCTGCGCCGGTACCTGCGCCTCAAGGCGGGAAACGGCGCTGCTCACTTCTTCGGTTGAGCGCATGCCGCAGACGACACTGGCTACGGCGGGATGAGCGAGCGGAAACTGTATCGCCGCCGCGCCGACATCGGTGTTGCACTGCGCGCAGATGTCGTAGAAACGTTGCGCTCGTGCCTGAGTTGCCGGATCGGCCGGGGCGTAGTTGTAAGTGGCGCCTGGGCGGTCCGCGCCGCTGAGCAGGCCGGAGTTATAGGGGCCGGCGGCGAGTATCGCGATGCCGCGCTCGATCGCCTGCGCCATGACGCGTTGGCTATCGTGTTGCTCGAATAACGTATAGCGGCCGGCCAGCATGATGACGTCCAGGTCGAACAGCGGCATGACCTGCAGGCAGACCTCCTCTTCGTTGACGCCCAGGCCGATGGCGGCGCAGATGCCCTGGCTGCGCAGATCGGCCATGGCCGGCAGTGCTTCATCCAACGCCTGGCGCAGTATCCGCGGGTGATCGGCGCCATGGGTCAGTGCCCCGATGTCATGCAGCAAAAGCACATCGATGTGCTCGGTGCGCAACCGCCTCAAACTGGCCTCGACCGAGCGCAAAATGCCGTCGCGGCTGTAGTCGAAAACCGCTTGCCGGCCATCGACGACGAAACCGTCGGCATGATCGATACGCCCGTTGGCAGGCTCGATCAGGCGACCGGTTTTGGTCGATAGCGTGTAGCTGTCGCGGGGCAGCGCCGCCAGCGCCGAGCCCAGTCGGCTTTCGCTAAGCCCATAGCCGTAATAGGGCGCGGTATCGAAATGGCGGATGCCTTGGCGCCACGCCTGCTGGATGGCGGTCGAGGCGGCATCGTCGCCTACGCTTTGATAGAGATTGCCGATCGGTGCACCGCCAAAGGCGAGTCGCGAGATACCCGCCAGGCGGCTGCGTGGCGGCCTGGCGGATTCATGTCGAGCATCGTTGGCGGTCGGTTTTGCCATGGCCAAATCCTGCGAGCTAAAGCCCTCGGCGTGCGTCAGCGGAGCATCGATGCAGGGCTGGGCAGCGAGCCCCCTGGATGATGTGGCATGCCACTCAGCGGCATGTTTTACACCCGGCGATTAGTGTGCACATATGAATTATGAATTTACAAGTGATCCATAACGTCGCGATTAGATCGTGAGAATCCGTGTTGCAGTGCAGCTTGTCACGATCTATTTAAGTATGAATTATGAGTTCGCTAGTAAAAATTGGTGGCTTTGCGCTGGTCGCGATCGGACGGGGATCGCGACACAGCCATTCGGGGATGCACATGCATTGGTTTACTCAGCCAGCACGCAGCGATTTGGCATCGGCGCTTGCCGGGGTTTCCCTGGAGCGCGATGTATGAGCGAGCACATCTTGGCCGGCCACCAACAAGAGCACGACGCTTTTCGCGCAGGTCAACATAGCGCGGGCGCCACCGCCGCGATGCACGCGCTCGACCATCAGTCACTCGACCATCAGTCATGGGCATTTCTTGCCGCCGATGTCGGCGGTACCCATGCGCGCATCGGGCTGGTTGCGGCACAGCCGAAGCGCGGCATGCCTTCGATACTGGCGTATCGAAGTTACCAGTGCGCCGAGTACGCCGGCCTGGACGGCATCGTGCATGCGTTCTGCGAAGAACTCGCCATCAAGCCACGCCGATTGGTGCTTGCCTGTGCGGGTTACGCCCACGACGGCGCCATCGTCAACGACAATTTGCCGTGGCCGATCGTGCTGGCCGCGGTTACCGATGCATTGGCATTGAGCGAGCTTGCCTTGCTCAATGATTTCGAGGCGCTGGCATATGCAACGGCCTACATCGATGCCGACGGCGCGCAGCCGTTGAACGCACCGGCACGCGCCGCCGTCGGGCATGCCGGCCCAGCGGTGGTGGTCGGTCCCGGTACCGGCCTTGGCGCGGCGGTTCGGCTGCCTAGCCAGCCGCCGTTTGTACTCGCCACCGAGGCTGGGCAAATTCAATTGGCCGCGCGGGTCGGGCGCGAGCAACAGGTGCTGGGCAAGTTGGCCTTGCCCGACACGCATGTTGCTTATGA
>NZ_JAPDPE010000037.1 GCF_026283955.1 Dyella silvatica | reverse complement strand
TGATGCCAAGCATGCGGGGTTGGCTGGGGCCGTAAATATCCGCATCCAGCACGCCGACCTTGGCCCCTTCGGCAGCCAGCGCCAGCGCCAAGTTGACCGACACGGTGGATTTACCCACGCCGCCCTTGCCGGAGGCGACCACGATGATGTTCTTCACCTGGGGCAACGGCGCCAGGGTGCCCTGCACCTTGTGTGCGTAGATGCGGCTACCGATCGACACCGCGGCCGCGTCAATCGCCGCGTCGGCCTGCAACACCTGCCTGGCCCGTGCGGCCAGGGCATCGATGGCCCCGCTGGCGGGGTAACCCAATTGGATATCCACGGAAACCCTGGCGCCATCCACGCCAATCGCTCGCACGGCCTCAGCCAACGGCGCACCGGTGTGGGGGTCGGTCACATCGCCAAGAAGGCGCCGGACCAGGGCTTCACTCGCCTGTGTCATGTCGTATCGGTATATGAAGAGGGGGAATGCGCATTATGCCAGTGCGCTGGCCCAGGCATGCCCGGCACGGTTGCGCGTTGCAGCTTGACGCCTCCGCCAAGCCTCGTCAGGCTCGGACCATACTGTTCCGTACAGAGGAGGGCACCATGAAGTCATCGTTCCGCTTAGCCATCATCACTGGCCTGTTGCTGGGCACCAGTGCGGTGTATGCCGCCGTCGACACCCCCGTAGGCACCTGGAAAACCATTGATGACGAGACCGGCAAACCCCGCTCGATCGTGGAAATCACCGATCACAACGGGGAGTTGCAGGCCCAGGTGAAGCAGGTTTTGAATCGGACGCCCGAAGAAATCGCCAAAGATGGCGAGCACCCGACCTGCAAAAAATGCGATGGCGAGCGCAAAGACCAGCCGATCGAAGGCATGGTCATCATGTGGGGCGTGAAGAAAGACGATGATATCTGGGATGGCGGCCTGATTCTCGACCCGAAGAAAGGCAAGACCTACAAGGTCAAGCTCACCCTTACCGATAACGGTCAGAAGCTCGACGTGCATGGCTATATCGGCTTCTCCCTGCTGGGCCGCAGCCAGGTCTGGGAACGGCAGCAATAATCTACCGCACTGCGGCCGTTACTGCGGCGGCAGCGCCAAGCCTGGGCTTGTCCAACGGGGCGATCGATCGGCCGTGTCGTCGCCCCGTTGGTTTTTCAGTTTTGCCACGCCTGGCGACACCGGCCTCAGGCGACTGCGTCCGCTCGATGCACCGTTACGTTATGCGCAGCAAACGCCGCCCGAACAGCCTGCTCGACGTCGTGCTCGACCACCAGGTGTTGCACGTCGTCGATGCCGGCAACCCGATGCATCGCCGTCGCGCCGAGCTTGTCATGCGTCACCGCGACAACGGTCTCGCCACTGGCCTCGATCATCGCCCGCTTCAGCAATACCTCTTCGCTATCGAAACCCCATAGCCCGTCGTCGGCGTCGATGGCACACGCACCAGGAAAACACAGGTCGGCACGCACGCGCTGAATTTCCTGCACGGCTTGGGCACCGATGGCAGCGCCGATACGCGCATTGATCCGGCCGCCAATCAACAGGATTTCGAAACCTTCGCGTTCGGACAGAATCTGCGCGATTTCCGGCGAATTGGTCACCACGGTAAGACCAAAATGTTCGGACAAGGCGGAGGCAATCGCCGCATTGGTCGAGCCGGAGTCGATCATCAGCACCTGTCCTTGCCGCACCAGCGTAACCGCTTTGCGCGCCAAGGCCAGCTTGCGGCCGGTGTGCTCCTGGCGGCGCTGCTTGAGTGGCGTAGAGATCGCCGGGGCGGGTAGCGCACCGCCATACACACGCTTGCATAAGCCCTGCGCCGCCAGCTCGCGCAGGTCGCGACGAATCGAATCCTCCGACACATCGAACTCGGCCGAGAGTTCTGCCGCGATCACTCGACCATGACTGCGCAGGCGGTCGAGTATCCACTGCTGCCGCTCTTGCGGCATCGCCTCAGACGCATTCACTTTGCCGACATTCGGCTTAGCCATCAGAACTCACCCCCAGCGGAACCTTCTCATCATGCAGGCCTGCGGCTAGCAAGCCTAGACCAGTCAGCTCATGGCGCAAGCTCACTGCATCGCGAAACAGCAAGGCATGCAAGCCCTGTTGTGCGGCAGCCTCTACGTTACGCGGCGCATCGTCGATATATACGGCACGCGACGGGTCGACCTCATAGCGCGCCAACAAGCGCTGATAAATCGCCGGATTCGGCTTCATCATGCCCTCCTGCCCGGAGACCACAATGCCTTCGAAAGTATGCAGGAAGGGATACAACGCCCAAGCGATGGGAAAAGTTTCCTGCGACCAGTTGGTCAATGCATACAGGCGCACGCCGCGCGCACGCAGCTCTTCGAAGATCGCGATGCTGTCGTGCATCAGCCCGCCAAGGGTCTCTACCCAACGCTCACGGTAAGCCCGGATCAAGGGGGCATGCTGCGGAAACTCAGCGCTCAGCGTCTCGATTGCCTCGCTCCAAGGTCGCCCTGCATCTTGCTGCTCGTTCCAATGCTGGCTGCACACCTCACGCAGGAAGTGCTCCATCGCCGTCTCGTCATCGAACAATTGGCGATAAAGATGTCGCGGGTTCCAGTCGATCAACACCCCACCAAGATCGAAGATCACCGTATCCAGCGTGCTTACCTCGACTGCTTTATTTATCACCGTCATGAGCGCCTCACGATGTTGGCGGCCATCGTCACCAGTAACAGCAAACCGGCGACCACGACCAAAGCTGCTTGCAGACTGCTGGCATGGGCCAGCAAGCCGATGAAAGCCGGGCCGCTGAGCAATCCGGCATAACCTAGCGTGGTTACCGTGGCGATCGAAATCGCCGGCGGGGTCCCTGACAACCGGCCTGCCGCGCTGAACATCACCGGCACAATATTCGACGCACCCAAGCCAATCAGTACAAAACCGAGCAGCGAGAACGCCGGCCACGGCAGCATAGTGGCGAGCAGGAACCCCATCGCGGCGGCACTGGACCCCGCACGCACCGCCCAAACCGGGCCCAGGCGTGCGATGACCAGGTCTCCCGCAAATCGCCCTAGCGCCATCGCCACTGAAAAAAACGCGTAGCCCATACCCGCTGAGGCAGCAGCAAAACCATGCACATCGCGCAGTAATACCGCGCTCCAATCCAGCATCGAGCCCTCGGCCAGAAAACTGATAAAGCACAGCAGGCCAAGCAGCAGCACCAGCCCTTGTGGCATACGCAAGCTGGCCTTGGCAGCGTTTGTATCCTCGACCTCGCTTAGCAAGCTGCCGTACTGAGTGATCACCACGCCCACCTGCACCACTGAAATCGCCAAGGCACACATCCACAGCGGGCACCCCAGCGCCAACAGCAAACTCATGCTTGCCGCGCCCGCCAGGCCACCGATGCTGAATAGCGCGTGGAAACCCGACATCAGCGCCCGGCCATCGCGCCGTTCCACCTCGACGGCGTGTGCATTCATCGAGACATTCAGCGCCCCAAGCGCGACCCCAAAATAAAGCAGCCCGGCGACCAACATCACAGTGCTCGACGCCACCGCCAACATCGGCAAGGCCAGGCTGAGCAGCAAACCGGCAATGCCCATCACCCGGCGATTGCCATACTGATGCGTCAGCCAGCCCATCAATGGCATCGACACCATCGAACCGCCCCCCAAAGCCAGCAGCACCAGACCCAGCGTCGCGTCATCCAGCCCAAGCCGGGCTTTGGCATACGGCACCATCGGCGCCCAGCCGGCCATGCCGATGCCCGAGATAAAGAACATCAAACGGGTCGCCCGGGTGGCCGGGGCAAGTGGCGGACTTTCGGACAAGCAGGCTTCGTTTGCGGCATTCACGGCAGGTACGCCCATCGACAGAACGTGCATAAATGTAAATCAACAAGCACAAACATGCAATATCACGCACCAACAGGTGCAAACAAAGCCACCCAGTCACCCAAGCACCAGCCATTTGCCTGCCCGATCACGCATGCTTCGCGTCCCCTGGAATGGAACTCCCGCCGATGCCAACCATCATTTCTCACGCTGTCGTACCGCTCTTGCTCGGTGCCGCGGCGGGCAAACAACGGATCAGCCGCCGTCTGCTTGCGGCCGGAGCCATCGCGACGATGCTGCCCGACGCCGATGTGCTGGGCTTCAAATTCGGCATCAGCTACGCCGATGCCTTTGGCCACCGAGGCGCCAGCCACTCCATCGCCTTTGCGTTGTTGCTGGGCCTGTTTGCCGCACTACTGCATCAGCCGTTGCGAACGTCGGCGTGGCGAGCCTTCGGCTTTGTCGGTCTGGCCGCACTCTCGCATCCGCTGCTGGATGCGCTCACCAATGGCGGCCTCGGGGTCGAGCTGGGCTGGCCGCTCGACCTGCATCGCTATTTCTTCGCGTTCCGGCCGATCGAGGTTTCGCCGATCGGCGCCCGCTTTTTCAGTGCGCGCGGCTGGGCGGTGATTCAATCGGAGCTACTGTGGATCTGGCTGCCTGCCGCCTTGCTCGCACTGCTGCTGTGGTCATGGCCAATTCATCGCGATAAGCACGGCCAAGCCTGACCTCGCATGCAATAATCGCCAGCCCTGCCACCACCATCGAAACCATGTCCCGCCGACTCCTCGTTACCAACGCCCTGCCCTACGCCAACGGCCCGCTGCACATGGGTCATATGCTGGGTTACATCCAAGCGGATATCTGGGTGCGTGCGCGGCGAATGCAGGGTAACGAGGTGATCTACGTCTGTGCCGACGACGCGCACGGCACGCCGATCATGCTCGCCGCAGAAAAAGCCGGGCTCTCGCCGGAAGCCTTTATCGCGGGCATCCGCCAGGGCCACGAAGCCGACTTCGCCGCATTCGGCGTCGCCTTCGACCACTATCACACCACCCACTCCGACGAAAATCGCGAGTTGGCGTCGATGATTTATCTCCGCCTGCGCGATGGCGGCTTTATCGCGCGCCGTGATATCCAGCAGTTGTTCGATCCGGAAAAGGAAATGTTTCTGCCGGATCGCTACATCAAAGGCACCTGCCCTAAATGCGGCACCCACGACCAGTACGGCGACAACTGCGAAAACTGCGGTGCCACCTATGCGCCTACCGACCTGATCAACCCCTATTCGGTGATGTCTGGCGCTACACCGGTGCTGCGCGACTCAGAGCACTACTTCTTCGAGCTGAGCAAATTCGAGTCGTTATTGCGTGACTGGTTCGCAGGCAGGCGCACCGATGGTGCGCCGGTGGCTAACAGCGGCGTCGTGGCCAAATTAAAAGAGTGGCTGGACGGCGGCCTGAAGGACTGGGACATCTCGCGTGATGCGCCGTACTTCGGCTTTCCGATCCCCGACGCACCGGGCAAGTTTTTCTACGTGTGGCTGGATGCGCCCATAGGTTACCTCGCCAGCTTCAAGGCGCTATGCGATCGCAGCGGATTGAGGTTCGATGATTTCCTCGCCGCCGACAGCAGCGCTGAGCTGCATCACTTCATCGGCAAGGACATCATCAATTTCCACGGCCTGTTCTGGCCCGCCATGCTGCATGGCGCGGGCCTGCGCACGCCGACGGCCCTACATGTCAACGGCTACCTGATGGTGAACGGCGCGAAGATGTCCAAATCGCGCGGCACCTTCATCATGGCCCGCACCTATCTGGATGTCGGTTTGCATCCGGAATTCCTGCGCTACTACTTTGCCAGCATGCTGGGTGATGCGCCGACTGACGTCGATCTCGATCTCAAGGCTTTCGAGGACCGGGTCAATTCGCACTTAATCGGCAAATGGGTGAACATCGCCAGCCGCACGGCCGGCTTCGTACACAAGTTTTTCCATGGTCGCCTCGCGCCGAACTTCGATCACGAAGAAGCCGCGTTGTGGCAAACCTTGCAGACCCACTACGACGACGTCGAGGTGCTTTATCGCGACGGTGACTTTGCCGAGGTCACCCGGCGGTTCGTGCTGATTGCCGATATCGTCAACGGCCATATCGCCGCCAAGGCGCCATGGGTGCTGGCCAAAGACGAGAACCGTCGCACCGAGTTGCATCAGGTCTGCTCGTTCGCCCTGGCTGCTTTCCGCCTGCTCGCCGGCCTGCTCAAGCCGATACTTCCGGCCACGGTTGCCGCTGCCGAACACTTCCTCGCTGCACCCATCGCTGATTTCGACGATGCCCGTGCCGAGTTGCACAGCCACACCATCAACCCCTTTGAACCCTTGCTCAACCGGATTGACCCGAAGCTTATCGAGGCCATGGTTGAAGCCTCCAAAGAATCATTGGGCGGCCCCGCCGAAACGCCACCGCCCGCCAAGAAAAAAACCAAGGAATCCCGCCAGACCATGAGTGAAGTGAGCACCACTAACGCCACCGCTGGCGAAGCCAGCGTCATTGGCATCGATGATTTTGCCAAGCTCGACCTGCGTGTCGGCAAGGTGCTGGCCTGCGAGTTTGTCGATGGCTCGGACAAGCTGCTGCGCTTTGAACTGGATGCTGGCCCGCTGGGCAAACGGCAAATTTTCTCCGGCATCCGCTCTGCCTACGGCGAGCCTGAAAAACTGATCGGCCGCAATATCGTATTTATCGCCAACCTCGCGCCGCGCAAAATGCGCTTCGGCCTTTCCGAGGGCATGATTCTTTCCGCAGGCGATGGCGGTGCCGATTTGTTCTTGCTGGATGCGGATCAGGGAGCGGCACCGGGCGCCACCGTCCGTTGATCGCGTGAACACCGTCGAGCCCACACTCGTGCTGATGCCAGGGCTCGACGGTAGCGGGGAGCTGTTCGAATCTTTTGAAGCCCTGCTACCCGCGGAGCTGGCCCGATGCCGCATCAGCTATGCGGCATCGCTGCCTGCGGCGATCGATGCTTATGTCGAGCACGTGCAAGCCCAGCTTCCCGCGCACGGCCCGCTTATCGTTATCGCCGAGTCGTTCTCCGGCCCCACGGCGATACAGCTTGCGCAGCAACTAGGTAACCGGCTGAAGGCGCTGATCCTGTGCGCATCCTTCGCCAGCACACCGCACCCGCTCACGAGCTTGGCCAGCCGGCTACCGGTTTCGTTACTGGCACCCATAAAAAAGCATCGTCAGCTGTTACGGCAAACCTGCATGGGTACGCAGGCCCCCGCCAGTGTGGTCGAACGCTTGTCGCAGACACTGCAACACCTGGACGGCCGCATCATTCAGCAACGACTTCGATTACTGGCATCGATTGACTCGACCCGGCAGTTGCAGGCTTTGAACCTGCCCATGCTATTGCTGCAAGCTACTAACGACTGGCTGGTCACCACGAAAGCACAACGCCAACTTGAAGCGGCGGCGCCACGGGCGCAAATTATACGCATCGCGGGGCCGCACTTTTTGCTGCAAGCGCTCCCTGAAATTTGCTGGCAGCGCATTCAAACATGGATGAAACAGCATGCCCTTCTATCAAGGCCTGATGACCTTCCGACCGCATCGGGCCCTTTGAAAATGTCCCACTCTCCGTAAGCAGCTGAAAAGCGCATCTGATCAGGCCGATTTATTTTCAAATGAATGCCCTCGTCGAACACATCGACGCCTTGCTTCCTCAGACTCAGTGTGAGCACTGCGGTTACCACGGCTGCCGCCCTTACGCGGAGGCGATCGCGCGCGGCGAGGCAGAGATCAACCAATGCCCGCCAGGTGGTTTGGCCGGCATCGCCAAGCTGGCCGAACTATTGAAGCGCGCGCCGATGCCATTGAATCCCCAGCATGGCGTCGAGAAGCCGCGCACCCTGGCCCGCATCATCGAGGCCGATTGCATCGGTTGCACCAAATGCATTCAGGCCTGCCCGGTCGACGCCATCGTCGGCGCAGCCAAGCTTATGCATACCGTGATCGTTGACGACTGCACCGGTTGCGAGCTGTGCGTCCCCGCCTGCCCGGTCGATTGCATCGTGCTCGAACCGATGCCGATGCCCCATAGAGACCAAGAGCATGCCGACGCCGCACGCCAGCATTTTCAACGCCGCGAGGCGCGCCTGGCCAGCGAACGCGCACAGCGCCAGGCAGAACTGACCGCACGCAAAGCCGAAGTGGGTGTGCAGGTAAACCCCGTGCTCGCCGCACTGGCTCGCGCAAAAGCCAAACAACAGGAGCCCAAGCCGTGAAGCGAGCTGATATCGTCGAGCTGTTTACCCGTTTGCGCGAGATCGACCCGCATCCGACTACCGAACTGGACTACACCACGCCGTTTGAACTTCTGGTAGCGGTGGTGCTGTCGGCGCAGGCCACCGACGTCGGTGTCAACAAGGCAACGCGCAAGCTTTATCCCGTCGCCAATACACCGCAGGCGATGCTCGATCTCGGCGAAGACGAGTTGAAGCGCTACATCAGCACCATTGGCCTGTTCAACGGCAAGGCCAAGAACGTGATGGCGCTGTGTCGCATCCTGCTCGAGCAATACGGCGGTGAAGTGCCCGATACACGCGAGGCACTCGAGGCACTTCCCGGCGTCGGTCGCAAGACAGCCAATGTGGTGCTCAACACCGCCTTCGGCGTGCCGACCATCGCCGTGGATACGCATATTTTTCGCGTTTCCAATCGCACTGGGCTGGCGCCGGGTAAAGACGTACGTGCCGTTGAAGACAAGCTGGAGAAAGTCGTCCCCGCGCAGTTCAAACAGGATGCTCATCACTGGCTGATCCTGCACGGCCGTTACGTATGCAAGGCGCGCAAGCCCGATTGTCCGCAATGTGTCATTAGCGACCTGTGCCGCTACAAAGATAAAACCGCGGCATAAAAAAATCCCTCCCGCAGACTGGCGGGAGGGACGATGCAACATTCCGATAAGTGCCGGGCATCATGCCCGGCAACCGTCATCAAGCGGGGCGTTTCACGCCTTCGACTCTTAGCTCCAGCTCCTGCCAGTCGACCACCAGTTCACAGCCCTTGGTCGAAGCGTTGCGACTCCAATCGCGCAGCAATTCCAGGCACGCCTGATCCACGTGATGCAAGCGATCCATCACCAACTGCAGCCGAGTGTTCGGCGGCACACGTTCCAGGGTGCGCGCCATCGACGGCACCTTGAGGAAGGTTGCCGAGCCCTCGAGATGCAGCGATGCATGGCCTGGCTCGTCATGATGATCCAGATCCACTTTCAGGCGCGATGACAGCAAGGCCAGGCGGAACAGCGACAGCGCAAAGCCGATCAACACACCGGCCAGCAAATCCGTCGCGACAATGGCAACGGTCGTCGCAACGTAAATCGCGGCGGTACCTTTGCCATAAATCGCAAGGCTTTTGACCTGTTTGAAGTTGATCATCTTGACGCCGGTGTAGACCAGGATACCGGCCAGGCAGGCCACCGGCGTCATCCGCATCAGCCACGGCAACAGCATCGCGAACACCAGGATCCAGCCGCCGTGCATGATGGTTGCCATGCGCGTTGCCGAACCCGCCTGCACATTGGCCGCACTACGCACAATCACGCCGGTCATCGGCAATGCGCCCAGAAAACCGCAAAGCACATTGCCGACGCCTTGCGCAGTCAACTCACGATCGTAGTTGGTGCGCGCACCATCGTGCATGCGGTCGACCGCGGCCGCGGAGAGCAAAGTCTCGGCACTGGCGATAAAGGCAAAGGTAATCGCCGCGACAATCAACGACGGCTCAAGCAAGCCGCCGAGACTGGTCAGACTAGGCAGGGTGATGGCAGCGAACAGGTTGGATGGAACATCGACCTTGTTCACGTTAAGCCCGAACGCTTGCACCGCCGCGGTCAAGGCGACCACCGCAAGCAAGGCACCCGGCACAAAGCGCAGCTTGGCTGGACGCAATTTCTCCCAGCCGAGCATGATCGCAATGGTTCCAAGGCCAACCATCATCGCCGTCAAGCCCGTACCCTCACCCGAGAACGCGGTGCGGAGGGCTTCAGGTAACGCAATGAAGTTTTCCAGGCCGCGCGCCTTGGGCAAGGCGTCCAACATCACGTGAGCCTGCGAGGCCACGATAAGCACGCCGATACCCGAAAGCATGCCCGCCACCACGGCGGGCGAGGTCATGCGAAACCAGATTCCGGCACGGCTCAAACCTGCCGCAATCTGGATCACGCCTGCCAACAACACTACCGGCCCTAAAGCGACAATACCGTGCTCGCGCACCAACTCGAATACCAGCACCGCCAAGCCCGCCGCCGGGCCACTGACCTGCAACGGCGACCCAGCAATAGCACCCACCACCAGGCCACCGATGATGCCGGTGATAAGCCCCGTGGCCGGCGGCATCCCCGACGCAATAGCGATACCCATACATAGCGGTAACGCCACCAGGAACACCACTACCGAGCCGAGAAAGTCACGGCCAAACAAACCATGTGAAAAATACGCACGCATAAGTGCCTCCTCAGGCTGCAGCAAGCGCTGTAGCAAAACGGGCATGAGGTGTTGCGTTGGGCACGTCTGGATTGCTCGGGTCGATCATCACGAACTGACCGTTGGTGGCATCGAAAGCACTCAGGCTTGCCTGGGCAATATCGTAGATCCAGCCATGGATACTGAGGCTGCCATTGGCCATCGCCGCGGCGACTGCCGGCAAGGTGCGCAAATGCTCCAGCTGTCCGACCACGTTTTCCTCGGTGAGGCGACGCAAGCCATCCGCGCCGTGCAGGCCCGCGCTGTTTTCGGCAACCACATACCGAGCCACATCCGCGTGCTTAAGCCATGCTTCAACTGACGGCATGCCCTTGAGCTTGGCCGGATTCTGCAGCGCTTTCATCGCACCGCAATCGGAGTGACCGCAGATCACGATATGCCGCACTTCCAGTGCTTTCACCGCATACTCAATCGCCGCGACCACACCGCTGACATGCTGTGCGTACGGCGGCACGATGTTGCCGATGTTGCGATAGACAAACAGGTCACCGGGCTGCGCTGAAAAAATCATTTCAGGCATCACGCGTGAATCGGCGCAGGTAATGAACAGAGTATGCGGGCTCTGTCCTTCGGCGAGTTTCTCGAACAGCTCGCGCTGCTCCGGATAAACCTCGCGACGGAAATAGTCGAAACCTTCGATTAGACGTTGCATGGGTACGTACTCTTCATAGACGAAAAGAAAGGGCTAGACGAACCCGAAAGTTCGCTGGCGAAAACGCTGGGTATGAGAACGACTGGTAAGCCGCGGCACATGAGAGTGCCGCCATGGTCGTTCGTAACAAGAAGCCGTATGAGGCTGAGCGACGGAAGCCAGTCGCAGCTCACACGCAAAGTCGCGTTAAGCGATAGGAGGGCGCAACTCGAGAGATACGCGGCCGCTGCTCAACGGCGGGATGAGTTCATCCAAGGCCGCTGGAGGGAATACAAGCAGGACAAGTTCAAACAATTCACGATGATCGACGTGATCATCGACACAGGTGTTGTCATCCACCGAGCACGGATTCTGCGTGTCATCACGCTCACCACCGGCGGGATCAGGCTCACCTGGAGCCTTCGAGGCGGCATGCATTTACGCCGTGCAACAAGTTCACCGCAGCAACTTTTTGCGACGCGCCGCTTGCGCCCAAAGACATGCTCGTCAGCATCAGCACACCGAGCAGGCATGCGAGGCTGAGCAGCAACTTTTGGCAGGTGCGATGAAAAAGCATGAGCTTGAACTTAGTATCTTTTCGCTGAAAAACAAGTATCTCGGATGAAAAATCTTAACCGGTTAAGTCTGAATACGATGTTGTCATGTTGAGGCCACCGTCGCCGTGGTGGCAGAAACATCGCATCGTCACAATGCTGTCACGAAGCTTACGTACGGTTCTGCCCAAGGCGAAATCGTAATTTATTGCGAAACAACGCGTTAGCGATTGCCGCCCCGCGTTACCCCCGAACATCGGCCGGCTGCCCGAGATATCAGGGCATCGCGACTGGGCGGCAGATGCCGCTGTCACGACAGCCACTGACGACCGTGTTTATTCAGCCTGTCGGCTTGCCTCTCTCATCACGATGGTCATACCCACCACTTATGAAGAAAAAAACCCTAGCGACCATGCTCTGGACCATGAGTGCGACCGCTACCGCGGAAACCTCGCCCGCCGCCATCGATTTCTATGTGGATCGCAAAACCCAGCAGATCTTTGCTGAGCCAGGCCCGGGCCGAGTCAAACTAGGCACCTTTGTGCAGGTCGACGAAAAACAAAGCACCACGCAGCCCAGTGCGACTCCCGCCATTACACCGCCGGCTGCCGGCGCCGCCCCGCGTAGCGACCTTGTTGCCGCCAGTGCCCTGCCCGCAAAGAGTATCGACAAGAAGTGGTACGACCGCCTGTCCCTGCGCGGCTACACCCAGCTGCGCTACAACCATGGCATCGGTGGCGATGCGTCGTCCCTGCGCTCGCCCGGCGACCGCTTCATCGGTGACAACCAAAGCTTTGGCATTCGCCGCGCACGCGTCGTGCTCAGCGGCGACTTGAACGAGCAAGTGTCGCTTTATCTGCAACCCGATTTCGCCAGCACGCCTACCGGCTCAAGCACCTCCAACTTTGCGCAATTGCGCGATGCCTATGCCGATATCTATTTTGACAAGCAACGCGAGTTTCGCCTGCGCGCGGGTCAGTCCAAAGTGCCTTACGGCTGGGAGAATCTGCAATCCAGCCAGAATCGGCTCGCCCCGGATCGCGCGGATGCGCTCAACTCCGGCGTCCGCGATGAGCGGGATATCGGCTTGTTCTTTTACTACACGCCAAGCAAGATCAAGCAGCGATTTCAGGATCTGGTGAAATCCGGCCTGAAAGGCAGCGGCGATTACGGCGTCGTCGGTTTAGGCGTCTATAACGGCCAAGGCGCCAATCGTTCGGAGAGCAATAACAGCCTGCATACCGTGTTGCACTTCACCTACCCGTTCCAGTTCGCCAACGGCCAGTATCTTGAGGTGGGCGCCGATGCCTACAGCGGCCGCTTCAAAATCGCCACGCCCACCGCCATCACCAGCCAGGGCCGTACCTTCACTCCGGTCGATACCTCACCAGTGCAAGGCTCAAAAGACCAGCGTGCCGCCGTGCATGCCATTTACTATCCGCAGCCGTTCGGCTTGCAGGCGGAGTGGACCGTAGGCCGAGGCCCGCAATTGGACCTCAGCAAAGGTACGATCAGCACGCGCCCACTGCGGGGCGGCTATGTGCAGGCGATGTACAAAATCGATCACCACGCCTTTGGCACCATCATCCCTTACATCAAATGGCAAACCTACAAAGGCGCCTCGAAATTCGACACCAACGCGCCGCGCATGCTGGTCAACGAAACTGAAGTGGGCGTGGAATGGCAGCCCTCATCGGTGCTCGAAATCGCCGTGGCCTACGCCAATATGCGCCGCACCCGGGTCAGTACCGCACCCTACAACACCGTTCGCGGCGACCTGCTGCGCTTCCAGCTGCAGATCAATTACTAAGCCTGAACGGGGTCGACAAAGCCACCATCATCATCTAGCTGGCAAACAACCGAATCATCGAGGCCTTGCCCCCGGAACCCACCGCCGGGCAGGATTTTTAGCCCCGCTGGCATCGATGCAGGCCGTCACCAGCGGGCCTGATGCCGTTTGACCGCCATCCAGACCGCCTCCCTACACTAAGCCCACACCCATTCGGGGCAGATCAAGCCTATGCTCGACCTCGTGTGCCGCCATCGAAACCCGACGTAAGTTGGATTTAAGCCTTTGCGGTGATGATGGTGATGGAACTGGATCGCTTGGCCATGACGGCCATCGCATTGGCTAAGCAACAGGTGACCTGACATGCACATCATGCTGGTGGAGGACGACGCTCAACTGGGTGAGGCGATCCGGCACGCGCTGGAACAGCAGTCGTATGCCGTCACCTGGCTGCGCGACGGCCGCGAGGCTGCATTGGCATTACGTGACCAGCCTGCCGATCTGGTCTTGCTCGACCTGGGCCTGCCCGGCCGCGACGGCCTGGATGTGCTGGCTGAAGCTCGCCGCCAGGGCGTGAAAACACCGGTCCTGGTCATGACCGCACGCGATGCCTTGGAAACGCGCAGTCGCGGCCTCGATCTCGGTGCCGACGATTATCTGGTCAAGCCGTTTCATCTGGGTGAACTGGCCGCCCGCATCCGCTCGCTGACCCGGCGTGCGCAAGGCCTGGCCGACAGCCTGGTCGAAGCCGGCGGGCTGCGCTTGAATCTGGCGACGGCCGAAGTGGAGTTTCGCGGCAAGAACATCGTGCTCACGCGGCGCGAGTTCGCCTTGCTGCGCGTGCTGATGGAGCGCGCCGGGCGTATCGTGCGCCGCGAAAGCCTGGAGAACTCGGTCTATGGCCTGGATACCATCGTCGAGAGCAATGCCCTGGAGGTGCAGGTGCACTGGCTACGCCGCAAACTCAGCGCCGACGTCATTCACACCGTGCGCGGCGTGGGCTACATGATTCCGCGGGAGCCCAAGTGAGCCACGCCAGCCTGCGCACCCGCCTCACCTTGTTGATCATCGCGGTAATGATGGCGGTGCTGATTCCGCTCGGCGTGCTCAGCTACCGGCGCGAGCTGCGCGAGATGAACGAATTGCTCGACGGCCGCCTGGCGCAGGCCGGCCGCACCCTGGGCGTACTGATCGAACATAGCGGCGCCCTCGTAGCCGCCGATCCGGCCAGCGGCAATACGACGCCCGCGCAACTGCGCAATGCGGTGATGGTGTCGGTGCGCAACCGCAACTACGAACCCGAGGTAGGCTTCCAGGCCTACGATCGACAGATTCACCTGTTGCTGGCGACCGACAATCTGGCCGACCTGCCGGCGCCAACGGCAGAAGAACGCGGCTTTCGCGACCTCACCCGCGACGGCCATCAATGGCGCACCTTCACTTTGCAGAACCGGGCCGGGCTGGTCATTCGCATCGGCGAGCGCTACGACAACCGCCAGGACATCACCCGCGGCCTGATTCTTGAGCATGGATTGCCCTTGTTGATCGGCTTGCCCCTGCTGGCCCTGCTGGTGAGCTGGGCGGTCTATCGCGGCCTGCGGCCGTTGAATCTGCTCACCGCCCAATTGGCCGAACGCACCCCCGGCAGTCGCCAGCCCATTGCCGCAGATAAGACACCGCGCGAAATCAAGCCGCTGATTGTCACCTTGAACCAGCAATTGGAGCGCCTGGAAGATGCGCTGGAACGCGAGCATCGCTTCAATGCCGATGTCGCTCACGAGCTGCGTACGCCCCTCGCCGCCACGATGATCCACCTGGAAAGCGCCGCGCTGGCTAAAAGCCCGCTGGATACCGACTTCGGCTTGAAGAGCGCGCAGCAAAGCCTGGCCCGGCTGGCACGCCGCATCGAACAGATTCTGGCGCTGGCGCGGCTTGAAGCCGGTGCCGCCTCGCAACAGCAGACGCGACTCGATCTCATCGCCATCGCTACCGAAGTGATCGAGGAACTGGCGCCGATCATCGCCGAGAAAGACATCGCGTTCGGTCTCGTACATGACTTGCCGCATTTGTATGTGCTCGGTCACGAGGTCGCGCTAACATCGATGTTTCGCAATCTGATCGAGAACGCGCTGCGCTATGTCTCCGAGGGCGGCCAGGTCGAAGTCATGCTCGATCGCACCGGCACGGAGGCGCTGATCGATATTCGCGATGATGGCCCGGGCATTCCGCCGGAGCGCCGTGCGGCGGTGTTCGATCGTTTCCATCGTGAGGCGGAGGGATCATCGCGCGGCTATGGCCTGGGGCTGAGCATTGTGCAACGTGCGGCGCAGTTGCACGGGGCTGAGCTTGAGTTGCGGGAGTCGGCGTTTGGGCATGGGTTGCATGTGCATATTCGGTTGGCGTTGGCGGAGGGATGAGGTTTTTGTTGGGTTCTTGAGTTGACTTGCCTGCGTCGGGCTTGTTTATTTGCGGTGATAGCGCGATCTGGCTAGCCTGCGACGAGCGTTTAGCTTGTTTGATGTGGTGTCGTGACCTGGCTCGCCTGCGGCGGGCTTTCGAACCCCTGCCGGGGTCCGAGTCACTTTCTCTTGAGTGGCCAAGAGAAAGTAACCCAAGAGAAGGCCATCCCCGCTTGTCGCCCTTCGGGTGCGTGACGGCTGACCGGGCTTTTCGACAGGGCGTCCTGCCCTGACGAAAAGGCATTGGAGTCCATGCCAATGCCCCTGCGGGCCTGATCGTCCAGCCCTCACCGACGCACAGGGGACTTGAAGGTCAAAAGCCACGGCAAGGGCAAGGGCAAGGGTTGCAGCAGCGGCAATAGCGGCGTGCTCTGTTTGCCTCAATTCTTGGGCTTGCGGCGTTAGCCCCTCCCCCTACTTGCAGGGGGAGGCTGGGAGGGGGGCGGCCCGGCAGCTGAAGCATGGTGGCAACGAGCGCCCGTTTGTAGCCCAGTGCTTGCTCACAAGCGGCTACGGGGTTGTATCAACAACCTCGTCCGGCATCGCTTGAAGCTGACCCATGCTTGAACCTGCCCCCTGCTTAAGGGAGGCCAAAAGGTTTCCATAAGGCAAGGTTGAGATGATTTGCTGGCCCTGAAAAGCCTCTATCAGTCCGTGACATAGCGACCCTAGGCTGGGCAGGTCTTTGAATCCTTTCCGCCACCGCCTATACGCCCTGATGACGCGCCGCTGCCACCATTCTCTTTATCTCGCCGCTTAGATCAGCTCACGCCGCATCGCGCACTGAACGCACCGACGCCCACGGAATCTCTCCATGCTTGGCCTAGTCCGGACCGCCTTATCCCGCCCTTACACGTTCATCGTGCTGGCGCTGCTCATTCTTATCGTCGGCCCACTTGCCGCGCTGCGAACACCCACCGATATTTTTCCGAACATCGGCATCCCGGTGATCAGCGTGGTATGGAGCTATAACGGCTTGCCGCCAGATCAAATGTCGGGGCGGGTGATTTATTACTACGAGCGTCAGCTCACCACCTCGGTCAACGATATCGAGCACATCGAATCGCAATCGTTGCCAGGCGTCGGTGTGGTGAAGATCTTCTTCCAGCCGGGTGTGGATATCCGCACCGCTACGGCGCAGGTCACCTCGATCTCGCAGACGGTGGTCAAGCAGATGCCGCCGGGCATCACGCCGCCGTTAATCCTCAACTACAACGCCTCAACGGTGCCGATCTTGCAGATGGCGCTGTCGAGCACCGATCTTTCGGAAACGAAGATCCGCGATATCGCACAGAATTTCATGCGCCCTACCCTGGTCTCGGTGCCGGGCGTCGCCATCCCCACGCCGTATGGCGGCAAGCAGCGCCAGGTCACGCTGGATCTCAATCCGCAGGCCTTGGCCGCAAAGGGCTTATCGGCGCAAGACGTGGGTAACGCGCTGGTCGCGCAAAACCAGATCATTCCGGTAGGCACCGCAAAAATCGGCACCTACGAATACCACGTGCAGTTAAATAACAGCCCTACCGCGATCGAGTCATTGAATGACTTGCCGATCAAAACGGTCGACGGCGCCACCATCACCATCGGTGAGGTCGCCCATGTACGCGACGGCTCGCCACCGCAGAACAACGTGGTGCGCGTGGATGGCAAACGTGCGGTACTGATGCCTGAGCTGAAAAACGGCAACGCATCGACGCTGGACGTTGTGGCCGGCATCAAGAAGCTGTTGCCGCTGATCAAGGAAACGCTACCGCCATCGTTGAAAGTATCCTTGCTCAACGATCAATCGATCTTCGTCAAATCGGCGATCAGCTCGGTGGCCCGCGAAGGCGTCATCGCGGCGCTGCTGACCTCGGTGATGATTCTGGTGTTTCTTGGCAGCTGGCGCTCGACGGTGATCATCGCCATCTCCATTCCGCTGTCGATTCTGTCCGCGATTGCCTTGCTTTCCGTCACCGGGCAAACCTTGAACGTGATGACGCTGGGCGGCCTTGCCTTGGCGGTCGGCATCCTGGTGGACGACGCCACCGTCACCATCGAGAACATCAACTGGCATCTTGAGCAGGGCAAGGATGTACATAGCGCCATCATGGATGGTGCCAAGCAAATCGTCGGCCCCGCCTTTGTCTCGCTGCTGTGTATCTGCATCGTGTTCGTGCCGATGTTCATGCTTAACGGTATTGCCGGCTTTCTGTTCCGGCCCATGGCGCTGGCGGTGATCTTTGCGATGGCGTCGTCATTCCTGCTGTCTCGTACCCTGGTTCCGACGCTGGCGATGTACTTGCTAAAGCCGCACATCACCGAAAAGGGTACAGGTGAGCATCCGGAAGACGGCTATATCAATCATCACGAAGGCGACCAGCATCCGCCGCGCAAGCGCAGCGCGCTGGTCCGCGGGATGGTTCGCTTCCAGCAGGGTTTCGAAAGCCGCTTTTCGAGTATCCGCGACACTTACTATGCGACGCTGACCATCGCGCTGACCCATCGCCGCCGCTTCATCATCGGCTTTCTCGCCTTCGTGCTGGCCTCGTTCGCGCTGGTGCCGTTCCTGGGGCGTGACTTTTTCCCCTCGATCGATTCCGAGTCGATCGCCTTGCACGTACGTGCACCGATGGGCACACGCGTCGAAGAAACCGCGGCCGAGTTCGACCACATCGAACAAGCCATCCGTAAGGTGATTCCCGCCGACGAGCTCGATTCCGTCATCGACAATATCGGCCTGCCATTGAGCGGAGTGAATCTGGTCTACAACAGCAGCGGCACCATCGGTCCACAAGACGGCGATATCCAGATCACCCTGAAGGAGCATCACCGCCCCGCCGCGGAATACGTCAAAGCCTTGCGTGAGCAATTGCCACGCAACTTCCCTGGCAGCGACTTTGCCTTCCTGCCCGCCGACATGACCAGCCAGATTCTCAACTTCGGCGCACCGGCACCGCTGGATATCTCGATCACCGGCCGCGATCGCGAAGGCAACGAGGCCTACGCCATGCAAATCATGAAGCGCCTCAAGGCAGTGCCGGGTATCGCCGATGTACGCCTGCAGCAAAGCACCAGCTATCCGCAATTGAACGTACACGTGGACCGCACGCGCGCCGACGGCCTGGGCATCACCGAGCGCGATGTGACCAACAGCATGGTCGCCTCGCTTGCCGGTAGTTCGCAGGTGGCGCCCGCGTTCTGGCTGAATCCGAAGAACGGCGTGTCTTACGCCATCGTCGCGGCGACCCCGCAGTACCGCATGGATTCCATGGCCGACCTGGCCAGCTTGCCGGTGACCGCGCCAGGCAATAGTTCAAGCCAGGTGCTGGGTGGTATCGCGACGTTCTCGCGCGAGCCCAGCGCGGCGGTGGTCTCGCACTACAACATCATGCCGGCCTATGACATCTATGCCTCGGTGCAAGACCGCGACCTCGGCGCAGTGGCCGGTGGCGTGCAAAAGGTCTTGGATCAGTTCGCCAGCACCCGCCCCAAGGGCACCCTGGTCAGCCTGCATGGACAGGTCGGCACCATGAACGAAGCCTTTGGCGGTTTGCTCTTCGGCTTGATCGGCGCCGTTGTACTGATCTATCTGTTGATCGTGGTGAATTTCCAGTCGTGGCTGGACCCGTTCGTGATCATTACCGCGCTGCCTGCGGCGCTGGCCGGCATTGTATGGCTGCTGTTCCTCAGCCATACCTCGCTGTCGGTACCAGCACTGACCGGCGCCATCATGTGCATGGGCGTGGCTACCGCGAACTCTATTCTCGTGGTCAGCTTCTGCCGCGAGCGCCTGGCCGAACATGGCGACCCGGTCAAGGCCGCGCTTGAAGCAGGCTTTACCCGCTTTCGTCCGGTGTGCATGACCGCACTGGCGATGATTATCGGCATGCTGCCGATGGCGCTCAGCCAGGAACAAAACTCACCGCTTGGCCGCGCCGTCATCGGCGGCCTGCTCTTCGCCACCTTTGCCACCTTGCTCTTCGTGCCAGTGATTTTCAGCCTGGTGCATGGCCGCGAATTGGCCCAGCCCTCTTCCGAACTTCTGCTTGGAGAACACCCCCATGTCGCCTGATCTCAAGACGAGCGACGCTATCGCCGTCGCGCCCCCGCGCACGCCACGCCTGCGGCGCGCCATCATCATCGGACTGACACTCGCCGTGGTGGCTACCGCAATCGGCTTGTCCGTGCGCGCCTACGACTACCACCGGCTGGTGAAATGGACCGATGCGCAGCTGATACCCACCGTGCAGCTGGTCGTACCGATCGCCGGCACCGGCCAGCACGCGATGACCTTGCCCGGCCGTCTGGACGCCTGGATCAGCGCACCGATTCATGCCCGTGTCGGCGGCTATCTGAAAAGCTGGAACAGCGACATCGGCACCCAGGTGAAAGCCGGCGACGTGCTCGGCACCATCGACACGCCTGAGCTGGATCAACAGTACGAACAGACCAAGGCCGGACTGGTGCGCGCACAGGCGAACGCGCGGCTGGCCGAGACCACCGACAAGCGCTGGCAGAATCTGCTCCGCTCGAACTCAGTCTCCAAACAAGAGGCGGATGAGAAAAGCGGCGAGGCGGAAGCCGCGCGGGCCAACGTTTTGGCGGCACAAGCCGATCTCGACCGGCTCGCCGCGATGGAATCCTTCAAGCGCATCACGGCTCCTTTCAATGGCACCGTGACACGACGCATGACCGACGTCGGCGATTTGATCGCCGCCAACAATGAGAGCAGCCCCGCCCTGTTCACCGTGTCCGATACCAGCAAGATGCGTTTGTATGTGCAGGTGCCACAGGGCTACGCCGCGTCGATCAAGCCGGGCATGCAGGTCAGCCTCAACGTGCTCGAACATCCTGGCAAAACCTACCAGGCCACGTTGATTGGCAACTCGGGCGCCGTCACCCAGGCCTCAGGCACGGTGCTGGCTCAGTTCGAGGCGGACAACCCGCATGGTGAGTTGATGCCTGGCGATTACGCCGAAGTAAGCATGCCGATGGCTAGCAACAGCAAGTTGATCACCCTGCCCGCCACCGTGCTGATTTTCCGCGCCGCCGGCCCCCAGGTGGCAGTGCTCGGCGCAGACAACCGCGTCGTGCTGCGCAAAGTGCATATCGGCATGGACCTGGGCGATACGCTGGAAATCGATCAAGGCATGGAGCCCGGCGATCGGATCATCGATCACCCCTCCGACTCATTGATGCAAGGCGACCAGGTACGCCTCGCCGCCGCTACGGAGGGCGTGCCGCATGATCAGCCTCATCAAGATTGATCGAGCCCGCATGTACTCGACCAAGCGCATGCTCGCCTTATGTTTATCGGCCGCGCTGTGTGGCTGCTCGCTGACGCCGGTTTACCAAGTGCCCAAGCTGGATATTCCGGCCAACTACAAAACCGCCGATGGCCTATGGACCCAAGCCACGCCAGCCGATGACAGCTCACGCGGCGATTGGTGGGCGGTCTATCACGACCGCACACTGAGCGACCTGGAAGCGAGCCTGGACAGTGCCAACCCCAGCCTCGCCGTCGCCTTGGCCCGTTATGACAAAGCCACCGCATATGAGAGCCAGCAGCGCGCCGGCTTGTTTCCGCACCTGGGTTTCAACGCTTCGCCCAGCAATAATCGCCAGTCAAATCACCGCCCATTGCGGGGCAGCAACCAACCCGACGAATACGACAGCAACACGGTGGGATTCGTCGCTGACTACGAACTCGACCTATGGGGCCGGGTACGCAACGAAGTCGCCGAAGGCAACGCACAGGCGCAAGCGGCGCAAGCTGACCTGGCCTCGGTCAAGTTAAGCCTCGAGGCACAACTGGCCGACCGGTATATCCGTCTGCGCGGTTATGACGTGCAGGCGCGCATCCTGCACGACTCGATCAGCGCTTATCAGCAGGCTCTCGACCTGACCCAGAATCGTTTTGCCGGTGGCGTTGCGTCCGGACTGGATGTATCACGCGCCACCACCCAGCTTTCCGATGCCAAAGCACAGGCTGCCGAAGTCACCGCACAACGCGCGCTCACCGAGCATGCCATCGCCAGCCTGGTCGGCACTTCGGCATCGAGTTTTTCGCTGCCAGTGGCAACCACGCCGATGAGCGTGCCTTCCACGCCACTGGGTGTGCCCTCCACCTTGTTGCAACGCCGCCCGGATATCGCCGCCGCCGAACGCCGCACCTACGCCGCCAATGCAGCCATTGGCGTAGCCCACGCAGCGTTTTATCCCAGCATCAGCTTGTCGGCAGCCTTTGGTTGGCAGAACACCGGCAACGGCGCACTGCTCAGCGCAGGCAATCGCTTCTGGGCGGTCGGCCCGCTAGCTGCATTGAACCTTTTCGATGCCGGCCTGCGCCGAGCTAAAGAACGTGAGGCCCGCGCGACCTTCGACGAAGCCTCAGGACAATATCGCGGCATCGTGCTCGGCGCGTTCCAGCAGGTCGAAGACAACCTGTCGCTGCTCAAAAACCTGGGTGACGAGGCCCACGATGAAGACGATGCGGCGACTTCAGCCAAACAATCACAGGACATCGCCACCAACCGCTATCGCGAAGGCGCCGTCAGTTATCTGGATGTCGTCAGCGCGCAAACCGCCGCACTGCAAGCGGAGCGTCAAGCCGAACAAGTACGCACCCGTCGCCTGCAGGCCAGCGTGGATCTGATCCGCGCCCTCGGCGGTGGCTGGAGCGTTGCAACGATGAGTGGCGGTTCGACGGTAGCCGATAGCCACTAAGCCAAGCGTCACGATGGTTGCAGAAAACCATCGTGACGCCCGCACAAAAGCAAACGGCGGGCTATGCCCGCCGTTTTCCGTCCTTGGGTCGAACTCCCTTCCGATAACCGGATCAACCGACTCTGATCGAACTGCCCTGGATCAGAACGGGTAGTAGCGGAAACTGGTGAAGACCATGTCTTCCTTCGCGGTCGGCGCGCCACCCACACCGTCGAACGCTTTGCGCTCGGTATGCGAGTACTGCGTGCCGAACTGCATCTTGCCGAACTTGCCCTGGTAGAACTTCCACCAGAAGCCCAGCGTGCCCTGCCAGATTTCTTTGCTGTTGCCTACGCACAACGAGGAGGCCGCACCTTCGGTGTTGCAACCGCTGTTGTTGTAATTCGGGTTGCCGTAACCGAACGGAATACCCTTGTAATCGAATGCCTGTTTCTCTTGACGCTCGCGACCGGCAAAGCCGTAGATGTCCCAATCGGAGGTCGGGTGGTAGGTCAGACCCGCCAGCATCATGTTCTCCTTGATCGGAGCGAGGCTGCCATTCGGGTTAAAGGTGACGTCCGGCATCTGCGCGCTGCCGTAACGGCCAATGCCCTTGCCGCTCATGCCGGAGAACTGGAAGTCGAGCATCTTGTCGATCAACGGCAGGATCACGCCGATACCGACGCCGCCGCCATAAACGTTGTGGTTGGTGCTGCCATAGCGGTTGTAGAACGCGCGACCCAAAGCAAACAGCTCGTAATGGCCATAACCCGGATCGGCCGCGAACTTCACGATCACGTCAGGAATATGGTTCAACGAAAGCGTGTTGGCCGAGTCGAAGCCCGAACCCGCGGTGATGTTGTAGACCGACTGCACCGGCGCCTTGGAAGCGTTCGGGCTGTTGTAGAACGTGGTCTGCGGGTTTTCCAGCGAGACGCCCAACCAGTAGGTCTTGTCCCAGTCTTTGACCAGGCGGATCTGCGCCTGACGTGCCCAGGTAAAGCCCGGTACGTACTGAGCGTCGATCTGCGGCGGGGTCAACTCGGTGCGCGGGGTAATCCCCTTGCTGTTAAGCGTGAGCAACGACCAGTTCTGACCGGCCAGCAGGTGCAGGCCCTGGGTATCCCAGTCAGCCGCGGCGTAGACATTGCGGATGCGCGGGTTGAACGAGTTGCTTTCGTTCTCGTTCGCGGTCTGCGCGCCACCGAGGAAATCCAGCTCGGCGTAACCGCTCAGGTGGGTGTTCTCGTTGAGGTCGCCCTGAGCCAGCATCGAGACGCGGCTTTGACGTGCGGAGAAACGAGTCTCTGCCGTATGCGCGGTCGGCACGTTCTTGAACGGGATCGCATTGTAGTTGGTCGCCATGTCGGCGCCTTCGTTACGGCTGCGATAAATCGTTTCGCCGGCGAGGAAGCCGCCGAGGGTGATGTTCACACCCTTGTAGGAGAGCTTGTCGGCCGATTTCTTCACCTGGGCATCGGTGGCTGCCACCGCCTTCTGCACGGCTTCGACGTTCTGGCCGGTGGACACGTTGATGTCGGATTGCGCATCAGTGCGCTGTTCCAACTCCGCGACCTTAGACTGCAGCGCCGCGAGCTGAGCTTTCAGCAACTCGATTTCCGCGTCGCGCGACGAGGTCTGGGTGCTGACCGCCTTCTTCGTGTGCGACTTGCTATGAACCGGAGCCGCATCCTGGGCTTGAACCGCAAAACTGGCTAAGCCCAACCCGGCAGCAATAGCTACCGCGAGCATCGTGGAACGCATGGATTATCTCCGCATGATGTTTTTAGGAATCATCTCGACCGCCCCCCATCAATCGATATGGCTGGCCAAGCAGATCGGCGGCAGGATGCGGCCGCGCCTTTACGATTCGATGCCATTTTTATGACAAACATAAGACACCGCACCAAACTGTCGCGAAACTTGCACGCGTGAGGCCCGATCAGAGCGGCGGCAGCTTGCGACAAAGACCCAGCGGCGGCCCAATGCACAGGTGAAAACCCGCAATCGGCCATTCCAGGCTCGCTATGGCCCGCTTGCTCCAGCGACCAGCGGCGGCGTAGCGGCTCTGTCATGAAGGCCGCGACGCCGGACTCGACCACCCGGCCTGCAATGCTGCAAAAAACACACAAATAGCGTTCATGATCGCCCAGCCCGGCTGATATGCTTCGCCGATGGAGAATTTGAGTAATAGCACTGCAATCCGCATGGCCGAACGCTTTCGCGGTTTTTTGCCGGTTGTCATAGATGTGGAAACCGGCGGCTTCGATGCCGAGCGCGACGCCCTGCTGGAGATCGCCGCCGTTGCTGTAAGAATGGATGCCGATGGCTTTCTATGGCCCGAGCCGGCCGTTTCAGCTCACGTCGAGCCCTTTCCCGGCGCCAACCTCGATCCGCGTTCGCTGGAAATCACCGGCATCGATCCAGACAACCCTTTGCGCGGCGCCTTGAATGAGCGCATGGCACTCGATCATATCTTCAAGGCCGTGCGCCAGTCGTTGCGCGACGCCGATTGCCAGCGCGCCATCCTGGTCGGCCATAACGCCGCGTTCGACCTGGGCTTTGTCAATGCCGCCGTGCGCCGCTGCGGGCACAAGCGCAATCCATTCCACCCTTTTAGCTGTTTCGATACGGCCACACTCGGCGGCCTGGCTTATGGCCAAACCGTGCTGAGCAAAACCGTGCTGGCCGCCGGGCACAGCTTCGATACGCGTGAAGCGCATTCGGCGATCTACGATGCCGAGCGCACCGCGGAATTGTTCTGCACCATCGTCAATCGGTGGCGCAAGCTGGAGCTGTTGGAGCGCTAAAGCAGTAAAGCCGGGTGCTGAATGTGCATTCCTTGTCTATATCGCAAGTTTTTGACCCACCCCGCACACACTGACAAATAACTGTTTATAGAAGAAAAGATGACAGTCAGACACACGCTGTCATACAGATGAAACATTCAACTCATTTCATTGCAACACGACGCGCATGAAATAGAGGGCAGGGAATCCCCCGTAACCCTCCCACTAAAGGAGCGACCGTGTTGATCACTTATTCTTCTCTGTCCCGCATCGGCGTTACTGCCGCGATCACCGCGGCCTCGCTGTTCGGTATGTCCGCCCATGCCACTGACATCACTGGCGCGGGCTCCAGCTTCGTTTATCCGGTGCTGTCGAAATGGTCGGCAGCCTATGCCGAGAAAACCGGCAACAAGCTCAACTATCAATCGGTCGGCTCTGGCGCAGGCGTTGCGCAGATCAAGGAAGGCACCATCGATTTCGGCGCCACCGACGCACCGCTCAAGGCAGAAGACCTGCAGAAGTTCGGCCTGGGCCAGTTCCCGGTCGTGGTCGGCGGTATCGTGCCGGTAGTCAATATTGCCGGTGTCGACGCGGGCAAGATCAAGCTCGACGGCGCCACCCTCGCCGATATCTTCCTCGGCAAGATCAATAACTGGAACGACCCGAAGATCGCCGCGCTGAATGCCGGCCTCAGCCTGCCTGCCGGCAAGATCACCGTGGTGCATCGTTCGGATGGTTCGGGCACCTCGTTCAACTTCACCAACTACCTGTCCAAGGTCAGCCCGGAGTGGGCCGAGAAAGTGAAGTTCGGCACCGCCGTCGAATGGCCGACCGGCGTGGGCGGCAAAGGTAACGAAGGCGTGTCGCAGTACGTCAAGCAGATCAAGGGCTCGATCGGCTACGTCGAGTACGCCTATGCCGTGAAGAACAAAATCACCTGGGTCGACCTGAAGAACGCCGCCGGCCAATTCGTCTCGCCGAACGCCGATGCCTTCGCCGCTGCTGCTGCTACGGCCGACTGGGCCAGCGCCAAAGACTTCAACCTCATCATGACCAACGCCCCGGGCGCCAAGGCATGGCCGATCACCGCCACGACCTGGGTCGTGATGTACAAGAAGCCGAAGAATGCCGAGCACACCAAGGTGACGTTCGAGTTCTTTAAGTGGGCGCTTGAGAATGGCCAGAAAGATGCCGCCGCACTCGACTACGTGGCACTGCCGGATGCTTTGACCCAGAAAATCGAAGCTTATTGGGCGAAAGAATACGCGCATTGATCTTGCGGTTGATCCGGCCACACAAGCACCGGATGATTGAGCACGAAAGCTGAAAAGTACGATCGGGCCGCCCCTTCTTCGGATCGGGCGGCCTGTTGCTGAAAGGCCTGAAACTGAAAACCCGAAGCTGCACGCGTATCGCCGGAGTCGTCAGGCCATACGCGCCAATACGACTGACCAGGCGACCTCGTGTCAGCCAGATTTACCCAAGGTTCTGAGGGATCGATATCTCATGCAAGCCGACCAGGGCGCCAATGCGCTCGCCATCGCCCAAGAACAGCGCGCTTTAAAAGACGCCAATCACGATCTCCTGTTCAGCTGGTTACTGAAAGCTTGCGCGTTGCTGGTGCTGGCCTGTTTGCTGGGTGCCGCAGGCGCCACCTTGTGGGGCGGCCGCCATGCCTTTGGCGCGTTCGGCTGGCACTTCCTCGGCAGCGATGCCTGGGATCCCGGCAACGATATCTACGGTGCGCTGGTCCCGGTCTACGGCACCATTGCCACCTCGCTGATCGCCTTGCTGATCGCGGTGCCGGTGAGCTTCGGCATTGCGCTCTATCTTTCTGAAGTAGCCCCACCCTGGCTGCGTACTCCGGTGGCTTCGGCGATCGAATTGCTGGCCGGTATTCCATCGATCATCTATGGCATGTGGGGCCTGTTCGTGTTCGCCCCGTTCTTTGCCGACCACATCAAGCCGTGGCTGACCGACCATCTCGGCAACCCGCCGCCGGTTCAGGTGCCGTGGGGCGACGGGGTGATCCCGTTTACGCCGTGGGCGGTCGAGCACGTGTCGGTCATCGGCCCGGTGGCGCACCTGCTGCACAAATTGACCTGGGCCTTCGGCCAGTTGTTCACTAGCGACTCCCCTTTTGGCGCCAGCATTCTTACCGCCGGCATTGTGCTGGCGGTGATGATTATTCCGTTCATCTCCTCGGTGATGCGCGAAGTGTTCCAAACCGTGCCGACGCGGTTGAAAGAGTCCGCCTACGCGCTGGGCTCCAGCACCTGGGAAGTGTCGTGGGACATCGTGCTGCCGTATACCCGCTCGGCGGTGGTCGGCGGCGTCTTTCTCGGCCTGGGGCGCGCACTGGGCGAAACCATGGCGGTGACCTTCGTGCTCGGCAACGCCATGAGCTTGTCGCCCTCGCTGCTAGATCCCGGCGCATCGATTGCCTCGACCATTGCCAACCAATTCAGCGAAGCGGCCGGCCTGCAAAAATCCAGCCTGATGGCGCTGGCCTTCCTGCTCTTCGTGGTTACCTTCTTTGTGCTGCTGATCGCCCGCCTGATGCTGCGGCGGCTGGCTCTGAAGGAGGGTCGCTGATGAGCAACGCACTGTATCTACGCCGCCGTGTCGCCAACATGGTCGCGCTCTGCATGAGCATGCTGGCCACCCTGATCGGCCTGACTTTTCTAGCCTGGATTTTGTGGGAAACCCTGCATCAAGGCATTGGCGCGCTCAATCTGAAGCTGTTCACCAAGATTACCGCCTATGGTGAAGACGGTGGCCTGGCGAACGCGATGATCGGCAGCCTGATCATCAACTTCATCGGCATCGCCATCGCCACGCCGATTGGCGTGATGGCAGGTACCTGGCTGGCCGAGTACGCCAATCGCACCAAGCTGGGCGAATCGATCCGCTTCCTCAATGACATCTTGCTGTCCGCGCCGTCCATCGTGCTGGGCCTGTTCGTCTACACCATCATCGTGCTGCCCAGCACCGCCATCACCCATGGCTCCACCACCTTCTCCGGTTTGGCCGGCGGCGTGGCGCTGGCCTTGATCGCCTTGCCGGTGATCGTGCGCACCACCGACGAAATGCTGCGGCTGGTGCCATCCACCTTGCGTGAGGCGGCGCTGTCGCTGGGTGTACCGCAATGGAAGCTGACGGTACAGATCCTGATCCGCGCCGCACGCTCGGGCCTGATTACCGGCGTGCTGCTGGCCTTGGCTCGCATCAGCGGCGAAACTGCACCACTGCTGTTCACCGCATTCGGCAACAACTACACAACCTTCAACCCGATGGACAAGATGTCCAGCCTGCCGCAGATGATTTATCAGTACGCCAATGATCCGGGCGAGGCCATGCACTCGATTGCCTGGGCCGGTGCCTTTGTCATCACGATGTTTGTGTTGCTGCTAAGTCTTGCTTCCCGCTTGGTCCTTTCTCGTAACAAGGTGTCCCATGATTGAGTCCGCCGCCGGCGTCAACCCGCAATCCACGGCCGCGGCCGCATTGGCGCCCTGCAAGCTGCAAGTGCGTGATCTGCACTTCTACTACAACGGCTTCCATGCGCTGAAAGGCATCGACATGGATATCCCGGAGAAGAAGGTCACCGCCATCATCGGCCCTTCCGGCTGCGGCAAATCCACGCTGTTGCGCATTTTCAACCGCATCTATGCGATCTACCCCAAGCTCGAGGCAAAGGGCGCGATCACCCTGGACGGCGAGAATATTCTCGACCCCGGTTACTCGATGAACCGCCTGCGCAGCAAGGTCGGCATGGTGTTTCAAAAGCCGGTACCGTTTCCGATGACGATTTTCGAAAACGTCGCCTACGGCATCCGCCATCACGAAAAACTATCCCGTACCGACATGGACATCCGCGTCGAGCAGGCACTGCGCAGCGCCGCACTGTGGGACGAGGTCAAGGACAAACTCAAGCAGAACGCCCTGGGCCTCTCCGGCGGTCAGCAGCAGCGCTTGTGTATTGCCCGCGCCATCGCCCTGCGCCCCGAAGTACTGCTGCTGGACGAACCGACCTCCGCACTCGATCCGATTGCCACTGGCCGTATCGAGCAACTGGTCGAAGAGCTGAAGAACGAGTACACCATCGTCATCGTCACGCACAACATGCAGCAGGCGGCGCGCTGCTCCGACCTCACCGCTTTCATGTATCTGGGTGAGCTGATCGAATTCGATCAGACGGAAAAAATCTTCACCAAGCCGAGCAAGAAGCAGACCGAGGATTACATCACCGGCCGCTTTGGTTAAAGCAAACGATACCCCTGCGCCCCGGTTACCTATCCACGGAGCGCAGGCTGGGGTGAAGGGCCGCGTAGTCGCGCCCGCCCTATTCCACACAGGCGAAACGCATATGAGCGGTGGCAAGGAACACATCATCAAGAGCTACGACGACGAGCTGACCCGCCTCACCGGCGAGATCGTGCGTATGGGCGAGCTATCGATCAGCCAGCTGGAAGCCGCCATCGACGTGGTCGAGCGCCGTGACGAGCGCGCCGCCCAACACGTGGTGCACAACGACGACGCCATCGACCAGCTGGAGCAGGAAATCAGCCACGACGTGGTGCGCCTGCTGGCCTTGCGCGCGCCGATTGCCGGTGACCTGCGCAACGTCTTCGCTGCCCTGCGCATTGCCGCCGATATCGAACGCATTGGCGACTATGCCGCCAATGTCGCCAAGCGCTCGATTCCGCTATCGATGGTGGCGCCGGTGACCCCGACCAATGGGCTGGCTCATCTCGCGGAACTCGCTGCCGCCGAAGTGCGCGATGTGCTGGTCGCCTATCGCGACCGCGACGCCGAGCGTGCCTACCAGGTATGGAAAGACGACGCCGACCTCGATGAAGCCTATACCGGCTACTTCCGTCAGCTGCTCACCTACATGATGGAAGACCCGCGCAACATCACGCCGTGCACGCACCTGCTGTTCATGGCAAAGAACATCGAGCGCATCGGCGACCACGCCACCAATATCGCCGAAAGCATCTGGTTCCAGGTCAACGGCGAGCCGCTTACCGCCCAACGCAGCAAGCGCGACTACACCTCCAGCCCCGAGATGCCCCCGCTGGGCGGCAAGTCCGAATAAGCGAGACCCTCCCCCTGCGCACTGGCAGGGGGAGGCTTCAGTGCGTCACCAAAGATCGACTTTATGTCCTGCCGCGCGAGCTTCGCGCCGCACTTTGAATCCGCGCGCGATACCGTAGGCACCGATCAACAGCCACGCCACCTGCATGATGAAGGCCGGCGTGTTGAAGGTGCCGGCCAGCAGCGACATCATCACGCCGATGGCACCGAGCACATTCATCAGCTGATAGATCAAGCCGGTGCCGTGCAGCTTGCGTACCTGCAATAGCAGAAAGGCCAGCAGCACCAGGGCCACGCCGATATAGCCAGCCCAGTCATGCCATTCAAAGGTCATTACTTAGCTCCTCGTTGACCGCCACTTCGCTGACGTACGGCTTCGAACAATGCCACACCGGTGGCTACCGAAACGTTGAGGCTTTCCATCTCGCCGGGCATGGGGATCTTCGCCACGAAATCGCAGGTTTCCCGCGTCAGTCGACGCATCCCCTCGCCTTCGCTGCCGAGCACAATGGCGACGGGGCCCTTGAAGTCGATCGTGTAAATCGATGTTTCGGTATCGCCCGCCAAACCGGTAATCCACACCCCGGCATCTTTCAGCTGGCGCAGCGCCCGGGCCAGATTGGTGGCGGCAATCAACGGCACGCGATCCGCGCCGCCAGCCGACGCGCGCCGCGCTACCGGAGTAAGCCCGACCGCGCGATCTTTGGGCACGATGACCGCCGTGACCTTGGCCGCTGCCGCGCTGCGCAGGCAAGCGCCGAGATTGTGCGGATCGGTGACGCCGTCCAGCACCAACACCAGGGCATCGCTACCCGCCTGCTCCAGCAAATCGACCAGATCGTTCTCGGTGGCCAGCGGCGGTGCCTCGTAGCGCGCGACGATGCCTTGATGCCGTGCGGCACCGGCGAGTTTGTCCAATTGCTCACGCGGCCGGTGCTGCACGGGAATCTTCAATTCGCGTGCACGCTCCATCAACTCTTGTAGGCGCGGGTTGCGCTGACCGTTTTCGATCAATAGCTCACGCACACGCTCAGGGTCGTTGCTCAATGCGCCTTCGACGGGGTTGATTCCGGCGATCCAACTCTCACTCATGACTTGCCTTTAGGTTTCTTTGGAGTACCACTGCCCTTCCCGGGTTTGCGTGAATCCGCCTTGGCGGACCCCGGCTTACGCGAATCAGACTTTCGTGGGTCAGATTTACGCGAGCCCGCTGCCGCCGACTTCTTGCCGGCTGCGCCAGGCGTAGCGGCGGCACGGCCCTGCGGGCGGCTGTCATCCGGTTTACGCGGGGCAGGCCGTGAACGGGGCGGCGGATTATCGCCTGTTCTGCTGCTCGCCGGGGCCGCCACCGGGGTCGCGGCGTCATCGCGGCGTCCAAACACCCGGCCAATGGCTTTGGCAGCACGACCGATCGCCGCAACGGCACCGGTCTTGGCGGTGGGCGCCTTGCGCGCGCCGGGCAGCGAATAGCGGTCCCCGGCGGCGGCATAGTCATAAGCGCGCCCGCTGCTGGCCGGTGGCGGTGCCGCCACCCGCGACGGGACCAGCCGGAAATCGATCTTCCGATCCTCAAGGCTGGCCCGCAGCACTTGCACGCGGACATGATCGCCGAGGCGAAACTGCGCACCGGTGCGCTCGCCCTTCAATAAATGGCGTGCTGGATCGAAATGGTAGTAATCGTTGGACAGCTGGCTGATATGCACCAGTCCCGAAACCTTCGATTCGTCCAGCTCAACGAACAGGCCGAACGAAGTCACGCCAGTCACCACGCCATCGAACTCGCTACCGACGTGCTTGGACATCCAGGCACATTTGAAGCGCTCATCGACATCGCGTTCGGCCTCTTCGGCACGGCGTTCGCGCTGCGAGCAATGCACCGCCATCGCAGCCATCTCGCCTGGGGTATAGCTGTAGTCGCTGGGCTTGCCGCCGGTCAACGCATAGCGAATCGCCCGGTGCACCAGCAAATCGGGGTAGCGGCGAATCGGCGAAGTGAAGTGCGCATAGGCCTGCAACGCCAGGCCGAAATGACCGCGATTGTCAGGCTGATACGCCGCCATGCTTTGGGCACGCAGCAATACCGACTGGATCAATTGCCGCTCGGGGCGATCTTTGACCATGCGCAATACATCGGAGAAATCGCCCGGGGTCACATCTTCCACCGAAGGCATACGCAATTTGAACTCACGCAAGAATTGCTGCAGGTCTTCGTATTTTTCGGCCGGCGGCGGCTCGTGTGCGCGGAACAAGGCCGGGATCTTTTTCTTTTCCAGGAACAACGCCGCCTGCACGTTCGCGGCGATCATGCATTCTTCGATCAGCTTGTGCGCATCGTTGCGCTCAGTAGCGCCCATGGCGACCACACTGCCGGTCTGATCGAGACGAAATTTCACTTCCGGGGTTTCAAAATCGATGGCCCCACGGCGACGGCGCTGCTCGGCCATGCTTTGATAGAGCGCATGCAGGTTTTCGATCTGCGGCAACACATCGGCGATTTCATGCCGTGCGTCTTCCTGCCTGAGACCTACCGCCTCCCACACCTTGTCGTAAGTAAGCCGGGCATGCGACAGCATCACCGCATCGTAGAATTTCGACTTCACCACTTCGCCGTCGGCGCTGACCTGCATATCGCAAACCATGCACAAGCGTTCGACTTTAGGATTCAGCGAACAAATGCCATTGGACAAAGCCTCCGGCAACATCGGTACGACAAAGCCGGGAAAGTAGGTCGAGGTACTGCGCTCGTAGGCTTCGCGGTCCAGCGCATTGCCGATACGCACGTAATGCGACACGTCGGCAATCGCCACGATCAGGCGATAACCGCCGCCACGCTTGGGCTCGGCATAGACCGCGTCATCGAAATCGCGTGCATCGGAGCCATCGATGGTGACCAGCGGCAGATGCCGGATATCCACGCGCCCCTCACGCTCGGCCGCGGTGACCTGCGGCTCGACCTCGGCTGCATCGCGCAACACTTCCGGCGGCCATTCATGCGGTAAATCGTGGCTGGCGATCGCCATCTCCACCAACAGCGAAGGCTGCAGCCGGTCGCCCAGCACCGCACGAATCGCGCCCAGCGGGCCACGGTGCGCAGTCGGCGGGTCGGTGATTTCGACCACCACGATCTGGCCCGAGCGAGCACCCTGCTCCTGCCCCGGTGGAATCATCACGTCCTGATGCAGGCGGCGATCATCCGGCGCGACCACGGTCACCCCGTTTTCGATCACCACGCGGCCCACCAGGCGCGGCGAACGGCGTTGCAATACCTCGACAATGGCGCCTTGCCGGCGGCCGCGCCGATCCACCCCGACCACACTGGCCAGCACGCGATCGCCGTGTAAAACGGTGCGCATCTGCTGCGGCGAGAGGTAAAGATCTTCACCACCCTCGTCCGGGCGCAGAAAGCCATAGCCCTCGGCATTGGCCAGCACCACGCCCGGGATCAGATCGAGCTTGCGGGCGGGTGCATAGCCGTCACGGCGCCCCAGCAGCAGCTGACCGTCGCGCACCATCGCCCCCAGGCGTTTACGCAAGGCGTTGAGGTCTTGTTCATCGTCCAGCTTCAAGGCCTCGGCGATACGCGCCTCGGTCAGCAATTCGCCCCGCTCATCGAGCAAGGCAAGAATGGCTTCACGACTGGGAATGGGACGCTCGTAGCGCTGGGCCTCGCGTTCGGCATGCGGATCGTGGCCACCACGGGAGGGCTTACCGGAGGGCTTGGCCGTGCCGGTGTCACGTGCACGGCGTCCAGAGGCCGCCGCCGGCGGGGCCGCCTTGCTTGGGGCGGATGGGCGCGCCGGCTTGGCTGGACCTTTATCTTTGTTTTTTTTCGTCACTTAGTTGCCTTGGCATGTGCAACGCGATCAGTACGACGCGTATGCGATGTATTCAGTATGAAGTCCGCGGGGCAAAATCCGCTGCAGATGTCATGGGGTGAAAAGAATATGAAAAGAAATAGTTGACAACCATCCAACAGATACCTAGTCTACGCGGCTCACGCAGACCAAACAGCCTGTGTGAGACACCTGCCCAGATGGCGGAATTGGTAGACGCACTAGCTTCAGGTGCTAGCGGGGGCAACTCCGTGGAGGTTCGAGTCCTCTTCTGGGCACCAATTGTAAACGAAGCCCGCAGCGATGCGGGCTTCGTTTTTTTGTGCCTTTCAAAAAGATAGCGACCGATACTGACCGTCGATCATCCGCCGGCCTTGGCTCGCTTCGCCGGCACGGCCTTGCTGACCTTCTTGGTCGCCTTTTTTGCCGTCTTTTTGCTCGCCGGTGCCTTGCGGCCGGCGACCAGCAGATGGCGCTGTTCCAGGCGATGCTCTTCCCTGAAAGCCTCGGCGTATTCCTGCAACTCGGCCTTGAGCTTGGCCGCCCCGCCCGGCCCACGCACCACATCCTTGTCGAGGCTATCGATCATCCGCTGCATCAGTTCGTAATCGTGATAGTCGCGATACGGCTTGAGGTCGAGATCGGCCGGAACCTTGCTCAAGCGTTCATCGCCAATCGACTTCACATATTTCTGCATAAAGCGATCGTAGGCAGCCCAGGTCACTCGCTCGGCATTCACCGCCGCCTCTTCGGCACGAGTCGCGATCTGATGGGCATGCAAATAATGCAGGCCGAGTTGGTCGATCAGGGTTTTCTCGACCTCCTCATGCAGAACCAGGAAGCGATCCACCTCGACCTTGCGTCCGCGAAACATGAAGCTTTTCGGCAAGTGCCGGTCGATGTAAATCGTCTTGCCGTCTTTGCTATAGCCCGCGAGATAAGGAATATCGTGGTCGCGATCGAGGTTTTTAACCCGCCGCAAGATCGCGTCGAGGGCGCGATCCAGCATCAAGGCGGAGATGTACCAGTCGGGGACTTTCAGCTTCTTGTGCGGGGCGTTCGGATGACAGGTGTTCAACGGCATGAGCGACTTCTCCTAAGCATGGAAAACGATGCCCCAGCGCTGCCAACCTCCCGCCCCATGTGCAAGAGGCCAGGAAAAAACTCAGGCCGCCGGCGGCCCCTTCAGCTCGACCATATTGCCTTGTGGATCGTACAGATAGATCGACGGACCTTCGCCCTGCGCACCATAGCGCGAACCCAGCTCACCAACGCGTACGCCATGCGCCTTGAGATGGGCCAGGATGGCGGCCTCGTCGTAGCCCTCCACACTCAGACACAAATGATCCATGTTGTGCCCTTCGGCGCCCGGCGCCACGCCACCGCTGCGACCCAGCTTGCTATCCATCCGAACCAGGTCGATCAGGGACGAGCCGGCGCGCAATTGCACCAGGCCGATTTCATCCTGGCGACGCTCCTCGCGACAACCCAGCACCTCGCAATAAAAACGCTGCATGACATCGGCGTCCAGAACCCTCAGCACGATGTGATCCAGATGCTGCAGCTGAAACGGCGGTTGGCTCATAGTGACTTCCGGTAAATAACTGCGGGGCCAGATAGTAAACCCAAGCACGGCTCAATAACTGGCTTGCCGCAGCGCCGATTCACCTCGACCTTCCGCAGCGAGGTCACACTGCTCTTCGCCGCCCCGATGAAGCGCAAAGCCGCTACGCCCTTCACTCAAACCAGGTTTGAGCGTCAACGCCGGAATCAGATAATCGCCATGATTCTGCCGACGGTAAGCAATCGGCTGCGCCACCATCGCCTCATCCAATCGCTTGCCAAGCGCCGCTACGGTTTCTTCATACCGCTGCGCGTGCATCGCTCCGCTTTTGAACACCACGAAGGGCGGCAGCACTTCGAACCCTGGATAAAACAACATGCCGTGCTGGATCGGAAACAGCACATCGTCGATCGCTCCGTTGATGCCGCGTTCGCTGTAGTGCTCAGCCCAGCCGCCGGTGGTGACCACCAGCATCGCGCGCTTGCCTTTGAAGCTGCCCTCACCGTAACGCTCGCCCCAACGCGCCTCGGAATGTTCGCCCACGCCATAGGCGAATCCGTACGCATAAACTCGTTCGAACCAGCCTTTGAGCATCGCCGGCATCGAGAACCACCACATCGGAAACTGGAACAGCACCAGATCAGCCCAGCGCAATTTGTCCTGCTCAGCAACGACATCGGCGATCTGCGTACCCTCGACAAAGGCATGCCGTGAATCCATGGAAGGATCGAAACGTTGGGTGGCATCGCGCTGCGGAAAATCCTCCGCATCCAGACTAGCCTTCCAATGCATCGCATAGAGATCGCTCAGCTGCACCGCATGGCCGCTGCTGCGCAGACGGTCCACCATGAAATCGCGCATCGAGCCGTTCAAGGATCGTGGTTCGGGGTGGGCATACACCAGTAAGACGTTCATCGTGGTCACTCCGTGAGGGATGCGACCAAGCTAAGCCGGCGCCAGGCATAATGGAAATGAATAGACTCAATGCCAGGTATAGCCATGCGTAATATCCGGGGTATCGATCTCGAATTGCTGCTAACCCTCGAAGCGTTGTTGACCGAGTGCAATGTCACTCGCGTGGCGCAACGGCTGCATCTAAGCCAACCAACCGTCAGCGTGCGGCTGGGCAAGTTACGACGCCTGTTCGCCGACCCCTTGCTGGTCTCTGGCCCTAGAGGCATGCGGCCCACCGCACGCGGCCTCGAACTGCTCGCCCCGTTGCGCGATGCCTTGAGCGGGGTCGAACGGATGCTTAGCGCGCAGACACCATTCGATCCCGCCAGTAGCGATCTCACCTGGCGGGTTGCCGCCTCGGACTATGCACAATGCGCCATCTTGATGCCCTTGCTGACGCATTTGCGCCGCCATGCACCCGGGATACGCAGTGCGGTACACCCGCTAATCCCCGCTGAAGTCGCCCGTATGGCCGAGCGCGGCGATATCGATGCAGCATTCAGCACGACCGATACCGTACCGGAGAGCCTGCGCAGCGTGACCTTGTTCGCTGAAAGCTACCAATTCATCGCCCGCAAACACCATCCACTATTGAAAGGCACGCCCACGCTGGCGCAATTTTGCGCGCTCGACCATGTACTGGTATCCCCCACGGGCGGCGGCTTCAAGGGCCCCACCGATGTATTGCTTGAGGCACGCCGGCGCAAGCGCCGGGTGGTGTTGTCGGTGCCGCATTTTCTGCTGGTGCCCGACCTGGTGCGCCAGTCGGACATGGTCGCCATGCTGCCCGCGCGCCTGCTGAAAGGACACAGTCAGGGCTTGCAGCTACTGGATTCGCCGATTCAGCCACCCGGCTATGACATGGCCATGAGCTGGCATGAACGAGTACATGCCGATACCGCGCACGCCTGGCTGCGCGAACAGGTGATCCAGGCCGTAACGCAAGCCGCCACGCCATCGGCGAGGCCCTGAGCGCCTGTTCAGCTGCCCTGGGACAGCCCGCAAAGCCAGATCCAGGGGCCTGAACACGGGCGCAGAAAAAGCAGGAACACACGCAGCCGACCTCTGTATAATCGGCCGGACTAGCTCGCGGTGGGAGAAGCGGGGATAACCCGCTGCCGAAGACGCAACGCCCGTAATCGCTCAGGCTCCCATACCACCGCGCGCCAACACACTCTGGAGAGACCGGTTAAATCCGGCGCCGAAGGGGCACGAAGCGCATCACGCTTCCAAACTCTCAGGCAAAAGGACAGAGGGGCGCCCCGCGTGCGGCACGGCACGTTATCTTCGGACGCCCCAGTCATGAGCCACAACTCCACACCTTCCCTGCGTGAGCTGGAACATCACAACGCTTTCATCGAGCGTCACATCGGCCCTAACGATACCGAGATCGCGCAAATGCTGCGCGTGGTCGGCCACGATTCACTGGAAGCGCTGACCGGCGCTATCGTACCCAGCTCGATCAAGTCCGCCGCGCCGCTGGCGATGCCCGAGGCTATTACCGAAGTCGCCGCGCTGGCCAAGATCCGCGCCATCGCCAACAAGAATCTGGTCTTCAAGAATTTCATCGGCCAGGGCTACTACGGCACGCATACGCCTAACGTCATCCTGCGCAACATCCTGGAAAACCCGGCCTGGTACACCGCTTACACCCCTTACCAGGCCGAGATTTCGCAAGGCCGCATGGAAGCGCTGATCAACTTCCAGACCATGGTCGCCGACCTTACCGGCATGGATATCTCCAACGCCTCCCTGCTCGACGAAGCCACCGCCGCCGGCGAGGCGATGACCCTGGCCAAGCGTTCGGCCAAGTCCAAGTCGAATGTGTTCTTCGTCTCCAATGGCGTGCATCCGCAGACGCTGGAAGTGCTGCACACCCGCGCCGATGGCATGGGCATTGAGCTGCATATCGGCGATGACAGCGAAGCGGCCACGGTCGATAGCTTTGGCGTGCTGCTGCAATACCCCAACACCTTCGGTCAGATCAACGACTACCAGGCACTCGCCCAGGCCGTGCATGCGCGCGGTGGTTTGGTGGCCGTGGCCACCGACCTGCTGGCGCTGACCTTGATTGCCGCCCCCGGCAGCTGGGGCGCGGACATGGTGGTCGGCAACAGCCAGCGCTTTGGCGTGCCGTTTGGCTTCGGTGGCCCGCACGCCGCCTACCTGGCCTGCCGCGATACTTATAAGCGCTCGATGCCCGGCCGCCTGATCGGCGTCTCGGTGGACGAGGAAGGCAAGCCGGCCTACCGCCTGACCCTGCAAACCCGCGAGCAACACATCCGCCGCGAGAAGGCCACCTCCAACATCTGTACCGCGCAGGTGCTGTTGGCGGTGATGGCCAGCATGTATGCGGTCTATCACGGCCCCGAAGGCCTGACCCGGATCGCTCGCCGCGTGCATCGCCTGACGGCGATCCTCGCTGGCGCGCTGCGCCAGGCCGGGGTTGCCGTCGGCGCCGACTTCTTCGATACCTTGCATGTCAGCAACGTCGACGCCGCCGCCATCCACACGAAAGCCCGCGCCATCAGCATCAATCTGCGCGCGATCGACAACCACAACCTCGGCATCAGCCTGGACGAAACCAGCACCCGCGAAGATGTGGTGCAGATCGCCGCCTTGTTCGGCGCCAAGATCGCCGACATCGATGCACTGGACGCCAGCACCGCCAATGCCCTGCCCGCTGCACTGATCCGCCACGGCGACTTCCTGCAGCATCCGGTGTTCAACACGCACCACAGCGAGCACGAACTGCTGCGCTACATGCGCTCACTGGCCGACAAGGATCTGGCCATGGATCGCACCATGATTCCGCTCGGCTCCTGCACCATGAAGCTCAACGCCACCGCCGAGATGATACCGGTGACCTGGCCAGAGTTTTCCAGCATCCATCCGCTGGCTCCCGCCGAGCAGGCACAGGGTTACAAGCAGCTGATCGACGAACTCGAAGCGATGCTGGTGGAGTGCACCGGCTACGACGCGGTCAGCCTACAACCGAACTCCGGCGCCCAGGGTGAATACGCCGGCCTGCTGGCGATCCGCGCTTATCACCAGTCGCGCAACGAAGGCCATCGCGACATCTGCCTGATCCCCGAATCCGCTCACGGCACCAATCCGGCCTCCGCGCAAATGTGCGGCATGACCGTGGTGGTGACCAAGTGCGACAGCAACGGCAACGTCGACGTGGAAGACATCCGCGCTCGCGCCGAACAATACAAAGACCGTCTTGCCGCGCTGATGATCACCTACCCGTCCACGCATGGCGTGTTCGAGGAAGACATCGTCGCCATCTGCGACATCGTCCATGCCAATGGCGGCCAGGTGTACACCGACGGCGCCAACATGAACGCGCTGGTCGGCGTGGCCAAGCCCGGCAAGTGGGGCTCGGATGTGTCGCACCTGAACCTGCATAAGACCTTCTGCATTCCGCACGGCGGCGGTGGCCCGGGCGTGGGCCCAGGCGCAGTGAAATCGCATCTGGCGCCGTTCCTGCCACGCACGCTGGGCGGTGACGGCAAGGTCGGCATGGTCAGCGCCGCCAGCTTCGGCTCGGCATCGATCCTGCCGATTTCCTGGATGTACGTCACTCTGATGGGCACCAACGGTCTGCGCAAAGCCACCCAGGTGGCCCTGCTCAATGCCAACTACATTGCCAAGCGCCTCGCCCCGCATTACGAAACGCT
>NZ_JAPDPE010000036.1 GCF_026283955.1 Dyella silvatica | reverse complement strand
ATCAGCGAGGCATGCGTGAAACGTTGCGGCTTGCATCGCAAGGAGGAGGCGATCGGCAAGACCGCGTTTGCACTATTCCCCGGGCCTATGGCCGAGCGTTACTGTCATCAGGACGAGCGCCTGTTTCAAACCGGCAAGCCATTAATCGACAGCCTGGATCTGACCGTTTACAACGACGGCAGCACCGGTTGGTGTCTGTCGACCAAGCAGCCGCTGTGGGACCTCAGCGGGGCCATTGTCGGCTTGACTTGCGTGTCGCGCGATCTGCTCGAACCAAGCCGCGCCCGGATGATCGACAACGGCTTCGCAGACACGATCGACCATATGCGCGAGCACTATGTGGAAAAACTGCTGCTGCCCGATCTCGCTCAGCGGGCAAGCCTGTCCGAGGCGCAATTCGAGCGGCGCATGAAACGCATCTTCCAGCTATCCGCCGGGCAATACTTGATGAAAGTGCGCATCGATGCCGCCACGCGTTTGCTGCAACGTAGCGAAGAGTCGATCTCGAGAATTGCTCAGCAGGTAGGTTTTTTCGATCAGAGTCTTATGTCGCGCGCGTTCCGGCGGGTGACCGGTATGACGCCAAGCCAATATCGGCGAATCTTTGGGGATTTCCGTCTTTGCCCAAAGTGTGATGCAGCGCCCGGACTCGAAGCTTTGGCAAATCCGTCGACCTAAGCGAACGTTTTTACCTATCGCTGCCTTGCTCGCAGTCGCACAGTTGCGGCAAGTTTCAATACCGTTCCAGGGGATGCTGTCGATCACCAAGCTGCAGGGGTTGTGCCAGGCCAAGCCATCTAGCCGCTTAGATGGAGCCCCGTATAGCCGATGCAGCTGATCTACATGCAGGGGCACGGTCATCGAAACGTAGAGCACGTAAGCATGATCGTGTCCATCGAGGTATGAGTGGATCGGTGTCGCGAATCCATGGGGTTAGGTCGCGATAGATTCGCAGGAGCGTCCCGACAACGACCGGGCTTACGAGGGCCGCCGCAATCGCGCGTGCGGCATCACAACGTTCGTCATCGGGAGAATCCATATGACCATCTCAACGGCACGATCACCTCAGGGTGGTTGTGCGAATGGAGCGGCTTTGCTTCAAGGAGCGCCGCGATGAAAATTTTAAGACCCGCGTTCTGGTTAATGTCGCTGCTGCTTTGGGCCAATGTCGCCATCGGTCAAAGCTGGACACTGCTGAAAAATGCCCCGCCCACCCAGATCGGGCACATGGTGTTGTCGACCGACGGCACAGTGCTGGCGCATGCCAGAACCTTTTCCTCCGCCGATTCGCAGTGGTACAAGCTCACCCCCGACAGCAGCGGAAGTTACGTCAACGGCACCTGGAGCCAGATCGCCTCGATGCCCGCGGGATACGGGCCTATTGATTACGCCGGCGGCGTGCTGGCCGATGGCAAGCTGCTCGTCGAGGGCGGCGAATACAACAATGGGATCGATGACGAATCCAACCTGGGGGCCATTTACGATCCCGTGGCCAACACCTGGGCACCGGTGAATCCGCCCTCCGGCTGGACCGAAATCGGCGATGCCTCAGGCGTGATCCTCGCCAATGGCACCTTCATGATGGGGCAACAGGCCAGTACGCCGAGCGCGCTTTTCAATGAGTCCAATCTCAGCTGGACCATTACCGGCACCAACAAGCCCGATTACAACGTCGAGGAGAATTGGATACTGCTGCCTAACCACAAGGTGCTGAATGTTGAAATTTATTGGTACGACAAATACAACGCCACGGGTACCCAGTCCGAGGTCTACGACCCCAGCAGCGGATCGTGGAGTGACGCTGGCAGCACCATCGTGCAATTGTGGGATTCCGCGGCTAACTGTGGCGGCAGCAATGCGCCAATAAATGCGCCGCCGGTCACACGGCGATTTACAACACCGCGACCGCAACCTGGAAGGCCGGCCCGGATTTCCCCAATGGCCTGGATATGGCCGATGGCGCGGCGGCGGTGGAGACCAACGGCAATGTGCTGATCATGGCCAGCCCAGGGATTTATCAACAGCCGCCTACCTTTCTTGAATGGAATGGCAGCACCTTGACGACGGTTCCCACACCTAGCACGGCGTCCAGCGATTCTTCGTGGTACGGCGACATGCTGGAGTTGCCGAACGGCCAGATACTGTTCTCCGATTTAAGTCAAAGCCTTCAGGTCTGGACGCCGGCGGGAACCTACCAAACGGCTTGGCAGCCCACCATCAGCAGCGTATCGAGCACGTTGGCGGCGGGTGCTACTTATCCTATTTCCGGAACCCAGTTCAACGGATTGACGCAGGGTGCGTATTACGGCGATGACCAGCAGATGGCGACCAACTATCCGCTGGTCCGCATTGTCAATGCGGCGACCGGCCACGTGTTTTACTGCCGCACCCACGGACACAGCAGCATGGGCGTGGCGACCGGCAGCACGCCGGTAAGCACGAATTTCGACGTACCATCCAACATCGAGCTAGGTGCCAGCACGCTGTACGTCGTTGCCAACGGCATTCCTTCGGCAGGCGTTGCCACCACCGTCGGTCCGGCGATTCCAGGTTTTGCATTGACCGGCACGACCGCCTCGGTGCAGGCAGGCGGCAGCGGTAGTTCAACGGTCACGCAAACGGCCATCGGTGGATTCAATTCGGCGGTGACCCTCTCGGTCAGCGGGTTGCCGACCGGTGTCAGCGCGGTTTTCAGCCCGCCTTCCATTACCGGTACGGGCACCTCGACACTGACTTTTACCGCGGCTTCAACCGTGGTGGCGCCGGCTACTTCCACGGTCACCGTGACCGGAACCACGGCCGCCGGAACAACGCACAGCACCAGCATTTATCTGTCCCTTTCGGCGGCCCCCGCCGGCACCCTGAGCTGGAGCCCGGCGAGCTACAACTTCGGTACGCTGACCTCCACGGCAAACTCGTTCACTCCCAATGCGCAATTCTCCCTGACCAACACCGGCTCCGCGCCTGTGACGATTAAGGGCATCAGCATTAGCCCAGGTGGGGAGTTCGTTCTCAACGGGGACTACTGCACCGGCACGTTGGCGCCGGGGGCGCAGTGCCAGGTATTTGCGTATTTCACGCCGTCGAATCAACCTCCCGGCGTGTTCACCGGCAGCCTGATCGCAACCGACAGCGCACTCAACAGTCCGCAGACGCTGGCACTGAGTGGCACCGGCAGTGCCAGCGGTTTCAATATCACGGCTAATGATTTGACCGTGGGACAAGGCAGCAGCGGTTCGGACACGGTGACGCAAACGGTGCAAGGCGGATTCAATGCGCCGGTAACCCTCACGGCCAGCTTTTTGCCGACTGGCGTCAGCGCGGTTTTCAACCCGTCCACCATCGTCGGCGCGGGAACCTCGACGCTGACTTTTGCCGTGTCTTCCACGGCGGCGCCGGGCAGCTACGGCGTGATGTTGGTCGGCACCTCGGCTTCCACAGGAATCACCCAGGTCCACACGATCACCCTGACGGTTGCAAACCAGGGGAGCCCGGGTTTTTCGCTCTCAGCGCCGGCAGCCAGCGTGACGGCGGGTGGTGCGGGTAGTTCGGTGGTGACCGAGAGCATCACCCATGGATTCAATTCGCCGGTGACGCTTTCGGCGAGTGGATTGCCTTCCGGCGTTAGCGCGGCTTTCAGTCCAGCCTCGATCACCGGTGCGGGTAGCTCGACGCTAACCTTCAACGCGGCCGCAACAGCCGTAGCTGGTACTTACAGCGTGACCGTCACCGGTACGGCGGCCTCGGGAGCGACGCAGACGGCGACCATTCCACTGACCGTCAAAGCGGGTAGTTCATCGGGCAGCGTTACGCTGAGTCCGGCGAGCTACAACTTCGGCAACGTAACGGTCAATGGCTACAGCACATGGCAAGCATTCACGCTGACCAATACCGGTAGCACGGCGGTGTCGATCAGCCAGGCCACGGTAAGCGGTCCGTTCGATGTATCGAACGCTTGTGGATCGTCGCTGGCCGCCGGATCCAACTGCACGGTCTGGGTGTTGTTCGCACCTCAGGCCAACGGCGCGGCCAGCGGCACGCTGACGCTAGTCGACAACGCCGGCAACAGCCCGCAGACGGCGACTCTCACGGGTACCGGCAGCGCAACGAGCGGGGGCAATATCAATTACTCGGGAACCATCGCCGCCGCAGGGCAGTACGCGTATACGCCGAACTTCAGCAGCGGCGCAGGGCCGGTGACGGCAACGCTTAATGTACCTGCGGGCAGCAGCTGGCGATTTGCCGCCGACGATGCCACCGCTAATCAGGTCGTCGCGGAACAGGACGGTACCGGGCCGTTGACGATCACTTTTACGGCCGTGGCAGGGGGTACCTATAACTTCTTCATCGAGGCCAGCGCCGGGGCAGGAGCCTGGTCGGTGACAGGATCGCACCCGTAGCAAGCACATCGAAAACCTTTGTTTACTCGTCATTCCAGCAGTTGCAAAGCAGCGTGCTGGAGTGACGAGCTTCTTCGGCTGATTGAGTTGGGTGCTTGATGGGTTGGCAGTGAGGAGAATGCGGTGTTGAACGCGGTGATATGGGGCGCGGTATTAACGCTTGCCACGGCTCCGGTCGCCGGCGTCATCGTCGTGCGAAGTGGTCTGGCGGCGGCCCATGCCGACGCGAACCGCGGCAGCTCTTAGACGTCGGTGCGCAATCGCAATGGATGCTTTCCCAAGAGGTGAAAGGTTTCGCCATGTGGCGGCTTATGAACATGGCGGACGCCTAGCTTGCCGGCGCCCGCCTTGGTGGTAAGTACCGCTGACGGTTTCAATGGAACACATCTAACGCGGCATTAGCTGGATCAAGTTCTCGGCAAAAACGGCTGGACGCAGGGCCAGACGGTTTCGATCTCAGTCAGTTCGGTCTCATGAGTCAGTCCGTCGATAACGGTCAGACGCACCTTGGACGTTTGCAGTGCGGCTTCGTTGCTGCGGGTGTTTTCCAGCGTCGGCGAATTTTCTCGGCCGACCATCCACAGCGTGCTGCATAGCAGATCGGCTGGATCGATGGGCCGCCAATCCAGGATGGCGGTAAGCCAGGCAATCTCTGACCCTGCACGCCCACTGTGAAGATAGGCTTGCTCTGCCGGGAGTAGTGACGCCAGGTCAAGGCTGCCATCTTGCTGCGCTTTCAGGATCGGGCCCCATCGATCCCTGAGGTTGATCAGGGTGTGGCGAAACTCACCCGATGCGCCGGGTCCAAACGGTATGCCGACCATGACGAATCGACGCACACGGGTTGACTGCGCGGCAAGATAGCGACCGATATTGGCGCCGAGCGAGTAGCCCCAAAGCACGAATTGCTCGATACCCGCTTGATCGGCGACGGCAAGTATGTCTTCGCATTGCTGCGCCGTGGTATAGGCGCTTGCATCGATGGGTTTATCGCTTTGACCATGACCTCGAAGGTCGATGCTTAAGACGCGGTAGTGAGCCTGGAGCCTGTCGACGTAGCCAAGGGTGTGCCAGATCTGGCGCGACTGCGCGCCACCATGCAATAACACGATGGCGGGTCCGCCGCCGCTGATGTCGTAGGCAATGCGACGGCCGTCGCTAGAGGTCGCGAAACAGGTGTTCATAGGTAGGTATCTTTCCTGGAAAGCAAAACAGGCGCCTGCCGAGTGCGCGTGCACCCGGCGGCGGTGATCACTGCAATGACGAGCCGAACGCGTTAGAAATTTCGCGCGCTTGGCGTTCGGCCGATCGGCAAGCGATCGCGGGTGGCTATGAGCCGGTCGTGGCAGAGTGCCCGCCAGGCTGGCGTGCCATAACCAGCGACGAGGTCGCGGCCGGTTTCCTGCCAGCGCGGGGAGGCCGGATCGAGCCCGAGCCTGCGCACGAAATTTTCATCGCCAACGACGATTTGCCGGGCGAAAGGAAACAGGAACCGGCTCGTCTCACCGGCACAGAAGCGGCGTGCCTCGTCGTAGCTGGCGAACCAGTGGTTGAGCAGAAGTTGGCAGCGAAGGTCGTACCACAACCCTCCCATGTCATCGCCGGGTCGGGCCTGTCCGTGGAGTACGCAGCGCGCATGCTGCCAGTCCTGAAATCCGAGCTCGGCACAAACGAGGTTGAGTGCCTGCGTCAGCTTCCATTTTTCGGGCCACGCCCATCGCCGTTTTCTGGATACCCAGCGTGCGTGGAAGATGGCATCGGGTGTTTCGTTGAGCAGATCTTTCAAGCGAAGCCGTGCGCGAATCTTGATTTCACGCAACAGTTCATCGGAGGCGTCTTCCGATACCTCACGCGCCGCAGCGCTGGTTAAATCCCATGCAGTCATGACAACCCCTCATCAGGCGTCCGACATTCCCGCTGAAGTCAGACAAAGGGCTGAGTGTCGTCGACCCCTGACCCTGCCGATCAGTTGATCGCAAGGCAGGTAGAAACAGACGTATTCTCGAAGGGTGAGAGCCTCTTGCGCGGGAGGGCGCCCCTCCGGCACCCGCGGCAACTATAGACGGCTGCCCAAGTTGGCTGCAAGCCAGTTGGCTAGGTGAATTTCCACCCACGGCGCGGTCTTGTGCGGCGACTCGTGCACACGCGATGTGGGATAGCAGACACGCTCGCGTTGAAGCATGTTGGCCTGAGCTCGACCGTGAGCCGCTTATTTTGGTGTGGCGTTAGTCAGCCGGTGCCACAGGCACTGGGCCCGCCAACCAGGCTGGAAATCAGCTGGGTGAGCAAGGCTAGAAATACCAGCGCAGCGAGCAGCCCTGGGATCCATTGAGGTCGCTGCCACATCGCTACCAGCAGCAAGATGGATCCAGGTAGACAGAAGACGGCGGCCCCCAGCAGCAATAGAAAGCCACCACCCCAGCATCCATTTCCGGCAAGGCTGACGTCGATGTACACGGCAGCGAATGCGATAAACGCCGATAACGCGAGGGCGGCCGGCAAGCGGGCGCGATGGGCGCGTGTGGGTAGGGCCGGGGCCGACGGGCTTTTTTCAGTCTTCTCGAACGAGGTCACAACGGGGCGCTCAGGGTTGCATTCAACATCATAGTGCAGGCGCCTGGCGCAGATGCCGTGGCGCTGCTCCGGTTCCCATCTTCAAGCATGCCGCCGATCAGCGGCTTGCACATGCGCGCTGTCCTCATGCAGCGACCCATCGATGTCGGCAACAACCCATGCCTTTCGCCGGCTTGGCGGGGATATGGCGTGTACTCACGGTAGTCATTCAGACATCAATATGTAACGACGCGTAACGCAAAATCTTGCGCCAAGGGGGCCGATAAGCCAGTTATCAAAAGCCAGCAATGGAGGGATTTGTATGCTTAAACGTTTAGCTATTTTGCTGTTCAGCGCCGCTATCGGCCTGGGCTTTTCCACGGCACAGGCATCTTCCAGCGCATGCCCGCATTTGTTCGAGGCGTCGCAGGCTCCCAATCTTGCGAGTAGCGTTTCGGCCAAGGTCACGGTGGTTTGCTATACGGATTACGCGCTGGCCAATTCCGGTGTTACCAAGGGCCCGTTATGGAGTGCCGAGCATTTGACCAAAGAGCAGGTGGCTCTTGCCAAGAACGTCACTCGGAAAGACGCATTTCACGCCGACAAAAATGTGCCGGCTGCTGACCGCGCAGAATTGGCGGACTACAAAGGCAGCGGTTACGACCGTGGGCATATGACGCCCTCCGGCGATGCGCCCAGCGCGGACTCGCAGTACGAAACCTTTACGCTGGCCAATATAGTGCCGCAGAACAGTACCTTGAACCGGGGCAAGTGGTCGCGAATCGAAGCCAGTGTGCGCGCCATGGCGACCGAAATGGACGAGCTCTATGTGATTACCGGCCCGATCTTCGATGCCGACAGCATTCCGACGATCGGCGATAACCGCGTGGCGGTGCCTAAGTACGTGTGGAAGGCGGTCTCGTTTCCGAACGGTGGTGGCGCGGGAGCTTATCGCTGCACCAATGCCGCGCCGGTGACTTGCGATGTGGTGTCGATCCAGGTGATTACCGATGCGACCGGCGTGACGATTTTTCCCGACCTTTCGCAATACGATCGCCAGCACCCGATCGACTTGCCGTTGTAACGGCGGGCGATGTCTGAAGGGTTTGGCCTGGCGATAGCGCCGGCAGGGCGACGACGGCACGGGCTTGGTGCGATGCCCGTGCCGCCGGGTTTATGGATGCACGGCGGTCTCGATGGAGTGTCCGGCTGAGCCGATGGCACTCGATTCAATAGTCGTAAGTGGCGCTCAGCCGGACATAGCGGGGTTGCTGGCGAACCACGGACGAACCGTAGAGCGGATTGGGCGTGCCTGGTGAAATCTGGAAGAACGGATAGGCGTTGAGAATGGTTTGCGAGTTGAACGCATTGAAAACGTTCAACGAGAGTCCAAGCTTGCCGGTCGCGAACGCCGGCCGATACGTCGCACCCAGGTCCACTTGCTTGTTCCATGGCAGGCGATGTGTTCCCGGTGGCGATGGCTGGCCGCCGCACCAGTGGTAGTAACTGTTGTAGCCATTGGGATCGGTCTGATGAGGGCCGTAGTAGCCCAGGCAGTTGCGTGGATTGCCCGAGACCAGTTGCACATTGCCCGAGAGCTGCCATTCCGGGGTCAGCTGGTAGTAGCCGAAGAACTTGATCTGGTGGGTGTGATCGTTGCTCTGCGCGCCATTGCTGGACGACATCAGTTGCGGGAAATCCCAGTCGATGCTGGTCGATGCGGCGGTCTGCTGGATGTCCGAACGCAGTTGCCCTTCGGTGTCGCCATAGCTGCGCGAAAAGACATAGTCGACCTTGCCGTACCAGCGGCCATCGAAGGGATGTTCGAGGAACGCTTCCAGTCCGTAGTATTTTCGCTTGAGCGCGGGAAATCCGAACTCGACGTTGTTCAGCGGCACGCTGCGATACGTGCCTTGGCTATCGATCACGGTAAAAGTATTGGCCCGACCGGGGTTGATCAAATAGCAGCTGTTGGTGGAGCTGACGTTGTAGCCGAGCGTGGCTGCTTTGCTTTCGATGGCGCCGACGTCACAGTAATCGTCGATGCCGCTGCGCAAGATGCGCTGGGTCAATTTGGCGCCATAAACCCATGAATCGCCCCAGGTCTTGGTGAAGCCAAGAATGAATTCGTCCTGATACTCGGGTTTCAGGTTTTGCGCGGTTACCGTCTTAGGATTCGGCAATACGCCGTAGGTGTTATTGGCCGATACCGCACGGGAGAACGGTGTCAGTCCGGTGGGTGTGCCATCGGCGGCGATGCCGCTATAGGTAAAGTATTGCTGGGTGGCGACATAAGCGCCGGCGGCGTTCAAGGCGGGATTCAGCGGCAGACCCAGGTAATAGCGCCCGGCGTTTCCATACACCTTGAAACTCGCGTCGCCATTCACATCCCAGCTGAAACCGAGGCGTGGCGCCCATTGCGGTTTGGTCTGGCGGATATAAGCCTGGGCATCGGCGTTGTAATCGGTGAACTGGTCGTTACGCAGACCCAGCGATAGCAGCCAGCGATCGTTGAGCTGCCACTTGTCTTCGATGTACTGCGCACGCTGCGCCGATCGCACACTGGCAATCGAGCTGCTGACGTTTTTAATGGCGTAGTAGCCCGAGCCGCCATAGGGGTAATTCGCCGGGGCGCCGACGCCGAGATTCGGGATCAGCGCGACGCCGGGCATGGTCGTGTATTCATAGTCCCAGTAATAGCCCGGGCCTGAGCTTTGGCTGCCCTGGTCGATGGCGCGCGCGTTCTGATTGTCGATGCCCAGCGCGATGGTGTGCTGGCCCAGTTGATAGGTCAGGTCGATGCGCAGATTGTTGCTGTTGTTATGCCGGTTGGGATTGAACAGCGTCTGGGTCACCTGGCTGTTGCCGATGGAGTTTCCATCCTTCAAGGCCGGGTTCTGGTTCTGGATGTTGGTCAGATAGGTCAGGCTGCCGTCATAGCCACCGGGCGCGTCATAGTTGACGGTTTTCATCTTGCCGTAGGTGGCGCTAAGGGTTAGATGGTCGGTGATGTAACTGGTGAACTTCGCCGTATAAAGATCGCCGCCGGTCTTGGTGCTATCGGCATAGTTGATGAAGCTGCCTTGCCTCAGCGCGTTGTAGTCGTATTTGTAGATGGTGCCGTCGGTATGCTTTTTATTTGATGCGCCGGTCACCTCCAGGATGTTGCTGTCGGTGATGTTCCAGTCCAGCTTGCCGTACCATTTGGGCAAGGTGTCGTGATAGCGCACATAGGGCTGCGCGCTCGATACATTGTTGACGGTGGTGCCGTCTTGCCGGGAGGCCTCGGCGGCAAGAAACAAAAACAGTTTGTCCTTGATCAGCGGGCCGCCGACATAGGCGTCGTAGGTGGTCGTCCACTGCCGGTTTTTGCTATTGGGGGCATACAGGCTGCCGGCGATCGGCGAGGCGGGCAGGCCGTTGGTGTAATAAGTATTGGTGCCATCGGCCTGCGCAAACTTCGGCTCCCATAAAACCTGCGCGCCGGCATGCCATTCGTTGGTGCCGCGCTTGCCCACCATGTTGATGACGCCGCCATCGGAGCGACCGTATTGGGCGCTATAGCCGCCGGTATAGATCTCCTGTTGCTCGATGGCGCCATAGGGCAGGGTGATGCCACCCAGGCCGCGCAGTGGGTCAGTCGTGTTGAAGCCGTTGATGTAGTAAGCGTTTTCGCTGGCCGACGAGCCGCCAAAGCTGACCAGTGATTGCCCGGTCGGCCCGGTATAACCGGCGCTGTTGTTGACGACGCCGGGAGCCAGTTGCGCGATTGCCTCGGCCGAGCGTCCCAGCGGAAACTTGGCCAGATCGGCGGCGGTGATCACGGTGCGCGAATCGACACTGGTGACGTCGATGGGGGGCGCCGTGTTTGCGGTGACTTTGACGGCGCCGAGATTCTTTGCCGCCGTGGTATCGAAAGAGACCTCGGTACCCGAGCCCACCCGCAGGTTGATATCGCTACGGCTGTCGATCACCTTGCCATCGCGCAAAAGCGATACGGTATAAGCGCCGATCGGCAGCTCGGTGGCGACGTAACGGCCGCGGCCATCCACGGCGACGGTCCGGCTGATGCCGGTACTACTCCTGATCTGGATCGTTTCATTGCCGGCGACGGCGGCCTGGCCAAAAATGCTGCCTGTCGTGGATTGCGCATGAGTGGCCATGCTGACCAGCATCAGCGCGGAGGCCAGGGCCAGGGCGAGGGCAAGGGGTGAGGCGGGGATGGGCTTGATCAAGTTCAGGACTCTTCGATGCTGCGACAGTAAAAGGAAAGGTCATCGGCAATGGCAGGGTCGCGTCCGTGTGCATGGCTGAAAATCCGCAACTCCCCGTTAACAGGCTATGTATATCCGGACTGGCACGAGGTTCGCCTGTTCCAGAAGTATGGCGTGGGCTGGACCCGTTATGTGCCTGGTATGTCGCGGTGCAGCAATTTTTTGTGAGTGTATATATACATAGATTTTTTAGCCATATAAATGGCTAAAAATATAACGATCGAATATATCCATAGAATCTTTGCTTCTGGGTTACTTCAGCACGAAATTCCATCATTCGTCTGCGACCGGTAACCCAGACGACACGGCGGCGATGCGGGAGCGCAAGTCTGTCGCGATTGTTTTGCGAACCATGTCACCAAAAAGCGGCCGCTGAGACGCGAGGCCTGTCTCGGTTCATCTGGATGGGCTGGCTATGCCAGCCTTGATGCTTACGCGCCAGACCGGCCTGATCCCAGACCGGCTTGATCACTGCGATGGCATCGGCCGATAGGTCCGGATGAGGCCAGGCAGCATAGGCCGCGCGCCGCTGGGCCGACGATGACGAGCATAGATGTCATAATGCCCGGTTACGTTCATCTCAGCAGGCGTTGTCAGTACTCATGTATATCGGAATCGATTTCGGCACCAGCTATTCCGCCGCCGCGGCGGTCGTGGATGGACAATTGAAGCTGGTTCGCTTTGGCGATGCCCATCAGTTCCGTACGGCGGTGTTCTTTCCCGAGGTGGTGCCCAACCCCGAGGACTTCAGCCTGACGCCGGCGCTGGCCGCGCAAGTGGATGCCATCATGCGCAGTGCGCGCGGGCAGCAGGGCCACGGCACGGAAGAGCAGCGCCATCGCGACGCCGTGCGCGTGGTGCGCCGGCAATGGATGGAAGAGCAGACCCGCGCGGCATCGGCATCGATTGCCAGCTTTCAGCACGCGCTCTTTGGCGAAGAGGCGGTCGAGGCTTATCTCGAAGAGGGTACCGGCCATTTGATCGAGTCACCCAAGTCGATGCTGGGTTATCGGCTCGACCCACCCGTGCGGCGGACCATTCTCAACATCGCGGCACATATTCTTGAGCACATCCGGCTTACTGCCACCCAGCAGTTCGGCACCCCGGTACGCGGCGCGGTCATCGGGCGCCCGGTGGAGTTTCGCAGCTCGATGGGCGAGTCAGGCGGCGAGCAGGCGCTTGAACTGCTGCGTGAGGCGGCGGCGATTGCCGGCTTCGACGAGGTGACGTTTCTGGAAGAACCCGCTGCCGCGGCGATGCACTATCACCTAAGCCTGGCTGAGCGGCAGCTGGCGCTGATCGTCGATATCGGCGGCGGTACCACCGACGTCGCCTATGCCGAGCTGGGTGGTGGTTCGACCCCCATCATCCGCCGCAGCTGGGGCCTGCCCAAGGGCGGCAGCGACATCGATGCAGGTGTGAGTCTGCACAGCTTCATGCCGTATTTCGGCAAGCACGCGTCGGTGATCCCCGTACATCATTTTGTCGAGGCAGCCAGCGTGCACATCATGCCTAAGCAGCGTGAATTCCGCCGGCAAAACTACCAGCGCGTCAGCGAACCCTTCGGCTCGCGCTTGCGCGCGTTGCAACAGCTTGGTGCAACCACCCGGCTGAATCGGCTGGCCGAGCGCATCAAGATCGAGCTGGGCGCCAAGCCGCACAGCGAGGTCACGATGGATTTCATCGAGCGCGATCTTGCCGTGGCGGTGGGCGAGGCCGACTTCCTGCTCTCCGCCGATGATTTTCTGCAACGCTTGCAACGGCTGCTGGAGCAGGTGAGCGCCGACATTCCCGACGTGCCTGCCAGCGTTTTCCTGACCGGAGGCAGCTCGCGTTCGCCGCATTTGCAAGCCAGCGTGCGTGCCTGCTTTCCTGGCATTGCCTTGGTAGAAGGCGATCCGTCGTTGGGCGTCGTGTCGGGCCTGGCCAGCGCCAGCGCCCATATGGCGTGACGCTGCGTTGGCCGGACATGCCGGGTTTGCTGGAGATTTCTACACGGATGTTGCCGGCCGCGCGCCAGCAGGGGAGTATCGGGCCATGAGCGATCAAGCAACGCCGCCTCGCCCCTCTCCAGGCTTCTGGATGGCATGTCTGCTTTTCCTGGCGGTTTATGGGCTGCTGACGCCACTCGGTGTCGGGCTGTTGCTTAGATGGGATCTTTATCCGTTGGCGGTGTTGTTTGTTGCCGTGATGGCCTTGCTCATCATCCCTGTGCTGCACAAATACCCTCTCAAGGGCAAAGGGGTGCTTGGCCTGGTCGTGGGGATGCTCATCAGTGCCACGATTTTTGTGACATGGCTTTTTTATGCCCTTGCCGATGCGCTCAGGCAGATGCCGCGGTAAGCCTCGGAAGCCTTCCGGGGGTTGATGCCGCAACCATTGCGGTGATGCGGATGAATCTTGTGGTGATGTCGCAAGAAATCGCGGCGATCCATTCCGTGGTGAGGCTGAGGTTTCTCAACATCTGAGACGCATGCGGTGCTATCTTGATTGACGTCCCGATAATCAAGATGACTGATGCCTCCCTCCGACCACGGTGGATTTCGCCCCGGCGCCGGCCGCCCCGCCGGTGAGCCGAGCCAGCGCTTGCGCGTGCCTGAAAGTCAGGTGCCGGCGGTGCTGGCGTATCTCGATGCCTATCGCCAAGCCACTTCGCTGGAAGCGCCACGCCCGCTGTCGTTGAATCCGTCGACGGTGGCCCTGACCGCATTCTTGAGCCGCGTGCCCGCGGGCCTGCCGAGTGCCGCAGACGACACCGTCGACGAGATCGTCGATCTCAACGAACATCTGGTGCTGCCGGGACACGAGCCGAGCACCTACATCATTCGCGTCTCAGGCTGGTCGATGATCGGCGCGGGCATCTTCGACCGCGATGAGGTGCTGGTGGATCGTGCGCTCAAGGCGCGGCAGGGCGATATCGTCGTCGCCATCGTCAATAACGAGCTGTCCATCAAGCGGCTGGGCAAAGTGGAAGGGCATCTTGCCTTGTTGCCTGAAAACGCCCACTTCAAGCCTATTGTCTTCAAGGAAGGCGAGACCCTGGAGATCTGGGGTGTGGTGACCAAATGCCTGCGCAATTTGCGTTGAGCCGTCATGAGCAACGTCGTCGCACTTTCTTCGCTGATCCAGGGCCGGCAAGTCTGGCAAGGGCGAGCGGCGCCTGCGCCGGGCAGCGATCAACCCACCGGGTGGGCGATGCTCGATGCCGTCTTGCCCAGCGGTGGCTGGCCGGCGGCGGCGCTCACCGAAATTCTGCTGCCCGCCGATGGTGTCGGTGAGTTGCAATTGGTCTTGCCGACCTTGGCGCGCAGTACCCAGGCCGGTCGCACGGTGATGGTGATTGCGCCGCCTTATGCGCCCTATGTGCTGGGCTGGGAGGCGGGCGGGGTGGTGATGTCGCGCGTGGATGTGGTTATCGCCCATGCGGCGGATGCGCTGTGGGCGGCCGAGCAATGCTTGCGCTCAGGTAGTTGCGCCGCGGTGCTGACATGGCCGCTGCATGCCGACGACCGCGCAGTGCGCCGACTGCAAGTCGCGGCCGATACCGGCAAGGCGCTCGCGTTTGCTTTTCGCGATCGGCGCCATGCCTTGCAAGCCTCTCCGGCGGCATTGCGTTTGGAACTGGAGACCGAGCCGTCGCTGCAGGTGCGCGTACGTAAATGCCGTGGCGGCAATCCACCGGCCCACCCGGTGCCATTGTCCGCCGGTCGGTCGTGAGGAGGGCGCGGCATGCTGTGGGCCTGCGTATTGCTGCCGCATCTGGCGCTGGATGGCATCCTGCGCCGACGTCCCGCGTCGGATACGCCCCTGGTTCTGCTGCATGGGCCGGCGCAGGCACGCAGTATCTTCGCGGCCAATGCTGCCGCGCGCGCCGCCGGCTTGCGGGCGGGGCAACGACTATCGGCAGCGCAGGCGTTGCTGAGTCAGTTCGAGGCGGTCGAGTACGACGCTGAGGCCGCCGCGCGCTGGCATCGATTGCTTGCCGCATGGGCTTATCGCTACAGCTCCGAGGTCGTGCTGTTGCCGCACGCCATTGTCTTGGAAGTCAGTAGAAGTCTGGGTCTGTTCGGGCCATGGCCGCACTTCGAGGCGCGCTTGCGCGAGGATTTGTGCGCGCTGGGTTTTCGTCATCGCATTACCCTGGCGCCAAGTGCTCATGCAGCCTATGTGCTTGCCGGCGTCCACGATGGCCTGGCGCTGATGACGCCGGATACCTTGCTGCGTGCACTGACGCCTGTCGCGGTGCGCCACGCACGTTTGCCGGCTCATGCTGCGGCGTCCTTGCCTGCCATGGGTATTCGCACCCTGGGCCAGCTTTTGCGTCTGCCGCGTGCCGGCCTGCAACGCCGTTTCGGCAGTGCATTGCTGGACTATCTGGACCAGCTGACCGGCGCTGGCCCTGAATTGATGCAGGGCTATCGGCCGCCGGACTCGCTCGATCTGCGCATGGAGTGGGCGCAGGAGATCGAACACGTCGAGGCGCTGGTGTTCCCGCTGCGTCGATTGACCGGCGATCTGGCCGCCTATCTGGCAGGCCGCGATGGTGGTGTGCAACGCTTCGTGGTGGAGCTGGAGCATCGCGGCATGCCGTCTACGCGCTTACCGGTGGGGTTGCTGGCCGCGGAGCGCGATGCGGCCTTGCTGTTCGACTGCGCGCGTGGCCGGTTAGAGCGCCAGCAGCTGCCCGCGCCTGTCGTGGCGATGCGTTTGCTGGCGCGTGAGTTGCCGCCTTTTGTTCCGGCGGGGCGCGATTTGTTCGATGCGCGGCCGGCCCATGCCATGCCATTGGAGCAACTACGCGAACGCCTGCGCGCACGCCTGGGCGAGCAGGCCTTGCAACGCCTTCGCCATACCATCGACCCACGTCCCGAGCAGGCACAAACCAGCGCCGAGGCGGTGAAGTACACGCATGCCGTCGAAGCGTTGCCGCGTCCGACCTGGTTGCTCGATCCGCCGATTCCTCTACGTGGCCCGGTGCCGACTATTCTCGCCGGCCCCGAGCGCCTGGAAACCGGCTGGTGGGATGGCGGCGATCTGCGCCGAGACTATTACGTCGTGCGTACCGCCCAAGGGCAGTGCGCCTGGGTGTTTTGCGCGCCGGGCGAGCAGGGCCCATGGATGCTGCAGGGGTGGTTTGCATGAACGCCTATGCCGAACTGCACTGCCTGTCGAACTTCTCCTTCCAGCGTGGCGCCTCCAGTGCGCGCGAATTATTCGAGCGGGCCAAGGCCTGCGGTTACCGCGCGCTGGCGATTACCGATGAATGTTCGCTGGCCGGTATCGTCCGCGCCCATGAGGCTGCCCGCGATAGCGGATTGCAGCTGATCGTCGGCGCGGAGTTCCAGCTGTTCGATGGTCCGAAGCTGGTGTTGTTATGCGAGACCTTGGCCGGTTATATCGCGCTGTGTTCGCTGATTACCCGCGCTCGCCGCGCGGCAGACAAAGGCAGCTACCGGGTGACTCGCCGTGACTTTGCCGACGGCCTTCCCGGCACGCTGGCGTTATGGCTGCCCGGCGCCGCGCCAGATCGTGAGCATGGGGAGTGGCTGCAGACGATCTTCGATCATCGTCTGTGGCTGGCGATCGAGCTGCATTGCGGGCCCGATGACGCACGCCGCCTGCAGGCGCTAGAGGCGCTGGCGCTGTCGCTGGGCCTGCCGGTGGTTGGCAGCGGCGATGTCCACATGCATCTACGCCGTCGCCGCGCCTTGCAGGATGTACTGACCGCGGTTCGCCATCGCCTGACCGTGGCCGAAGCCGCCGCGGTGTTGTTCAAAAATGGCGAGCGCCACCTGCGCACCCGCGATGCGCTGGCGGCGATCTATCCCGCGCATCTGATGCAGGAAAGCGTGCGCATCGCCGCGCGTTGTCAGTTCAGCCTGACCGAATTGCGTTACCGCTACCCCGCCGAACTGGTGCCCGCGGGGCACACGCCGACCAGCTGGCTCAGGCAGCTGACCGAGCAGGGCATTCGCTGGCGTTGGCCCGCAGGGCCGTCGCCAAAGATGCGCGCGCAGATCGACTACGAGTTGCAACTGATCGCCGAGCTTGCCTACGAATCCTATTTTCTGACCGTGTGGGATATCGTCGACTTCGCGCGTCGTCAGCGCATTCTCTGCCAGGGGCGTGGCTCGGCGGCGAACTCGGCGGTTTGCTACGTGCTGGGCGTGACCGAGGTCGACCCCACCCGTATCAACCTGTTGATGGAACGCTTTATCTCGCGCGAGCGTAACGAGCCGCCGGACATCGATATCGATTTCGAGCACGAGCGGCGCGAAGAGGTCATTCAGTACATCTACAACAAATACGGTCGCGATCGTGCCGCCTTGGCCGCGACCGTGATCAGCTATCGCGGCAAGAGCGCAGTGCGTGATGTCGCGCGTTCCCTTGGTTTGCCGGCGGATCAGATCGACCTGCTGGCCAAGGTCTTTGCCTGGTGGGATGGCGAAGAGACATTGGATGGTTCATTGCGCGAATACGGTTTCGATCCGAGCAGCCCGGTGATGCAGCGTTTGTTCAAGCTCACTGCCGAGCTGCTGGATTTCCCCCGGCATTTGTCGCAGCACGTCGGTGGCTTCGTGATCTCCGATCAGCCCCTGTCGCACCTGGTGCCGGTCGAGAATGCGGCGATGCCGGATCGCACCATCATTCAGTGGGACAAGGACGATCTCGACGCGCTGGGCTTGCTCAAGGTCGATTGCCTGGCGTTGGGCATGTTGACCTGCGTGCGCAAATGCCTCGATTTGCTGCGAGAGCATCGGGGCAGGGATCTGACCATGGCGACGATTGATCCTGACGACCACGCGACCTACGAGATGATCCAAAAGGCCGACACCATCGGCGTCTTTCAAATTGAAAGCCGGGCGCAGATGGCGATGTTGCCACGCTTAAAGCCCAAGAATTTCTATGACCTGGTGATCGAGGTAGCCATTGTGCGGCCAGGCCCGATCCAGGGCGATATGGTGCACCCGTATCTGCGGCGCCGGCGTGGCGAAGAGCCCGTCGACTATCCTTCGCTAGAACTGAAAGAAGTCTTCGAGCGTACGTTGGGTGTGCCGTTGTTTCAGGAACAAGTGATGAAGCTGGCCATCGTCGCCGCAGGCTATACGCCGGGTGAGGCGGATCAGTTACGTCGCGCCATGGCCGCCTGGAAACGTCATGGCGGCATGGAGAAACATCGCCAACGCCTTACCGAAGGCATGCTGGCACGAGGTTATACCGCCGACTTCGCCGCACGGATTTTTGAACAGATCAAAGGTTTTGGCTCCTACGGGTTTCCGGAAAGTCACGCCGCCAGCTTTGCCGGCATTGTCTATGCCAGCTGCTGGCTGAAACGCCACGAGCCCGCCGCATTCACCTGTGCCTTGCTCAATGCGCAACCGATGGGTTTCTACGGCCCCAGCCAGCTCGTGCAAGACGCGCAACGGCATCAGGTTACTGTGCGTCCGGTCGATGTGCGCTATAGCGATTGGGACAATGCCCTGGAAGCCGACCCGGCATCACCCATCGGTTCACCGGCGATCCGGCTCGGGCTTCGGCAAGTGCGAGGTTTTCGCGAAGACGTCGCGCAACGCTTGTCGAACGCACGCCGGCAACAAGCCTTCGGTGACATTGCCGAACTATGCGCACGTGCCGGTCTCGACAAGCATCACCAGGAGGCTTTGGCCGAAGCGGGTGCACTGCGTGGACTTGCAGGCCATCGTCATCGCGCACGCTGGGCCATCGCCGGGGTGGAATCGCAACTGCCGTTATTCGGCCATGCCAGCCCGGAGGAAGAGAGAATGATCTTGCCGCCTCCCTCGCAAGCGGAGGACACCCTGGCCGATTACGCCCGGGTCGGCCTGACCCTGGGGCCGCATCCGTTGCAGCAACTCCGCAAGCGATTGCGCGCCGCGCGTTGCACGGATTCGCGCGCCTTGCGCACACAGCCGGACGCCAGTCAGGTGCGTGCCGCGGGTCTGGTGACGCAACGCCAGCGGCCGCAGACCGCAAGTGGCGTCACCTTTATCACGTTGGAAGACGAATACGGCCCGATCAATGTCGTCGTCTGGAGCCAGGTCGCCGAGCGCCAGCGGCGGATTTTTCTAGAGGCGCGCTTGCTGGGCGTGGATGGGCGCTGGGAGCACGCCGATGGGGTCAGTCATTTGATTGCCCATCGATTGATCGATTTAAGCGCCTTGCTTGGCGCACTGGATAGCCGCTCGCGCGATTTTCACTGAGGCATGCCTTGCCGCCGAGGCGGTTGCCATGCAGGGCGGCGCTGGCATGGCGATGCCGATCCGCGGATCGCTAGGACATCTTCCCTGAGCAGGTTTGCTCAACCATGCGGCGGCATGTCTACTCCATCCCGGTCAGACAAAAAAGGGCCAGGGGTGATATTGATACGCGGCGCCCGCTGGATGAATCATCAACATAACGGACGTCCATCTGGAGAGGCCCAAAGACATGCATCTGTGTTCGGCGCCGTTTGCTTCGGCCCCCCTCGGTCACCAATGCCACGATGCGCACAAACGCCTGGATCGGCATTGCCACGATGGTGCTTTTGCCACCGTGGTGCTAAGCGGTGGATATACCGAAGCGGGCGACGAGGGGCGCCATACGGTGGAGGCGGGCGATGTGCTGATTCATCGACCCTACGAATCCCATCTGGACTGCTTTTCACGGCGTGGCGCCGAGGTGTTGGTTCTGCCGGTAGCCCATGGCGACAGCGTTCCGCTATTCGGCAAGGTCGCCGATATCGACGGACTGGTCCGCGTAGCGCGCCGTTCGCCGCAGGACGGCCGGCTATTACTGCTCGAGACTCTGCAAGCCTCTGAACAGCGTCATCGCGACTGGCCGGACCTGCTCGCCGAGCAGCTTCGGCAAGATGCCGACCTTTCATTGCGGCACTGGGCGGCGGCCATGGGGTTAAGGGCAGAGTCGATCAGCCGCGGCTTTCAGCGCGCCTATGGCACCACGCCGAAGGCGTTCCGCGCCCAGGCGCGGGCACGCGCCGCCGTGCAATGCATGGGCGAGGCTGGGCGATCGCTTTGCGATATCGCCACCGCGCTGAACTTTGCCGATCAGGCACATATGACCCGCGCCATCGTCGCGCTTACCCGCCACCCCCCACGGCATTGGCGCCAGCTGAAGGCCGCTGCGGCGAATCACGCCAGCGGTTAACTGGATTCAAGACAGGCCGCCTGGACAGCTTTAGTCTGGCGGCGTGGTCTGCGCGAACGCTATCGCTTGCCGGTGCTTGCCGATACTGGCGTGGTCGCCGGCTAGCTTTCTCTCTCACCACTACGTCCCTCATAACTACATCCCTCATAACTGCAGGTATCTCCTGCGCAACATTTTCCTGGTAGTCGCCCTTGGCATGGCCCTCTATGGCGCGCCCAGCTATGCCGCCGATGACGTCAATGCTGTTTTGAGCGCTAACCGCGCGGCGATGGGCGGTGATGCCTGGAACGGCAAAATGACCCTGGATAGCCACTACCGCTATGTCGGGCAGGGTCTTACCGGCAGCACGGCATCGCTGGTTGATCTGCAGCGCGGTGCCTTCGTCGACAGTTACCGGATTGGGCCGACAACCGGTGCCAATGGCTACGATGGTTTACGCGCCTGGGAAAAAGAATCATCTGGCACGGTGACCGATCAGGCCGGTGGCGACACCTTGCAACTGGCGATCAACGAGTCGTATCGCGACCGTAACCTGTGGTGGCGTAGCGACCGTGGCAACGCCAGTATCCAAAGCCAGGGACGCAAGACGGCGGACAACCAAGCGTTCGATGTGCTTACCGTTACCCCGCGCGATGGCAAGCCTTTTGAGGCGTGGTTCAGCGCCGATACGCATCGGCTGGCGCGGACCGTGGAGGCACAGGTTACCCAGACGATCACCACGTTTTTTTCCGACTATGCCGAGATCGATGGCGTGCCCGTCGCCCATACCCTGGTTGTCGACGATGGCAGCGGCGTAGCCAACCGGCAGACCATGAGCTTGACCTCGGCACACTTCGAGCCCGCCCGCACCGCATCGGCTTATGCCAGGCCCGCGGCCGAGTTGCATGATTACTCACTGGCTGGCGGGGTTAGCGAAACCACGGTGCCGTTCCAGCTGATCAATAACCATATTTATGTCCAGGCATCGGTCAACGGCAGCAAGCCGCTGACCTTTATCGTCGATACCGGCGGCCATGACATCGTGACGCCGGTCACGGCCAAGCTGCTCGGGGTGAAGCCGCAAGGCAGTCAGACCTCCACCGGCGCCGGCGACAATGTCGCGCAAAGCGGTTTGGTCGATGTCGATTCGATCAGTGTCGGTGCGGCCACGCTCAATCGCCAGACCCTGACCGTGCTGCAGTTTTCCAATGCGGCCGAAGGCATCGACGAGCAAGGCATGATTGGCTACGAATTCTTTGCCCGCTTCATCACGCGGGTGGACTATGACAAGCAGCAGATCACCTTTATCGACAAGAAACACTTCGATCCAAAAGATGCCGGCACGCCGGTAAGCTTTCGGTTTTATCACCAGTTTCCCGAGGTACTGGGTTTTTACGACGGCATCCCGGGCCGCTTCGGTATCGATACCGGTGCCCGAAATGCGTTGTCGCTGACGCGCCCGTTTACCGAGCAAGGCCATTTGCGCGAACGTGAAACCAAGGGCGTAGAGGCTTTGACCGGCTGGGGGGTGGGTGGCCCGACCCGCGGCTACGTGTTCCAGGGCAAGCATCTGAAACTTGGCGATGTCGACATTGCCGGCCCGCTGACCCAGTTCAGCGTCGACAAGGGCGGTGCGGGCGGTGTCGATGCGTTTCCCAACAATGTCGGTGGTGGAGTGCTCAAACGCTTCGTGGTCACTTTCGACTATGACCATCAGTTGATGTATCTAAAGCCGATCGCGGGCAAGGTTGACGATCTGGATACCTTCGATCGCTCAGGCATGTGGATCAATCAATCGACCCAGGGCTTCAAGATTGTCGATGTGAGCAAGGGCACGCCCGCCGCCGAGGCCGGCTTGCAAGCCGATGACATCATCACCGCCGTGGACGGCGCGCCGGTTGCCTCGATAAAGCTGTACGACCTGCGCAAGGCACTCCGCAACGATGCGCCAGGCACGACCCTGCGCTTGACGGTAAGCCGAAAAAACGCCAGCCGCGACCTGCGTCTAACGCTGCGGGATCTGATCTGATCGGCTTGTCTTGTCTTGTCTTGCAGACACCTCCCGGCGTACCAGGCCAGGCGCATCGTGCGGCGTTGAGGCCGCTTCATATGCCAAGACCGGAAGAGCCGACGCTCTCCCGGTCTTGCTGCGCTCTTGCGCTGGCGCGGTGCTTACTGAACGGTCAGGGTGACATCGTCGAGTACGAACGAGGTCTGCTTTGAACTGTTCTCGCTGCCAGTGAACTTGATCACCACCGTCTTGCCAATATAAGCGCTGAGATCGGCGGTGTGCTGGGTATAACCCGAGGCTGCATTGACGTTGGAATAAGTCGCCAGTGTCGTCAGCACGGTGCCGGCGGTATTCAGCAGCTGGACCTTCAAGGTGTCGTTAGCGGTCTGGCCCGTCTCGGCCGTATCGATGTGCAGATAGTAAGACAGCGTCGCCTTGGTCTTGCCGCTGGGAATCGCCGCTTGCTGCGACAGCGTATCGGTGTGGGTGCTGCCGTAGCCGTCCAGCCAGGCGTACCACGAGCCGGAGTGCGGAGATTCACCGCTATCGTTGCTGACCACGCCGCTGCTTGCCGTCCACGGCGTTGCCGTACCTGTCTCGAAACCGGTGTTGCCCAACAATTGCGTGGCAACACCGCCGCTGGTGACGGTGACCGACTGCGTCTTGGTATTGCTGGCGCCGTTGTTGTCGGTCACGGTCAGCGCGACGCTGAAGGTGCCGGCGGCGGCATAGGTATGGCTTGGGCTGGCGGTGGTGGCGCTGCTGCCGTCACCGAAATTCCAGCTATACGAGGTAATCGTGCCGCCGCTGTCGGTCGAGCTGTTGGTGAAGCTGGCAGTCAGCTGATTGGTCGCGAAAGAGAAGCCGGCCACGGGGCCGGTCGGCGGCGGGTTGCCGCTCTTGGCGTTACAGGTGCCGGTGAAGTGGTCGGTAAACATGTTGCCGTCGGAGGGCACGAAATCGCCGGTATAGCCGGTGGAGGTAAGGGTCAGCTTGAGCACGCCATGCGTGCCATCGTCACTGGCTTCGACGTTGGGATCGGTAGTGGTGAAACTGTAGAAGGCACGGCCACCGGTGCCGACCAGGATTTCCCGGATGCCATCGGCCGCCGCCTGCTGGCTCGCATTCAACTGCGCGTAGCGTTGATAGTTGTGGTCGTGGCCGTTCAAGATCAGGTCGGCCTTGGCCGCATACAGCGCGTCCCAGATCGGTTGAACCGTGCTGTAGCCGCCGGCGTAGTTGCCGATGCTCATCAGCGGGTGGTGAAAGTACGCGGCGACACAGGGCTTGGCCGTAGCTGCAAGGTCACTCTTCAACCAGGTGATCTGCGCGCTGGCGACCGCATTGCCGGACATCGTATTGAGTGCCACGAAATGCCAGTCGCCCACATCCCAGCTGTAATAACCCTTGCTGCGGTCGCCGGCCGGGCCGGTTTGCACGCCGGCGCCGTTGAAGTAATCGAAGTAGCCGCTGGCGCCGCTGGTGTTGTAGTCATGATTGCCGGGGGCAGGGCTGGTCACGCTCTTGAAGCGGCCCCACTTCGGATCGTAATTGGTCTGGTATTCCGACAGTGTGCCGTCTTCATACACCGAGTCGCCGGCGGTGAACACGGCGGTCGGGTTGATGCTGACGATCAAGTCCGACGTGCCTTGGCAAACCGTGCCGCTGCTATCGCAGATATCGCCTGCACCGGCGACCACCGCCGAGGTGGCGTCCAGCGCCTGGCTGCTGTACTGATAGCTTTCCAGTTCGAAGTGGCTGGCCGGGTTGCCGAACGACGGCTGGATATCCACGCAGGCACCGCGCAAGGCGCGGGTGTTGAACGAGCGGTTATTCCACTGGCTGCCGGCGAAGGTGACGCGATCGCCTTCCGAGCTGACCAGGGTGAGCGAGTCATACGGGCTCAACTGCAATTGCTTGATGCCTAGCCGTAGCCATCGTGCATTGGGTTGGCAGACGCGATTAAGCGACGATGCCAGAATCAGCGAGTTGCTATTCGCCTGGCTTTGAATAGGCTTGGTGATGACGCCATTTTCCGGCAATTGCACGGTACGTTGCGCGGCTTGCGCAACCGATACGGTGGCCATGGCGGCGGCGAACATCAGCGAAGCGGTGACTTCACTGCGCTTCGAGAGTTTTGTTTTCAAGTCGATTTCTCCAGTGTGGTGTAATGAAACGGTCTCTAGATGGTTGAATTCGATCCACGAATCGGCCTGCGTTAACAACAAATACGCATGCAAGAAGTTGATTTCGGCGTAGACACTTTCTGTTCGAACGAACGCTTCCAAAGATCAGAAGAAGATCAGCGTTGAAACGATGTGTAGCTGCGTGATGGTGTCACGGCGTGAATCTAGCTCGTGTGTACAACAGGTGATCTCGATACGAAATTGAGACAGGGTTGTTATTTGCCACAGACTTGTCATACGCCGCGATAATTAATCACCCGATGTAGCGGTATATTCGCGGTCCTGCCATGCATCCGGGTCATCGCCTTGACATGATCGATCCACAACGTCGCCGTATGCTGAGCTGGCTTTCCGGTGGTGCTGTTGCCGTCGTGGCGGCGCCTTGGGCGATTCGACATGGGTACAAGCCGCAGCCTGAAATACATGTGCCCGCAGCAGCATCGCCAGCGCGCTCGACGCCGCCAGCTCATCCCGCTGTGCCGCCGCAAACGCCTGCCAGGCAGGCACTGCGAATTCCAGGGCGCGACGGCTTGATGGCAGAGCATGTGCTTTCACAAAATCTGCACATCACCGCGCGAGTACGTTCGTTCGCGCTGTTTCCGGGGCAGTCCACGGCACTGTGGCATTACGCCATCGATATCGATGGCCGCAGCCTGGCTAACCCGCTATTGCGCGTGGCGCATGGCGCGGCAGTCGATATCAGTTTCGATAATCGCCTGGCCGAGCCGACGACGATTCATTGGCACGGGTGGTCGCTGGACGAAGCCAATGACGGCAGTGGCCTGCATCCCGTGGCGGTTGGCGAGCAGGTGCGCTATCGCTTTCGGGTCACTAATCGCGCCGGGCTTTACTGGTATCACGCTCACCCACACATGCGTACCGGTATGCAGGTGCAACACGGCATGGCTGGCCTGCTACTGGTCGATGACGAGGAGGAGCTTGCGCTGCGGAAAAAGCTCGGGCTTGCTTGGGGCGAGCGCGATATCCCGCTGATGCTTGCCGATAAGCAGATCGATCCAGACAACGCGATCAGCTATAAACAGGATGCGGATGACTGGATAGGCAACCGCGTGCTGGTCAATTGGACGTCCGAACCCTATCTCGATGTCGTTGCCGGCTGGTATCGTTTTCGGCTGGCCAATGTAGCCAATGCACGCATGTTCCGGCCGGCATTTATCTACGATGGTCAGCCGTTGCCGATGCAGTTGATTGGAACCGACGGCGGCCTACTGGCACAACCGTGGCCGGTCGACGATTTTTTCCTGGGGCCGGCACAGCGCGCGGATATCCTGATCGATTTCAGCACGCTTAGGCCGGGTTCGCGCGTGCTGCTGCGCAGCCTTGAGTATGTCGCGATGGATCACGACGGCGACGATGCGGTTACTTTTCAGCCCGATCCCATGGCCGATCACCCCGGTGCGGTGGCCATGGGCAATCGGCTCGACATGATGGAGTTGCGGGTGGTGGCGGCGACCCAGCCTGCGCAGCAAACGGATATCCCGCAACAGCTGTCCACGCTGGTACCAGCCCCGGTCGTCAGCAGCTGGCCAGTGCGTCATTTTCGTCTACGCACCGATCCGGATGGCCGCTGGTTCATCAATGACTGGAACTTCCATAGCAACGGCCACGCTGCGGTATTTTCGGTCAAGCGCGGTGCGCGTGAGGTGTGGGAGATCCGTAACGAGATGACCAGCATGCCGCATCCGATTCACTTGCACGGCTTCCAGTTTCGGGTGGTCTCACGCAGCATCAGCCCACCGGATATCCGCAGCCGCATGGTGGCCGATGCAGGCCTTGGCCCGCAGGATCTGGGTGTAGCCGATACGGTGGTGGTGTGGCCGGGCGAAATCGTGCGCATCGCCATCGACTTCGCCCAGGCGTTCACCGGCACACAACGTTACATGTTTCATTGTCACAATCTCGAGCATGAGGACAAGGGCATGATGGTGATGTTCGCGGTTACCGATTGAGTCGTAGACGCGTACTGAGCGCGACCGGTTCGCATGGCCTGTTGGATTCTTTTATCGGCATTCGCCAGCACGGCGAATGTTTACCCTGGAGCTGATTCATGACACCTTTTAAGTCCGCCCATGTCTTCGCGCTTTCGATAGCCCTGGCTTTGACGGCATCTTGCAGCGCCGATAAGTCGACGCCGGCGTCAGGGGTCGCAAGCAGCGGGTCCAGCGCGAGCGCGGCAAGCGGCAACATCGTCGGGCTGGAAACCGAACGCAAGCAGGTGAGCTATATGGTCGGCCTTGATCTGGCGAAGAATCTGGCGCCGATCAAGGGTGAGGTCGATATCGATACCGTCCTACAAGCCATTCGCAGTGCACAGGCCGGTGACAAGCCGCTGCTCAGCGAGGCGCAGGCTAGCGTCATTCGTCAGCATTTCGTCGAACATCTGCGCCTTAAGCGCGAGACAGAACAGAAGGCGCTGGCGGCAAAGAATCTGCAAGAAGGCGAGGTGTTTCTCGCGCAAAACGCCAAGCAAGCCGGCATCGTCACCACGCCATCGGGCTTGCAATATCAGGTGCTGCGCGATGCCGGCGGCGATAAGCCCAAGCCCACCGATACGGTGCGGGTCAACTACATCGGCAGCTTCTTGAGCGGCGCCGAGTTCGACAATACCTATAAGACCGATCACACCGCGTCGCTGGTTCTCAACCAGGTGGTGCCCGGTATCGCCGAAGGGCTGGCGTTGATGCCGGCGGGCAGCAAATACAAATTCTGGATACCCGCCAAGCTGGCCTATGGCGAGCATGGTGTGACGAATGCGATCGAGCCCAATGCGGCCTTGATTTACGAGGTCGAACTGGTCGAGATCGCCGGCATGCCGAGCCATGAGCCGGAGAAGCCCGGCACGCGCGATTAAAGACCTGGGTTTTGCGTTGACCGAAGCCTGTTCGTAGGTAACGCCGGCGAACTGGCCTTCGGCGCGCGCGCAGGTTTCGGCCTTCTCATCCATGCATTATTGGATGTTCAAACAAGGCAAATAGACGGCTGGATGTCTGCCATGGAGCATTCCAGGCCGTTGAGGCTGTCGCAATATATTGCGCGTAATTTCATGCGATTTCACGCCCTGTATACACATTCGCGATGAGTCGCCCGAGTGTTGCCGGCAGTTTCAGCAAAATGCGTGGCCATATGATAGGTTCGCTCTCCGGTCGAGCATCCTTACGTCGCAGACTCGCTTGAATAAGTGACACGCGGCGTCATGGCATGGGGACGGACCGGTAAAGCAGCACATGGTGGGGAGTACGAAGGAATGAACAGGCTCATTGCTCACAAGGCGATGGGTGCAGTTGAGCCAGGAGCGCGGGTTGGAGCTGGGGATGGGGAATCTGAGCATTCTTGCGGGAGCGGTTTGTGGAGGGTCGCTCTCGCTGCAACGGAAACATGAATCATCGATTCGTTTCCGTCGTTGTTCAAATGATCAACTGCGGGTCAGGCCTGACGGCACGGCCAATACCCGCGGTTGGCTTAAGCGTGGCTCACGCAGACAACGGCGAAATTTTCTTGCGCATAAGCCGACCTGCCGGTTGCGCCCATTCACGCCAATTTCACGCCTCGAAACTCAGGGTAGCGGCGGCTTCCCTGCAATAGGCATCGTCAATACCCAGTATCGGCTTGGTGATTTTTTTGCCCGGACGGCGAACGACAATCTGATGCCGTATCCGCTTAGCGTGCATGCGTGCGTCATGACCCCGGTCGACCGGCCCATGCCCCAAGCCAAGCGCAAATCATCTTTTCCAAGTTAGTGACAAGGTCAATCGGCCGATAAAGGCGATCGCGTCTTTCTTTTGCACAGGAGCATGCATGTCCAGTAGCTTGAATCAGTCTGAAGCGATGTACGAAGTGGTTGTCAACCAGGATGGGCAATATTCGATTTGGCCGGTGAATAAATCCGTGCCGCACGGATGGTCGAAGGCAGGCAAGCAGGGTACGAAAGAATCCTGTCTCGAATTCGTTGGCGAGGTATGGACGGATATGCGTCCAATATCTCTGCGCGCACGGACACAGTCCAGCTAGCCTCGCATGGCGAGCGACGAACTGAAATAAAACCACGGCATCCTATCCTGGATCATTGACATGCCAAATCAGCGTCGGCAGTTTCTTTGTGCGCGCTTTAACGCGCCACGCGCTAGTTTGCGCGCGCGTTTGAAGCGACTGTTTGCACGGTCCGCCATACATTCCATATCCACCCATTCATCGATGCATGGGTGGATCTCGTGATTTTCAGATGGAATTATGGCCTTGCATGTGTGCGTAACACGTGAAAATCGTACTTTTATTTTCGGGGCAGGGCTCGCACCATTTTCAAATGGGACGGGAGCTGTTTGCGCGCGATGCGCGCTTTCGCGCCTCCATGCAAAAAGCCGATCGCGTCATGGTGGAGCATGCGCTGGCGACATCGCTGATCGAGCGTGGCCTGCAGCCCGATATGGTCTTGGGCGCAAGCCTGGGCACCTTTGCCGCGGCGGCGGTCGCCGGTTGCATCGATCCAGGCGACGCGTTGCGGGCGGTGATCGAACAAGCGATGGCGATCGAGAAGCACGCCGAGCCCGGCTGCATGATCGCCGTCATGGGTGAGCCGGAGCGTTATCTCACGCCTGCATTGCGCACGCTTTGTGAGCTAGGGGCCAGCAATTTCGCCACCCATTCGGTGATCTCGCTGCCGCAACGGCATATAGCGGCGGTCGAAGCCGATCTGCATCGGCAAGGCCTGGCATTTCATCGACTTCCGGTCGGCTTCGCTTTTCATTCGCGCTGGATCGATAGCGCCAGCCAGCCCTATCGGGCGTTTCTGCGCACGCTGCAACTTCGCCCGGGCCATATGCCGATCGTCTGCTGTGCCATGGGCAAGCCGCTGCATCGCTTGGCCGATGATCATTTCTGGTCGGTGGTGCGCGAGCCGATCCTGTTTATGCAAACCATTCGGCTGATCGAAGCACAGGGTCGCTATCGCTATATCGACGTCGGGCCGGGCGGAACCATGGCGACGTTCCTGAAGTACGGATTGCCCGCCGATTCGACCTCTCAGATTCATCACGTGATGTCGCCGTTCGGCGGCGAGATGGAGCGATTGACCGAGCTGACCGCGTTGTCGCGGACGGCGGCGCCGCACATCGATCAAGCCATAAGCCCGGCAACACCGGGCCATCAAGACAACCAGGTTCGGAGCAAGCGCATCATGGAGTCACGCAAAATGAAGGCAATCATCTTTCCTGGCCAGGGCTCCCAATTCAAGGGGATGGGCAAAGACCTCTTTCCGCTTTTTCCGGAACAAGTCAAAAGCGCCTCCGACATCCTCGGCTACTCGCTAGAGGATTTGTGCTTGAACGATGGGCAAGGGCAGCTGTCGCAGACGCGATATACCCAGCCTGCGCTGTATGTGGTCAATGCCCTGCATTACTACCGGCAGCGTGACTTGCATGCCGCCGCCGAATCCGATCCGCCAGCCGATTTTTTTGCCGGCCACAGCCTCGGCGAATACAACGCCTTGCTGGCGGCGGGTGTGTTTTCTTTTGAAACCGGGCTGCGCCTGGTTAAAAAGCGCGGAGAGCTGATGGGTGCGGCCAGCGGTGGTGGCATGGCGGCCGTGCTGGGTATGTCGGCGCCGGAGGTGAGGGCGTTGCTTGATCAGCATCAACTTGCACAGATCGACATCGCCAATTTTAATACGCCGACACAAACCGTTATTGCCGGCGAGAAAAACCTGTTGGCGACGGCGGCCGAGCTGTTTGCGCAAAAGAATTTGCGTTGCGTCACCTTGAATGTCAGCGCGGCCTTTCATTCGCGGCACATGCAATCGGCGCAAGCCGAGTTCGCCCAGTTCCTGCAGCAGTTCTCCTTTGCGCCGCCCAGCATCACGGTGATCGCCAATGCGACGGCTCGTCCCTACGATCCCACGCGCATCGCCGAGACGCTGGCGCGGCAGATCGCCTCGCCCGTGCAATGGGTGGATTCGATCCGCTACTTGATGGGGCGTGGCTTGACCGGCGACGGCGAGGTGGAGTTTCAGGAGATCGGCGCCAGCGTGCTTTCAAAAATGGTGCAGGAGATCAAGGCCAAGGAAACGCCGTTGATTGACGACGCGCCGCCTGCACGGCCACTCGATGAGCCGTCTGCGAATAGCGCCGCGCCAAACCACGGCGCCAGCCCGCAGCCGGATACACACGCCGTGCCGCCTGCCATCGGCCGGGTCAACGGGCGCGGCGTGCCGCTTCGCGTGGATGCGACCTCACTCGGCAGCGAAGTGTTCCAGCGCCGGTTCGGCTTGAAATACGCCTATATGGCAGGCGCGATGTATCGCGGCGTCGCCTCCGCTGAGCTGGTCATCAAAATGGGCAAGGCCGGCTTGTTGAGCTTTTTCGGCGCGGGCGGGCTGTCGCTGGAGAAGATCGAGGCGAACATTGTTCGCATCCAGGGCGAGCTGAATGCGGGTCAGCCCTATGGCATGAACTTGCTGGCCAATTATGAGTATCCCGCGCTGGAAGCGGCGGTGGTCGAGCTATATCTCAAGTACGGTATCAAGAATATCGAGGCCGCTGCGTTCATGCAGATGACCCCGGCCCTGGTCAGGTTTCGCTTGCAGGGCCTGCACACCAACGCGCACAACGAGATCGTCTGCGATCACCGCATCGTCGCCAAGGTATCGCGGCCGGAGGTGGCCAAGGCGTTCATGAGTCCGCCGCCGATCGGCATCGTCGAGAAGCTGCTCGAACAGCACCTGATTACCCCGCAACAAGCGGCGTTGTCGCAGAAAATACCGGTCAGTCACGATATCTGCGTCGAGGCCGATTCCGGCGGCCATACCGATGGCGGTATCGCCGCCGTGATGTTGCCGCCGCTCTTGCGAATGCGCGATGAGATGCAGCGCACGCATGGTTACGCAGAGCCCATGTGCATGGGCCTGGCCGGCGGCATTGGTGGGCCTGAAGCTGCCGCTGCGGCGTTCCTGCTGGGCGCGGATTTCATCATGACCGGCTCGATCAACCAATGCTCCGTCGAAGCGGGCATGAGCCCGGACGGCAAATCGATGCTGCAGGAAATCGATATTCAGGACACCGAATACGCGCCGGCGGGCGACATGTTTGAAATCGGCGCACAGGTCCAGGTGATGAAGAAGTCGGTGTTCTTTCCGGCCCGGGCGAACAAGTTGCTCTCGCTTTATCGCCATTACGACAGCCTGGACGATATCCCCAAGCGCACCCGGCAGCAGCTGGAAACCACCTTCTTCAAAAAGACCTTTGACGAGATCTGGTCGGAGACGGCGAGCTATTTCAAATCGGTCAAGCTGGAGCACGAAATCGCCAAGGCGGAGGCCAATGCGAAGCACAAGATGGCGCTGGTGTTTCGTTGGTACTTCGCCTATTGCACGCGTATCGCGATGGAGGGCAAGGGCGACGACCGCGTGAATTATCAGATCCAGACCGGGCCGGCGTTGGGCTCGTTCAATCAGTGGGTTAAGGGGACGGAACTGGAGCCGTGGAATAAACGGCATGTGGATCGCATGGCGATCAAGATCATGGATGCGACGGCGGAGCATTTGACCCGCTCCTTCAGCCGGTTTCTCGATGGCTGACACCATCGGGAATGGATAGGCCTGATGAGCCTCGATGCCCGGCTGTCCGTCGCCTGATCGAAGTCGATCAACGCGCTGGCGGCATGCATCAAACGCTTAACCGGGTCGGGCATGCGCGGCATCTTGCAATGGCCGCGTGGGCTTCGTTCCACGATCGCAAGGCGTTTTTCAGGAGCCACAGGGCATGAGGCCAGCCGCCACCCGGCGGCGGTTCAAGGCTTATTCGTTTGGCTGCAGCAGCATCCGAAAGAACACATCACAGGATATGCACGATCATGAATGCCCGTCAGACGCCAGCCCAGGAAAACCCATCGCAATCGATTGGCGAGGAGGGGGCGGGGCATCAGGCCGATCATCATGATCGTGGCGACATGGCGATCATCGGCATGGCCTGCCGTTTTCCCGGTGCCGGCAATTACCAGCAGTATTGGGAGAACCTGTGCAGTGGCTTGTCCAGTATCAGTGAGATTCCGGCCAACCGCTGGGACAAAGAAGCTTTTTATTCGAGCCAGGTGCAGGATAAGAACAAGTCGATCAGCAAATGGGGCGGCTTTGTCGATGGCGTCGAATTTTTCGACGCGGATTTCTTCGGTATTTCGGCTCGCGAAGCCGAGGTCATGGACCCGCAGCAGCGGATCATGCTGGAGCAGGCGTGGGCCTGCATCGAAGACGCCGGTTACGATCCCAAGGCCTTTAGCGGCAGCAATACCGGGGTCTATGTCGGGGTATTCAATTTCGATTACGAAGACCATCTGCGACACGCCCTCGAAGCGATCGAGGGGCATGTATCCACCGGCACGCATACCGCGCTTATCCCCAATCGCATCTCGTACTTCTTGAACTTGCACGGCCCCAGCTTGCCGATCGACACCGCATGCTCCAGTTCGCTGGTCGCGCTGCACAAGGCGGCACATGCGATCCGTCGTGGCGAATGCGACTACGCCCTGGTCGGCGGCGTAAGCGTGCTGTGCAGCCCTACGCATTTCATTTCATTTTCCAAGACCGGCATGTTGTCACCCGACGGCAGCTGCAAGAGTTTTGACGAGCGCGCCAACGGTTATGTTCGCGGTGAAGGCGCGGCGATGATCTTGATCAAGCCGCTGCACCAAGCCATTCGAGACAAGGACCGGATCGCCGCCGTACTGCGCGGCAGCGCAATGAATCATGGCGGTCACGCGCGCACCGTGACCTACCCGGGATCGACCGCGCAATCGATGGTCATCGCCGAGGCCTTGCAGCAGGCCGACGTGGCGGTCGGCAGCATCGGCTACGTCGAAGCGCACGGTACCGGCACGCCCAAAGGCGATCCGATCGAAGTGGAAGGCCTGAAGCTGGCATTCGCTCGCGTCGCCGCCGCCCGCGGTGAGGTATTGCATGAGCACTCCTGCGGCATCGGCAGCGTCAAGACCAATGTCGGTCATCTGGAATCGGTGGCCGGCCTGGCCGGTTTGATCAAGACGATGCTTTGCATGAAGCACCAGACCTTTCCGCCGCTGGTGCATTACCAAAAGCTCAATCCGCGCATCGCGTTGGAGGGCAGTCCGTTTTTCATTATCGACAAGGCCCAGCCGTGGCCCGCCCTGGTCGACGATAGCGGCCAGGCGATGCCGCGCCGCGCCGGCATCAGCTCGTTTGGTTTCGGCGGGGTGAACTCCCATGTGGTGGTCGAAGAATATGTCGAGTCGGTGGCCGCGGCCACCGGCGAAGACCCTGTGACAACGACAGGCTTCCCAACGGAGCCGTCTGCACTCATCGTGTTGTCGGCCAAGACCGAGCCGGTACTACGCCAGCGCGCGCGACAACTGCTTGCCGCGTTGTCGTCACCCGATCTGCGCCGCGCCGGCCTGGCCGACCTGGCTTACACGCTGCAAGTAGGGCGGCCGGCGATGGCGGCGCGCCTGGCGCTGATAGTCGACTCTTTCGATGCGTTACAGACGCGGCTGCAACACTGGCTGGCGGCACCGTCTGTATCCGAGCAGACCTTCAGCGGTCTGCTTTCCGCCGAGGTATCAGCAGGCGTTGGCGATGATGCCGAGCGCGATGGCTTGAACGCCTTGCTCACCAGCGGAAACCTTCAGGCGGTGGCCGGCAAGTGGGTGCAAGGGCATGCCTTCGATTGGATGGTTTTGCATCAAGCAGGCACGCGTCGCCGCCTGGCGCTTCCGACCTATCCATTCGTGAAGGAAAAATATTGGGTCGAGGCAGCGTCATCGATGGCATCGGCATCGGCGGCGGGAGCCATCCATCCGCTGCTACACCGCAATACGTCGAACTCCACCGGGCTGCGTTTCAGCAGCCGCTTTAGTGGCAACGAATTCTTTCTTGCCGATCATCGGGTGCAGGGCGAGCGCACCTTGCCGGGCGCGGCACAGCTGGAAATGGCCCGCTGCGCCGCAGGCCACGCGCTTGCCCATAGCGGTCCACACCGCTTGAAAGATGTCGTATGGCTGCGACCTATCGTGGTTGGGGTAGCGCCGAAAGACCTGCATCTGGCGCTGTTCCCGGCAGGCAATGGCGAATTCAGTTTCGAGATTTACGCCGATGCCGAGGGCGACGAAGGCGTGGTGTATAGCCAAGGCTCGGTGCTTGCCGTCGCCGATGCCGAGCCGGCTGCGGCGATGTCGCTCGATCTCGCCACGATGCGTCGGCAGTGCGCGCCGTCGCCGCTCAGCGCCGAGGCATGCTATGCCGCGTTCGACCGGATGGGCCTGAACTATGGTCCGGGCCATCGTGGCTTGAGCGAGCTGTTCGTCGGGCCAGAGTTGGCCTTGGCGCGGATCACCCTGCCGGATGCGCTGAAAGCGTCGCAGGCCAGCTATGTGCTTCATCCCAGCTTGCTCGACGCGGCCTTGCAGGCCGCCATCGCTTTTCAAGCCGATGCTGCCGGTGGGCTCGACGAGGCTGCGCTGATACTGCCTTTCGCACTGGGTTCGCTGGACCTGCTGGCCCCTTGCACGGATCACCTGTGGGCGGTGATCCGTCGCCGCGCCGGCCATGCGGCAGGCGATGCGCTGCAAAAATTCGATATCGACTTGTGCGACGACAACGGCCGGGTCTGTGTCCGCCTCGGCGAATTCTGCGCGCGTGCAACCGCAGCTGCGGGCGCCGACGAGCCGGTACGAACGGCCTTGCTGCGACTCGACTGGACCGCGCAGCCGGTGGTCACTGCCGACGCTCCGCGCTATGCACAGCAGGTGGTGTTGCTGTGTGGTGACGCGGAAAACATTCGCCGCGCTTTGCCAGAACTACGGTCGCGGTGGCCGGATGCGACCTGCATGGATATCGATGTGCGCGAACCGCTGGCGCCGTGCTACGCAGCGGCAGCCGTGGCGTTGCTCGAACAGCTGCAGGCGCTGAATAGCCAGCCAGGCCAGCATCTGATCCAGCTGGTGCTGCCGCGCCAGGGCCTTGGTCAGACCCTGGCCGGATTAGGCGGCATGCTGCGTACAGCACAGCTGGAGAATCCGCGCATCGTCGGTCAGCTGATCGGCGTCGAGCATGGCCAGGATGTGATGCAAGCGCTGGCTGAAAATCGCGACAGCCTGGCGACGCAAATCCGTTATGTCGACGGCGTCCGCCAGGTCGGCGGCTGGGTCGAACAGCCGCCGTTGCCTGATGCGGTATCGCCATGGAAAGCGCAGGGTGTGTACCTGATCACCGGTGGCGCCGGTGGTCTCGGCCTGATCTTCGCTCACGACATCGCCCGTCAGGCCCAGGGCGCAACGTTGATCCTGACCGGGCGTTCGCCGCTGAACGCCGCGACGCAGGCCAGGCTTGGCGAACTCGAAGCACGGGGCGCCACGGTGCAATATCGCCAGCTCGACGTCGGCGACCGCGATGCGGTGATGCATTGCGTGCGCGATGTGGTCGACCGCTTCGGTGGCCTGCATGGCATCGTGCATAGCGCAGGCGTCTTGCGCGATAGCTTCATCATCAAGAAGACCCGCGAAGAACTGCAGCAAGTGCTGCACGCCAAAGTGGCCGGCACCTGGTATCTCGACGAAGCCAGCCAGGAGCTGGCGCTCGATCATTTCATTTGCTTTTCCTCGACCTCGGGCGCGCTTGGCAATGTGGGCCAGGCCGACTACGCGGCGGCCAATGCCTTTATGGACGCCTTCGCGCCTTACCGCAGCGGCCTGGTCGCCCAAGGGCAGCGCCATGGACGCACGCTGTCGGTGAACTGGCCGCTATGGGAACAGGGCGGCATGCAGGTCGATGCCGCCACGCGCCAGAGCATGACCCAGCAAACCGGTTTGATTCCCCTGCGCAGCGCCAGTGGTTGCGCGGCCTTGGCGCAGGCTTTATCGAGCGGCCTGCCGCAGGTGCTGGTGGCTGAAGGTGCGCTGCGCCGTTTCATCTCCGGCTTATCGACCGTGGCGAAGCCGGCCGTCGCGGCGCTCAAGCCCGCGGGCGCGGCGGTGAGTGCGGCGACGGACGAATTGCAGGAAAAAGCCATCCGCTATTTCGTCCGCTTGCTGTCGAGCACGCTTAAACGGCCCGCCCATAGCATCGACGCGCAGGCGCAAATGGAGGCCTACGGCATCGACTCCATCCTGGTGATGGACTTGACCCGCGCGCTGGAGCAAGTGTTCGGCTCGTTGTCCAAGACCCTGCTTTTCGAATACCAGACGATTGCCGCGCTGGCGTCTCATTTCCTGCAACATCACCGTGCGCGGCTGAGCGAGGTGCTGGGCGAAACACTGCACGATGCGGCGGTAGCGCCGTTACGCGAGGAAGTCGCACCGCTCAGCGCCAGCGTGCTCGGTCGTCGCCCGCGCTTTGGCACGCAGCCAGAGCATTTACCGGGTGTAGCCGGGTTATCCGGCGATGCCGCACGCGTCCATTCGACGGCCGCCGCCGGGGACGTCGGCGAGATCGCCATCATCGGCGTCGCCGGGCGCTATCCGCAGGCCGGCAATCTGCAACAGTTCTGGGCCAATCTGAGCCAGGGCAAGGACAGCATCACCGAGATTCCGTCCGAACGCTGGGACTACAAGCTCTACTACGACGAAGACCGCAACAAGGCCGGCAAAACCTATAGTCGCTGGGGCGGCTTTATCGACGGCGTCGATCTGTTCGATCCGCTGTTCTTCAATATCTCGCCGCGCGAAGCGGAGCTGATGGACCCGCAGGAGCGGCTGTTTCTGGAGTGCGTGCATGCCACGCTGGAAGATGCCGGCTATACCCGCGATAGCGTCACCCAGCATGCCGGCGCAGGGCAGGAGGGCAGTGTCGGCGTCTTCGTCGGCGTGATGTACGAGGAATATCAACTGTACGGTGCGCAAGAGCAGGCCCGGGGCAATAACCTGGCGATGCTTAACAGCGCGGCGTCGGTCGCCAATCGCATCTCGTACTTCTGCAATTTCAACGGCCCCAGCATGGCGCTGGACACCATGTGCTCGTCGTCGCTGACGGCGATTCACCTGGCCTGCCAAAGCCTGCAACGCGGCGGCTGCGCGGTGGCGATTGCCGGTGGCGTCAATGTGTCGGTGCACCCGAACAAATACCTGATGCTGGCGCAGGGCAAGTTCATCTCCGGCAAGGGCCGTTGCGAGAGTTTTGGCGAAGGCGGCGAAGGCTATGTGCCGGGTGAGGGCGTCGGTGCGGTACTGCTCAAGCCATTGGCGCAGGCCCAGGCCGATGGCGATCACATCTATGGCGTGATCAGGGCCACCGCGATCAACCACGGTGGCAAGACCAACGGCTACACCGTGCCCAATCCCAACGCGCAGGCCAAGGTGATTGAGCGCGCGCTGCGCGAAGGCGGCATCGATGCGCGTGCGGTCAGTTATATCGAAGCGCACGGCACCGGCACCAGCCTGGGCGATCCGATCGAGATTGCCGGGCTGTCGAAAGCGTTCCGCCACTGGACCCAGGACACCCAGTTCTGCGCCATCGGTTCGGCCAAGTCGAATATCGGCCACTGCGAAAGCGCGGCCGGCATTGCCGGCGTGACCAAGGTCTTGCTCCAGCTAAAGCATCAGCAACTGGTGCCCAGCCTGCATTCGAGCGTGTTGAATCCGAACATCGATTTTGACGGCACGCCATTCGTGGTGCAGCAAGCGTTAGCACCGTGGCCGCGGCCGATGCTGGATGTGGGTGGGGTGCAGCGGGAAGGCGCGCGCAGTGCCGGTATCTCGTCGTTTGGCGCCGGTGGTGCGAATGCCCATGTGGTGATCGAGGAATACCTGGCACCGGTGCCGACACCGACCGCACGCGGGCCGGTGCTGATCGTGCTATCGGCACGTCATGAAGACCGTTTGCGCGAACAAGTCCAACGATTGCTCGCGGCTATTGCAGCAGATGCCGATATGGTTCTGGCCGGCCTGGCCTATACCTTGCAAGTCGGCCGTGAAGCGATGGAAGAGCGGCTGGCGCTGGTGGTGCATTCGCTGGGCGAGCTAGGCGAAAAGCTTAGTGCCTACATTGCCGGCGAAAGCGCCATCGACGAGCTGTATCGCGGCCAGGTCAAACGCAACAAAGAAACCCTGGCTGCGCTGGCCGGCGATGACGATATGGCGACCATCGTCGAGGCGTGGATAGCCAAGGGCAAGTTCGGCAAGCTGCTCGACCTGTGGGTAAAGGGGCTGGCCTTCGACTGGTCGCGTTTGTATGGCGCCGAGCGGCCACGCCGCATCAGCCTGCCGACCTATCCGTTTGCCCGCGAGCGCTATTGGATACCCACCGGCCCGGTGCCGACAGCGATTGCATCCGGCAACCATGCCGCACTGCATCCGCTGCTGCATCGAAATACCTCGGATGTCGCCGGGCTGCGCTTTAGCACTCAGTTGAGCGGCGACGAATTCTTCCTCACCGATCACCGGGTGCAGGGCAACCGGGTGCTACCCGGCGTAGCGCAGCTGGAAATGGCCCGCCGCGCGGTCAGCGAGGTGATCGGCGAAGCCGCGCCTATCGCACTGAATGACGTGGTGTGGGTGCGGCCCATCGTGGTCGATGCGAACGGTCTCACCCTGCATATCGCGCTTTATCCGGAAGCATCCGGCGAAATCGGTTTTGAGATTTATAGCGAAGGCGAGGATGGCGAAACCGTCGCATATAGCCAGGGCTCGGCGACGGCCATGGCGAATGCCGAGCCAGCGACCACGACCACACATGACCTGGCCAGCCTGCGCCAGCAATGCGCCGCTTCACAGCTGAGCGCCAGCCAGTGCTATGCCTTGTTCGAACAGATGGGCTTGCACTACGGCCCGGGATTCCAGGGCCTGCACGAACTGTTTATCGGATCGCAGCAAGCGCTGGCGCGGATCACCCTGCCGGCCTCGGCACCGGCGGATGGCTATCTGCTACATCCCAGCCTGCTGGATGCGGCCTTGCAGGCGACGCTGGGCCTGCAAGAGCAGGGCAAGGTCATGCTGCCTTTTGCCTTGGGCACACTCGAGGCATGGGCGCCATCCACCGCCGCCATGTGGGCGGTGGTACGGCACAGCGCGGGCAGCCAGGCCGGCGATGCGGTGCAACGGCTCGACATCGATCTGTGCGATGAGCACGGTGCGGTGTGCGTGCGCTTCAAGCAGTTCAGCCTGCGGCCGTTGACGGCCATGGCCAGCGCCGGCAAACCGATCCAGACGCTGTTGTTGCAGCCGGCGTGGACGGCGCAGCCGCCGTTGGCAACGGCTGGCGATGCGTTTGCGCAGCAGGTGGTGCTGTTGTGCGGTGTCGATGCCGTCGATCTGGAACAGCGCCTGCCCAACGCCATCTGCCTGAGCCCGGCCAGCGGCGACCATCTTGCCCAGCGCTTTGAAGCGGCGGCTGGCGTACTGCTGGAACAGATCCAGTCGCTGGGCAGCCAAAGCGGCAAACAGCTGATCCAGGTGGTGGTGCCGCGCCAGGGCGCCGGCCAGATCATGGCCGGCCTGGGCGGCATGTTGCGTACGGCACAGCTGGAAAACCCGCGCATCGTCGGCCAGCTGATCGGCATCGAGGCGGGCCAGGATGTGGCCCAGGTCGTGCTGGAAAATCGCGGCAGCGCGGCGGCGCAGATACGTTATGTAGACGGCGTGCGCCAGGTGAGTGGCTGGTCCGAGCAGACCGCGGCGAGCGCGGCGGCCTCGCCGTGGAAAGCCCAGGGCGTGTACCTGATCACCGGCGGAGCCGGTGGGCTGGGCTTGATCTTCGCCCGCGAGATTGCGCGGCAGGCGCGCAATGCGGTGCTGATCCTGACCGGCCGCTCGGCATTGAACGAAGGCATCCAGGCGCATATCCGCGAACTGGAAGCCCTGGGTGCGGTGGTGCGTTACCACGCGGTCGATGTCGCCGATGCCGCGGCC
>NZ_JAPDPE010000035.1 GCF_026283955.1 Dyella silvatica | reverse complement strand
GCATGACTGCAACCACTGAAACCCGCAAATTCGAAGCCGAAGTCGCCCAGGTACTGCACCTGGTCACGCACTCGCTGTACTCGCACAAGGAGATTTTCCTGCGCGAGCTGATCTCCAACGCCTCCGATGCCTGCGACAAGCTGCGCTTCGAGTCGATCGCCAAGCCGGAGTTGCTCAGCGGCGACGCCGAGCTGCATATCGACGTCAGCTGGGATCCGGAGGCACGCACGATCACCGTTCGCGATAACGGCGTCGGCATGAGTCGCGACGAGATCGTGGCCAATATCGGCACCATTGCCAGCTCTGGCACCAAGCGCTTCCTCGAAGCGATGTCGAGCGAGCAGAAAACCGATGCCCGCTTGATCGGCCAGTTCGGCGTGGGTTTTTATTCGGCCTTTGTGGTCGCCGACCGGGTTACCGTGCTCAGCCGCCGCGCCGACCAGCCCGCGGCTGAAGGCGTGAAGTGGGAAAGCGACGGCAAGGGCGAGTACAGCCTGGAGCAAGTAGAGCTGGCCGAGCGCGGTACTTCGGTGATCCTGCATTTGAAAGCCGACGAGGATGAGTTCCTCAAGCCGTGGACGCTGAAATCGCTGATTACGCGCTACTCCGACCACGTCGCTTTTCCGATCCGCATGCCGAAAGAAGTCGAAGGCAAGCCGGGCGACGAATGGGAGACCAGCAACGCCGCGTCGGCACTGTGGACCAAGCCCAAGAGCGACATCAGCGACGAGGATTACCAGAGCTTTTATAAAGCGCTGGGTCACGACTTCAACGATGCGCTGGCCTGGACCCACAATCGGGTCGAAGGCAGCCAGAGCTTTACCACGCTGTTGTATCTGCCGGCCCAGCCGCCGTTCGATTTGATGATGGGTGGGCGCGACGAGCGCAAAGGCCTCAAGCTCTATATCAAGCGCGTCTTTATCATGGACGCCGCCGAAGAGTTGCTGCCGAACTATCTGCGTTTTGTTCGCGGGGTGGTCGACGCCGACGATCTTCCGCTCAATGTCAGCCGCGAAATTCTGCAGCAGAACCGCCAGCTCGATCGGATCAAGGCCGCTTGCGTCAAACGCGTGCTCGATCTGATCGAGAAGCTGGCGAAGGACGAGCCGGAGAAATTCGCCACCTTCTACAAGGCCTTTGGCAACACGCTGAAAGAAGGTATTGCCGAAGATCACGCCAATCGCGAGCGCATCGCCAAGCTGCTGCGGTTTGCTTCGACCAAGGGCGAGGGCAGTGCGCAGACGGTAGCGCTGGACGATTACATCGGCCGCATGCCGGTCGGCCAGGACACGATCTGGTACATCACCGCCGACAGCCACGCCGCCGCCATCGGTAGCCCGCAGCTGGAGGCATTCAAGGCCAAGGGTGTCGAAGTGCTGCTGATGTCCGATCGCATCGACGAATGGATGCTGGGCAGCCTCAACGAATACAGCGGCAAGAAATTGAAGAATGTCGCCAAGGGCGAACTGCCGTTGGATGAGGCTGACAAAAAGCAGCAGGAAGAGGCCAGCAAGGCTGCTGAGCCGTTGTTGAAAAAGCTCAAGGACCTGCTCGGCGATCGCGTCTCCGACGTGCGCGTTTCGCCACGGCTCACCGATTCGCCTTCATGCCTGGCGCTGAGCGATTACGAAATGGCGCCACATCTGGCCCGTTTGCTGCGCGAGGCCGGCCACGATATGCCCGAGAGCAAGCCGACGCTGGAGATCAATCCGCAGCATGCCTTGCTCAAGCGGGTCGAGGGCGAAGGCGACGCCGACAAGGCCAAAGATCTGGCGACGCTGTTGCTGGAGCAGGCGGAGATCGCGGCCGGTGCACCCTTGCCTGATCCGTCGGCCTTTGTGCAGCGGATGAACCGGGTGTTGCTGGGTTGATCTTGCGCGCTAGCTTGAGCGAAGTACGCTTCGCTCAAGCTAGCGATGATCGCTGGGGTGAGCCTTGCCTACTCCTTGACGGAGAAAGCCTGCGCTGTTTCGGCCAGCGATTATCTGCCGCGCGCAGCGGCCTGTTGCAAGGCCGCTGCTTGCCGCCAACTGCGCCAGCCCCATGCAGCCAGCGCGATGAAGCCGGTGTAAAGCACGGCGGTAATCGTCAGTGATTTGTACACGTAGACGCCGACATAGATCAGATCCACCGCGATCCACAGCCACCAACTGGCGATATGACGGCGTGCCTGCCACCACTGTGCGACCAGGCTGAAGGCGGTCAGTGCGGCGTCGAGCCAGGGCAATGCGGCATCGGTATAGACATGCATGACGGCGCCCAGCGCCAGCGCGCCGAGCGCGCCGACGGCTAGCTCGACGCATGCGCGTCGCGGCGACAACGCGGTAACCCGAACCCGTCCATCGTCGCCAAGATGCTGTCGCCAACGATGCCAGCCGTAGACCAGGAATACCGCGAAAAGTCCTTGCAGCAAGGCATCGGAGTACAGCTTGGCGTCCATGAAGATGCCGCCGTAAAGCGCGACGGCGATCAGCCCTACCGGCCAGCACCATGGATTGCGGCGGGCGGTAAGCCATACGCCCCAGGCACTGAGCAGCGCGGCGAGTAGTTCCAGCTTGCTCATGAGTTACAGCTCATAGCTCATCGACACGCGCGCCAGTCGCGGTGCGCCTGGAAACAAATAGCTGTCGCCACCCGAACTGCCGGTATCGCGCCAATAGAAACGGTTGAATACGTTGTCGATGCTAAGGCGCAAGCTCAGTTCATGTCCGTTCAAGCGGGTGCGATAGCGCAGGCCGGCATCGAATAGGTTGTAGGCCGGTACCCGCGTGCGCCCACTCGGCGTGGCAGCGTTGGGCGCCGCGTAGCGCCAGCCGCCGAGCAGGCTCCACGACGTCGCAAAGGGCAAGCGGTAATCGGCATAAACGCTGCTGCGCAGCTTCGGCACATTGACCACCTGGTGGCCTTCGTAGCTGGGCGTGCCGGTGTTTTGCGCCCGCGCATTGATCATGCTGATGCTGGCGATGACATGCAGCGAGTCGCTGACGCGGCCGTTCGCTTGCAGTTCGATGCCGCTATTCACCTGCTGGCCGCGCTGCACAAAAGTGAAGCCCTGGCTGGTGTTGTCCGGTTGCGCGTATTGATAGGGCAGGGCGATGCGAAAAACGGCGGCATCGAGTTGCAAGGCATCGTTGACGGCGTATTTCAGGCCGGTTTCCCATTGCCGTGATAGCAGCGGCGGCAGAAAACTTCCGCCATTAGCCGTCCAGTACGGCGCCTGGGTTCCCAGCGCCAGACCCTGCGCATAGCTGAGATAACCGGTGAGCTGGCTGGTGGGTTGCCATAGCAAGGCGGTTTGCGGCAGCCAGTGATTGAGTCGGATATGCCGCTGCGGTGCGCCGCTGGCGTCGTAGTCACGCTCGTCCAGTTGCACAAAACGGCCACCGGCCAGCACTTGCCAGTGCGGGCTTAGGCGAACGCGATCCATCGCGAACAACGCCCGCTGCCAGGTGCTCTGGCGCTGCTGCGAGGGGCCTGGCTGGTTCGGTGATGGCGCGAAATACGGTGGTTCGCCCTGGTCGCTTGGTGCCGTGCCGACGTAATCGTAGACATATGGTCGCTGATTGATGCTGCGGCGTAAGACATCTGCGCCGACGGTGAGGTCGTGGCTGATGGTCCCGGTGTCGAGATGGCCTTGCAACTGCGCGCGCAGCTCATCGTTCTGGCGGGTGTCGTCTGGGCTGCGGAAGTCGTAGACGTCATAGCTGCCATCCGGCGCAAAGAAATAACCAGGCGTGGAGCCACTGGCGCAGGCCGGTGCGTAAAAGCAGCCGTAGGCGAAGGCGACGTTATCGTCGATCACGCTGCGGCTATGACCGGCATCGACACGAGCCTGCCAATCGTCGTTGAACTGGTAATGGAAGCGCGCAGTGATATTGCTTGCGTGAATGCTCACCGGTTGCTGCCACGGCTGATAGCCGAGCATCAGCGAACGGCTTGGATGCGTCGGCAAAACGCTACCGCCAAGCAACTGATAGCCAGAGACCGAACGCTGTGCGCTGGCTTGGTAGTCGGCGTCCAGTTGCAGGGTAGCCTTGGGCGAGATCAACCAATCCGCCGCGATGGCATAGAAATTACGCCGACCGTTGGCGTGCTGTACGTAGGCATGGGTGTCTTCGTACGCGGTGTTGAAGCGCAGGCCGAAGGTGGGGCTGAGCCAGCGGCCAAGATCCAGTGCGCCATAGCGGGAACCATGCGAATCGGTGCCTAGGGTTGTCGTCTGTACGTTAGCCGCACGCTTGCCGACATAGTTGATGACACCGCCGGGGGCGAGCACGCCGGCATCGATGCCGGCGGCACCCTTGAGAATGTCGACTTGCTGGATGTTTTCAAAGGCAATCCGCTGTTCGCCGGTGATGCTGAGATCGTTGAAGCGATAGCCGGTAGCCAGATCCAGCGGAAAACCGCGAATCGCTATGTTCTGGTAGTAGCCGACCGGCGCATAGCTATCGCCCAGCGAGGCATCGCTGCGTGCCAGTTCACTCAGGCCGCGTGGCTGGCGGTCGTCGAGCAGGTCGCGGCTGAGCACGTTGATGCTGGCCGGAGTGTCTTGCAGCGAGGCTTGGCCAAAATTATTGACTTGGCTTTGGCTGACGACATAACCGTCACCGCTGCGCGCTTTCACCATGACCGGGGCCAGTGCAACCGAGGCGGCCGGAGGGGTATTCGCAGTCGTGGTGTTGCTGGCGTCTTGCGCGTGCGTGGCAGCGACTGCGCAAAGCAGGGCCGTGAGAACAAAAGGGGAGTGAGCTTGCCGGGTCATCGTCATCGTTGTGCAAAGAGAACGAAGCGACGGCGAATTGCGTGGAGTGAGGCTCCGCGCAACTGCTAAAGCTCCCTACGCCGGTGCTAACCGGATCAGGTTCCAAGGGACTCTCTCAGCCTGGCAAACGCCTGGCACCCCCGCTTCTAGAGGGCGTATTGAAGCACGGATGCGGTTCGGCTGCCCAAACTTAGGTCATTTCAGCTGACTTCAGGCCCTTCCGTGGCCATCGCACAGGCAGAGACAGGGGAGTCAAGCGTCAGGCACTGTCGTGCAGGGCTTCCAGCAGGGCGTGGCCCTGGGGGCCGCTGAACCAATGGGTATGGCCACACAGAAAGATGTCGTAAGCCACCGCCGTATTGGCAGGCGAACCGGTGATGGCGTGGAAATACTCCACTTCGGACAGCGCAAAATCCACATGCACCACGGGTAGCAGATCGGCTATGAGGTGCACTTGTGCCGCACTGAGCGGGGCGGTTTCCCGATATCCGGACAGCAGCGCCAGCGCGGTTTGCGGATAAGCCAGGGCCTGACCTTGCTCTAGGGTCAGCCATGCAATGGCGTTGCGCTCGATCGCGGTGGCCAGGTCGAACACCGCCCAGGTCGGCGAGGCCAGGCCCAGGTCCAGCACCGCACTGACCGTGGCCTGTGCTCCATGGGTATCCCAATAGAGATTGGAAACATGCCAGTCGTTGTGGGTCCATAGCGTGGTTTCACGCCGTAGCCGAGCGACCAGTGAGGCAGGCCGATGCTCAAACACCGCGCGCAGCTCACGCTGCCAATCGCGGCTACGTAGGTAGTCAGCCAGGCCGGGGCGCTGAGGGAGTTGGCCCGTCAGAGCCGCGACCGGATCACTGGCGGCGATCAGTTCATTGCGTGCGACCAGTAGATGAGTACTGCGTTGGCCCGCGGCATAACCTGCGGCGGCGCGGTGCAGTAGGCCCAGCGCCGCACCGGCTGCGCGCGCATGGGTCAGGTTGTGTAGCGGCGACCATGATTCGCTGTCGCGGTAGAGATCCACACCGACCGCTTGCTCGTGTACTTCGTAAGTCCATTCGCCCAGGGCGATGGCTGTCTCTCCCGCGGCATTGCCGAGTACGCGTGGCACCGCTGCGCCGGCGCGATGAAGATGTTCGATAAAACGATGTTCTTCGCCCAGGCTTGATGGCGTGCGTATGCGCTGGTGATGCCGCTTGACGAAGACGTCGCCGCTGGCGGTTTGCACCAGGCCGGCAGCGGACAGCGGTCGCGGGCTATGCCAGACGATGCCCTCCACGGCACCCAGGGCCGGGTAGCCTGCCAGCAGTCGACCTACCTCGTTGTCGAGCAGCGGCGGCCAGTCCGGCACGACCTGGTCGGCAGCCAGGCCATGCACGCGGTGGTGGGAGTGCGTCATTGCGAGTGAAAGGCAGGGCAGCGGAACAGGCCGCTATTGTCGACCATCACGATGGCTATGCGACGATGCGTGCAGCCAATGCAGTGATGTTTTCCCATGAGTGCTTTGTTGATGCTGTTCGTCTGCCTCAGCCTGGGCGCGCTGGTGCGGCGCTTTGCCAACCCGCCTGCCGGCATTGTGGCGGGGATCAACTGGTGGGTGATCTACATCGCGCTGCCCGCCTTGGTGCTGGAGTTGATTCCACGGGTGAAGTTCGATGGGCAGCTGTGGTTTCCGGTGGCCGCGATGGGCGTCGTCTTCGCCGGCGCATGGCTGCTGTTCGGTTTGCTGGGGCCGTGGCTGGGCTGGTCGCGTGAACGTATCGGTGGATTGATCCTGGTCTGTGGCCTGGGCAATACCTCGTTCATGGGTTACCCGCTGATGGAGGCCATGCACGGCAAAGAAGGTTTGGGGCTGGCGGTGGTTGCCGATCAACTGGGCTGTTTTCCGCTGCTGGCATCGGCAGGCATCGTGGTGGCTTCGCTATATGCCGGGCGCCAAGCGCAGCCGGCGCAAATCGTGCGGCGCAGTCTGAGTTTTCCGGCCTTTATCGCCTTGCTCATCGGCATGGCCGCCGCTGCGTTGGGCGGCTGGTCACCCTTGCTCGACAGCGTATTCGCGCCGATCGGCGCCAGCTTGACGCCGTTGGCGCTGTTTTCGGTGGGGCTGCAATTCAAGCTGCATGCCGATCAGCGGATGGCCGCTGCGGCCAGCCTGGGGCTGGGCTGGAAACTGCTGCTGGCGCCGTTGCTGTGCTGGCTGATCGGCCGTGCGGCCGGGGTGGGCGGCCTGACCCTGACGGTGGGGGTATTGCAGGCGGCGATGGCACCGATGATTTCGGCGGCGATTCTTGCCGACGAGTACGGGCTTGAGCCGGAGCTGGCCAATACCGTGCTGGGTGTGGGCATTGTGCTGTCGTTGCTGACGGTGCCGCTGGGCAATCTGTGGCTAAGAGCTTAGCTCAGCCGTGCGGATGAATGCGGCGGTCCATTGCTTCGACTGCGAGCTTGGCCTCTTTAAGGTTGCAGCCACTGCGTTGCCGATAAAGCTTGATCGCCTCGATCAGGCGCCTGGCGCGTATCTCCGCTTCGATATGGGCATCGCTGATAGGCGTGGGCGAGGGCGGTGGCACCACGCTGTAGGGCATGCCGTGAGGGTGGATATGACGAGTCATCGCTTCGACGGCCGATTTGGCCTCTTTAAGATCGCAACCGCTGCGTTGGCGATAAAGCCGGATCGCCTCCACCGTTCGTTTCGCGCGTATGGCGGCTTCGATCTCGGCATCGGTAATGTCGGTACGCAACGGCTGCGGCAGCGGCTCGTTCGATTTGCGGTAGATGTAGCGAGCAAGCAGAAACCCGGCCACGAAAGGCATGATCCAGGCAAGGGATGGGGTAAGGGTAAAGTCCATGGTCTGCTTGCGTGAGACTAGGTGGCGCGATAATGCCACCGATAAGCCACTTTGGGTTCAACGACAACATGTCTAAGGATGCTGGGTCTAACGACGCTGGGTTCAATAAACTCAGTGAGGTCCGTGCGGACGTCTGGTTATGGGCGGCGCGTTTTTTCAAGAGCCGCAGCCTGGCCAAGCAGGCGATCGAGGGCGGCAAGGTCGATGTCAATGGCGGCGGCTGCAAGCCGGCCAAGGCACTACACCTTGGCGACCTGCTGAAAATTACCCGTGGCGAGGAGCGGCTGGAGGTCGAGGTGTTGCTGTTGGCGGAGCAGCGTGGCCCGGCCAGCGTGGCGCAGACGCTTTATCGAGAAAGCGAGGCCAGCGTGGCTGCACGTTCGGCCTTACAAGAGCAGCGACGCTTGCTTGGCGGAGGTCTTTTCCGACCGTCCAATCGACCGGATAAACATGCTCGCCGTGAGCTGCGCCGATTGAAGGATCAGGGTGAATAGCGCGTCGCCATGATGGCCTCCTTACGCTGTCCGCCGCGAGAAGGAGGCCACCGATAGGCATCAAGCTAGAACGCGACGCTGGTCTTCAAGCCGAACACGAAGGCATTGCTGTTTTGCCGCGTGCCACCCGGGTGCAGGATGTATTGCAGATTCGGGCGCAGGTTGATCGAAGGAATCGGCGACCAGTTGTAGAACAACTCCGAGACGTATTCGTAACCGTTCTTGACCAGCCCCGGCGTAGCTGGATGGAACTGGTTGTACAGGCGCTGATATTCAGCCAGACGGCTATTGGCGTGGCTGGCGCCGATGGCAAAGCCGACCATATCGTTGCTGCGCTCGAACGGGCCTTTGTATTCCATGCCCATGGCGATTTGCCGGTCCGTGGCGGAGGTATCGCGATCGGCCTGGGTGGCATTGAAGAAGACGGTGGTGCCCTTGCCGCCGGCAACGCCGCTGACTTGTTGCTGGAAGTTGAGATAGCCGCCGTAGCGTGAGTCGCGCTTGAGTGCTTCGCCGCCGGTGATCGCCAGTGGCTCATGATTGACGTCGTAGTAGAGGTCCGAGCCGCCGGCGTTGTTATACCAGCCGCCCACTTTGTAGCTGCCGGGCAAGCCGTTGGCGATCGGGGTCCAGCCGAACTCCAGCGGGATCAAGGCGCCCTTGGTGCCGCCGGGGAAATCGGGCTTCCAGCCGTTGCGCCGTGCCCAGCGATCGTTGACGTAGTTCGGATTGATTTGATACGCGCCGATCTGCACATAGGTCTGGTCGGTGGTGTGCAGCTTGATGCGGGTAGCCCACTGGCTGGTCGGCCAGTTCACCCAGTAGTCGCCGACGATATTGCCGGGCGCCGCGCCGCAGAAGGTGAGGTTCTGAAAGTCGCAGGAGAAACTGGCGAAATCCTCGCCCACGGGCAGCCGGCCGATACGCCAGTCGAGTTTGCCGTCGAAGAATTTTTGATCCAGCGCAAAAACGGTCAGATGCCAGGTTTGCCCGCGGCCATACACTTCCTGGATCAGCTGGTTATTGCCGATATTCGCATCGGCGCCCAGATTGCGGCCGTTGCGATTGGTGAGCATCACCTGGAAGGTGCCACCGCTCCAGCCCCATAGTTTTTCCAGGTCGAGGGTGGAACCCAGTTTCCATTGATCGGTGTAGCGAGTGATCTGCTTGGTGCCGCCGGTGAAGTTATGCGCCACTTCGCTGCCGTAGCCAAAGTCGAAGCTGATGCCTTGCTCGGCCAGGCGCGTGCGCGTGCCGTTCCAGTCGCCAAACAAGTAGGGGCTGTCGGTGGCATGGCTTTGCGGCGCTACGGTGAGGCCCAGAAGGGCGAGCAGGCTGCAGGTCACAAGTGGCTTTTTATGCGCTCTCAGATCCATGGCGTGGCTCCGTTGGGGGCTTGATTTCTCGTTGTGGTGGGTTGCTTCAATGGGTCGGCATGGCAAATTGCGCACCGGCGTCGGCCTCGTTGGCCAACCAGCGTTGAGTAACGGCTTTTTGCCGGGTGTAGAAACGCACGGCTTCCGGACCGTGCGCGTGGTGATCGCCCATCAGGCTCTTCTTCCAGCCACCGAAGCTATGGAAGGCCATGGGCACGGGGATAGGCACATTGATGCCGATCATGCCTACTTGGACGCGATGGGCGAATTCACGTGCCACATGACCATCGCGGGTAAAAATCGCCGTGCCATTGCCGTATTCATGCTCGTCGATAAGCTTGAGCGCGCTGGCGAAATCCGGTACGCGTACGACGCACAGCACCGGGCCGAAGATTTCTTCTTTGTAGATGCGCATGTCCGGCGTGACACGGTCGAACAGGCTGCCGCCGAGAAAGAAGCCTTGTTCGCAGCCAGCGACGCGGTGACCGCGGCCATCCACCGCCAATTGCGCGCCAGCGGCCACGCCATCGTCGATATAGCCGGTGATCTTGTCGCGGTGTTGGGCGGTGACCACCGGGCCCATCTCGATCTGTGGATCCATGCCGTCGCCGATGCGCAACGCTTGCACTTTCGGGGTCAGCCTGGCGACCAGGGCATCGGCGGTTTTCTCGCCCACCGCGACGGCGACCGAGATCGCCATACAACGCTCGCCGGCCGCACCATAGCCGGCGCCGATCAGCGCATCGACGGTTTTATCGAGATCGGCATCGGGCATCACGATCATGTGGTTCTTGGCGCCGCCCAAGGCCTGTACACGCTTGCCGCGCGAGGTGCCGCGCGCGTAAATGTATTCGGCAATGGGAGTGGAGCCGACAAAACTGACCGCGCGCACCTTGGGATGGTCGAGCAAGGCATCGACCGCGGTTCTATCACCTTGCACGACATTGAACACGCCATCGGGCAGGCCAGCCTCTTTGAGTAGCTGAGCCAGCAGCAACGCGGTGCTCGGGTCGCGCTCGGACGGTTTCAGCACAAAGGTATTGCCGCAGGCGATCGCCATGGGAAACATCCACATGGGCACCATCGCCGGGAAATTGAACGGGGTGATGCCTACGCAGACACCGAGCGCCTGGCGCATGGTCCAGGCGTCGATACCGTTGGCGATCTGTTCGGTGTATTCGCCTTTGAGCAACTCGGGAATGCCGCAGGCGTATTCAACCACTTCCAGCCCGCGAACCAGCTCGCCCTTGGCATCGGAGAGCACCTTACCGTGCTCGCGGGTGATCGTCGCGGCGAGTTTGTCCAGGTCGCGTTCGATCAACTCCTTGAAGCGAAACATCACCCGCGCGCGCTTTAGCGGTGGCGTTTGTGACCAGGCAGAAAAAGCCGCCTCGGCGGCCTGCACGGCAAGATCGACCTCGTCGGCCGAGGCCAGTGCCACGGCACCAATCACCGTGCCGGTGGCGGGGTTGTAGGACGGCGCGCTGGCGCCATGGCCGAGCTGAAGGCGGCCGTTGATGTAATGACTGATCGGAGCGGCGGCGGTGGTGGGTGAAAGTTGTGCGGACATAGCGGATTCCTGTCGATAAGCGTGATTCAGCGCGGCATCAGCCAGTCGTGCGCCGGATCGTTCTTGAAATGCCATTGGCGATGGGGGCCAGCCATCACGTTGAGGTAGTAGCCGCGATAACCGTGCGGCATCACTACCGGGTGATAGCCGCGCGGCACCATCACGACGTCGTGATCGCCAACGGCCATCGATTCGTCGAGGTCGCGCGCATCGGTGTAGACGCGCTGGAAGGCGAAGCCTTGCGGCGGGTCGATGCGGTGGTAGTAGGTTTCCTCCAGCGAGCTTTCCACGGGAAGGTTGTCGGTATCGTGCTTGTGCGGCGGGTAGCTGGAGGACTGCGCGGCAGGCGTGACGACTTCGACCACCAACAGCGATTCGGCATCTTCGGTTTGCGGCAGGATGTCGCAAACGTAGCGGGTGTTGCTGCCTTGCCCGCGCACCGAACGCAGCATGCTGATGCCTGGGATCAGCCGCGCCGGATAACGGCCTTGCGCCGGCGCCGTGGCAAGCGCGAGTTCGCTGGCATCGTGTGCGCGAATTTCAAAGTGCGAGGAGGGTGGGGCATACAGCGCATCCGGCGAGCATTCATCGAAGACGCTGTGGCGGCCGCCGAGCTTGGCCCAGTGTTGCGGGGCTTGGCCCGGTTCGACCAGGCGTAACTCGATGCTGCCGGTGAGTATCACCAGGCAACCCTCGCGCGTGCCCGGTAGCGTGATTTGCAATGACTCGCCAGCGGCCAGGCGAAAGCCTTCAAAGCCAACGTGTTTCCAGCCCGCCGATTCCGGTGTGACTTTGACGATGTCACGCCCCTGCGGTTGCGCTTTCACCAGCAGTTTCATGCGGCCTCCTGCCGGGCGGTGCCGTCGACCAGCGCGCGCAGGGTGCGATAGCCGAGGCTGGCATAGGCGTAGCTGGGCGCTACGGCGGGGTCTTGCTCGGCCTCGACGATTAGCCAGCCCTGGTAACCGTTCTCACGCAGCAAGCCGACGATGGCGGCGAAATCGATGGCACCGTCGCCGGGTACGGTAAACACCCCATTCAAGACCGCGTCGAGAAAACTCCACTGGCGATTGCGTGCATGGCGGATGATGGCAGGACGCACGTCTTTGCAGTGCACATGGCAGACGCGATCGATGTGCTTGTGCAGTACCGCCAGCGGGTCACCGCCGCCAAAATAGGCGTGGCCGCTGTCGAACAGCAGGCCGACTTCATTGCCGGTGTAGGCCATCGCGCGATCGATATCCTGCGGGGATTCCACATAGGCGCCCATGTGGTGGTGATAAGCCAGCCGCACGCCGTGCTTCAGCAGATACCGACCGAATGCGGTAAGTCGCTCGCCGTAGTGTTTAAAGGCATCGTCGCCGTTGAAGCGTGGCCGTTTGTACAGTGGCACACCGCGCTCACCCTGGATCGAGTCGGCGACTTCGCCGTAGACCATCACCTTGCAGCCGTTGGCGGCAAGCAGGCGCAGATGGGGCTCGACGGCGGCGATTTCTTCTTCGACGCTGCGCTTGGCGAGGCGGCCGGAGTACCAGCCGGACACCACCTCGAGCTGGTAGCTTGCCATCAGCTGGCGCAACGCATCGGGATCGCGCGGAAATTTATTGCCTAACTCAAAGCCTTGATAGCCGATCTCGCGGCCCTCGGTCAGCGCTGTGGACAGCGGGGTTTCACCGCCCAGCGAGGGGAGATCGTCGTTGCTCCAGCTGATCGGGTTGATGCCGATCTTTACTTCAAAGGGATTACTGGCCATCGGTCTTGCCCTGCATGGATGTCGTTTGGTCTGGCGTCGAATGAGATAGCTGATGCTGCTTGGCCTGATCTTGTTTGGCGTTTTCGTATTCGCGCCGCGCCTGGCGCACCGATGCCTGCGTCGAAACCTCGGGCACGGCGACCTCCCACCAACAGCCGCCTGCTTCGGTGGTGCGGCGGTGATCGGTGTCGATGGAGATCAGGTAGGTACGTTTGGCGGCACGGGCGCGTAACAAGGCTTGTTCCAGTTCGGCGATGCCGTGCACATGCTCGGCCTCGGCACCCATGGCGCGTGCATGTGCGGCGAAGTCAATCGCCGGAGCGCCGTCGCTGCCTTGCAGGCAATCGTCCAGCATGTTGTTGAAAGGGGCGCCGCCACAGGCCTGTTGCAGGCGATTGATGCAGCCATAGCCACGGTTATCGAGCACGATGACGATCAGCTTGTGCCCCAGCATCACCGAGGTGGCGATTTCGGCATTTAGCATCAGATAGCTGCCATCACCGAGCATCACAATGACTTCGCGCTCGGGTTTGGCCATCTTTACGCCAAGTCCACCGGCGATCTCGTAACCCATGCAGGAGTAGCCGTACTCCATGTGATAGCCGCCGGGGGTGGCCGTGCGCCACAGTTTTTCCAGTTCGGCGGGTAGGGTGCCGGCGGCGCAGACGACGATGTCGTCGCGGCTGGAGTCAGGGTGTGAGCGTTGCACGGCGCCGATGATTTCACCGTCGTAGGGCAGGGTAGCTTCGGGCAGTTCACGCTGACCGGTAATCGTGCTCACTACGTTGCGCCAATCCTCAGCAGCATGCTCGGCACGCTGACGCCAGTCGTCGTCGCTGTGCCAACCATCAAGCGCCGCTGCCAGTGCTTGCAGGCCAAGCCGTGCGTCGGCGAGGATTTCCAGCCCGCCGCCCTTAAGTGCGTCGTAACTGTTGACGTTGAGGGTGACAATGCGTGCGTGACGATAAAGTGCATTGGAACCGGTGGTGAAATCTTGCAGCCGGGTGCCGACGGCCAGTACCAGATCGGCCTCGGCCAGCAGCGCGTTGGCTGCGGTGGAGCCACAGACGCCGGCCGGTCCCAGCTGCAGGGGATGATTCCAGGCCAGGCTACCTTTGCCCGCCTGGGTTTCGGCAACCGGCACGCCGTGCTTTTCTGCGAAGTTGCGCAATGTCTGGCTGGCGTGGGCGTAAAGCGCGCCACCGCCGGCAATAAGTACTGGCCGTTTCGCCGCACGCAACGCCCGGGCGGCGGCGTCGATCTCATCGTTGGCCGGAGGCGTGGCGCGAAAAGTGTGAATACGCTCGGCGAAAAACGCCGCGGGCCAGTCGTAGGCTTCGGTCTGCACATCTTGCGGCAGGGCCAGGGTGACCGGGCCGCATTGGGCCGGGTCGGTCAGCACCCGCAACGCACGTGGCAGCGCGGTAAGCAGCTGCTCGGGTTTGACGATGCGGTCGAAATAGCGCGATAGCGGACGAAAGCAATCATTGACGCTAAGCGTGCCGTCACTGAAATCCTCCAGTTGCTGCAAAACCGGATCGGGCGCACGGGAGACAAAAACATCCCCGGGCAGCAGCAATACCGGCAGGCGATTCACATGCGCCAGTGCGGCGGAGGTGAGCAGATTGGTGGCGCCGGGGCCGATCGAGGTGGTTACCGCCATCATGCGCCGGCGCATATGAGCCTTGGCGTAGGCGATGGCGGCGTTGGCCATGGCTTGCTCGTTGTGCGCGCGATAAGTCGGCAAACTGCCCTGTTGTTGATAAAGCGCCTCGCCCAGGCCGGCCACATTGCCGTGACCGAAGATGGCGAACACCCCACCGAATAGCGGCACTCGTTCGCCGCTATCGACACTCAGCGTGTACTGCGCCGCCAAATATCGGACCAGGGCTTGCGCCATCGTCAGTCGCAGGGTTTGGCTCATGCCGCGGCCCCCAGGTCTTTGCGTGAGGGCGGCGCTAACGCGGCGTGGCTGCGCGTTTGCCGCCACAGCGCGGCCAGCTCGGTGAATTGTTGGGCCGCGCGGGATACCAGCGCGGCATCGTCGATATCGCCTTGCAGCCAGGCGCGCGCCGGTTCCACGAACAGGCTGCGGCCTACGGCGAAACCGCGGCAGCTGGCGCTGTGTGCGGCGGCGGAGAAACCTTCAGCCAGTTCAGCGAACGGTGCATTGAGGCCGAGCAGCAAGACTCCGCGGCAGTAAGGATCGCGCTCGCTGATCAGTGCATCGATGGCGTGCCAGTCTTGCGCAGGCAGTGGCGCCAGCTTCCACCATTGCGGGCGGATGCCGAGGTTGTAGATACGCTTCATGGCGCGCAGAACGCGCTCACCCTGGCTGGCTTTTGCGTCGGGCCCCAGCGCTGTGGGTGGAATCACTTCGAGCAGCAATTCGTGGCCGCTCTGCTTTACCGCGTTGTAAAGCGTGTGCAGCTGGGTTTCCTGCTCCAGCCGTGACTCCGGTGTGCCATCCGGGTCGAACGGGACCAGGCACTTGACCACATGTTCAGCGGGCCAGTGCAGCAACTGGCTGCCGACTGAGCGACCGTGCTCGAATTCAAGCGGATTGGAGCCGGGCATCTCGACTGGGCGACCGATCCACCAGCCGCGGCCTGTCGCGGCGTGAAGCGCGTCTTCGCCGTAGCTTTGATCGATCAATACACCGACGCGGTTTTTCAGGCCTAGCTCGCGCTCGGTCTGCGCCACGGCCTCGACCAGCAGTTGCTTTAAACGCGGCAAGCGCGATTCGTCGCCGCCGCATGCACGCGCCAGTTCAAAAAACTGGCTGCGATGGTCAAAGGCGAAAATATGCAGATCGTCCCAATGCGGCCGGGCGATGCTGACGCGATGCAGATGCGTCAGTTCTTCATCCTCGTCGGGCCGTTGCAGCCGTTCGGCATGGGCGAGGAAGTAATCCAGCTCGGCCCGGCTCGGCATGGCGGGCGCGCAGCCATGGCGCGATACCACGATGGCACCGCAGGCGTTGGCGTAGGCGCAGCAGCGCTCGATAGCTTGATCGCGCAGCCAGCCGTAGAGAAAACCCGCCATGAAGGCATCGCCCGCACCCAGTACGTTAAGCACCTCGACCCGGCGGCCATGAAAGGTGGGGGCATCATCGATCTGTGCCGGAATGGCCGCTTCGATCACTGTGCAGCCGAGGGCGCCGCGTTTGACCACCAGGGTGGCCTTGCTTACCGCGCGCACGGCCTGCAAGGCAGTGATCAGATGCTCACTGCCGCCGGCGATATGGAACTCTTCTTCGGTGCCGACCACCAGGTCAAACTGGGGCAGGATGCTTTGCAGATGCGCGGTGACACTGTGGTCGGCAACGAAACGGGTTTCGCCATCGCCACGGCCGGTCAGGCCCCACAGCACGGGGCGGTAGTCGATATCCAGCACGGTACGTACAGCATGTTTGCGCGCGTAGCTCAGCGCCTTGCTGCTGGCAGCGTGTACGGCCGGGGTGGAGAAGTGGGTGCCGGTAATCGCCAGGGCGTGGCTAGAGGCGATAAAGTTCTCGTCGATATCCGCTTCATCGATGGCCATGTCAGCGCAGTTCTCGCGATAAAAAATCAGCGGAAAGCTGTCGCGGTCCTTGATGCCCAGCAAGACCAGCGCGGTGAGTCGCTGCCGGTCGAGCTGCACTTGGCTGACATCACAGCCTTCGCGGCTCAGAGTTTGCAGCAGGAAACGCCCCATGTGATCGTCGCCGACCCGGCTTAGCATGGCGGTGCGCAGGCCCAGCCGCGCGGCGCCAAAGGCGGTATTGCCCGAGGAGCCGCCAAGATATTTGGCGAAGCTAGAGGCGTCTTCGAGCCGTGCGCCGGGTTGTTGGGCGTACAGGTCCACTGCAAGGCGGCCAAGGCAGATCAGTTCGTATTTGCGTTTGTTCATGGCGGTAAGCTTGGGCAGGTGGGGTTTTATGTAGGGGTGCAGCCAGTGCGCGAAAATCAGTGAAACGACTATGCGGCGATAATTCGCGGACGCGTGTCGTTACGCTGCGGCACGGCCTTCCAACTCGTCGACCAGGCCTTGGATTTCGGTGCCGCCCGCCATCATGTCGAGTACTTCTTCTTTGCTGACGCCGTTCTTGGCGAATGTGCCCATCGATTGACCACGATTGAGCAAGGTGAAGCTGTCGCCGATGGGGTAGGCGTGATGCACGTTATGGGTGATGAAAATCACCGAAATACCGCGTGCGCGTGCAGTGTGGATCAGCTTGAGCACGTTGCAGCTTTGCTTGACGCCGAGTGCCGCGGTTGGTTCGTCGAGAATCAATACTTTGGCGCCGAAATGAATGGCCCGGGCAATCGCCAGACATTGGCGCTCACCGCCGGACATGGTGCCGATAGGTTGATGGGGCGAGCGTACGTGGATGCCCATTTCAGCGAGCTTCTCAACCGAAACTTTCGCCGCATGTTGCATGTCCATCACCGGGAACACGCCCAGCCATTTGCGCGTGGGTTCGCGGCCGGCGAAGAAATTGCGCGCGACGCTCATCAACGGCACCAGGGCGAGATCCTGGTAAACCGTGGCAATGCCCATATCGAGCGCTTCGCGCGGCGACTTGAAATGCACCTCTTTGCCTTCGATCAAGTAACGGCCGCGGTTGGGTTGATGCACCCCGGCCAGGGTCTTGATCAGGGTGGATTTGCCGGCGCCATTGTCGCCAAGCAGGCAATGCACCTCGCCGCGACGCAAGCGCAGCGTGACGTCTTGCAGGGAAATCACCGAGCCGAAAAATTTGCTGATGCCTTCGAGTTGCAGGATGTAGTCGTCGCTCGCTGCATCGGCACGGTTTGAGTTGTTGGAATTCACAGTCATGTCGATAACCTCACTTGCCTGTGGTTGCGCGTGAGCGGATGTAATGGTTGAACAACACCGCCAGCAGCAGCATGCCGCCGAGGAAAACCCGGTACCAGTCGGAGTCGAAATTGGTATACGAGATACCGATTTGCACGACGCCGAAAATCAAGGCGCCGAAGCAGGCGCCGAGCACCGAGCCGTAGCCGCCGGTGAGCAGGGCACCGCCGATCACCGCGGCGATAATGGCTTCGAACTCTTTTTGCAGCCCGCGATCCGCTGCTGCCGAGCCTACGTCGGCCACTTGCAGAACGCCAAACAGGCAAGCGCAAAAGGCGGTAAACATGAATAGGCTGATTTTTACCCGGCGCACCGGAATGCCGACGTTCTTGGCCGCGTTGTCGTCACCGCCCACCATGTAGATCCAGTTGCCAAATCGGGTGCGCGACAATACAAAGCCCGCGCCTATCGCCATCAGCAACCACCACAGCATGACCTTGGGCAAGCCATTCACCACGGGCTGGCCATTGGGCAATTTGTCGATCAGGCCGAGGTTGGCCAGCCAGCTGAATACACCGTGGCCGGTGGTGCCCTGGAATAAGGCGCGCACGATGGGGTCGGCAGTGACTTTGTCACCCACGCCGCTGACGATAGTGCTGTTGGAGAAATACGTGGATAGCACCAAGGTCAATCCACGCAGGATGAACATAAAGGCCAGCGTGACGATAAAACTCGGCAATTTGGTCCGCACGACCAGGTAGCCGTTGAGCCAGCCCAGCGCCATGCAGCCGGCGAAGGCAAACAGCATGGATGCCCACATGGGCCAACCAAGAAACATCGCTGGCACCGCCATCATCATGCCGGCGAAGCCGATCATCGAGCCGATCGACAAATCGAATTCACCGGCGATCATCAATACACAGGCGCCGACCGCGATGATGCCGAGATAGGCGGCCACCTGGGCCCAGTTCATGACGCCATCGAGATTGAACATGCCGGAATCGCCGGCAAAGATGCCGAACAAGACGAAGACCAGCAGGGTGCCGGCCATCGAGCCGAACTCCGGCCGGTTAAGCAGAGCACGCCACGGCGAAATGCGTCGTACACGTTCGTCGCTGCTTGCGATGGATTTGTCCATTTTGCCATTCATTACGGTCATGCCAGGGGTGGTCACACTCATGGAATCTCTCGCGCTTTCGCTTTGAATATTCGACTGCATCGCTGGCCGGTGTTGCTCGCCGGCCGCTGTGGCTTGAAGGGGTCAGCGATACTGGCCGGCGTATTTCTCGACGGTGCCCACATTGTCTTTGGTGACAAAGGCGGGGCCCGAACTGACGCTGTCTTTTTGGTAGACCGGCGCTAATCCGTATTCCTTCAAACGGGCCTGGAATTTCGGATTGGCCTTGAGCTTGGCGATGATCGTGGCCGGGTCTTTGGTCTTGTCATCATTGGCAATGACCAGTGCGGCAATCGACATATAGCCTTGCAAATACGGCTGCTGGTCGATGGCGAAATTCATCTCACCTTTCTTGATCGCGTCGATGATGGATGGCGACAGGTCGAAGCTGCCGAAATAGATCTTTCCGGCCAGGCCCATTTTCTCCAGCGCCTGGATGGTCGGTTCGGCCGAGTTCGGGCCCAAGGCCAGTACCGCCTGGGTTTTGGGGTTGTTGCGCAGATAGGCGCTGACCTTGCTCGACACCACGGTGGGGTCGACGCCGGTGTCGATCATCGATTTCTTGAAGTCGACGCCGATGGCATCGGCAAAGCCCTTGCAGCGCTGCAGCGAGGCGACATTGGTGGCGTAGTGATTGACGCAGAGAAACGAATTGACGCCAGCGGCTTTGGCCCGTTCGCCGGCGGCTTTGCCGGCGTCGTATTCGGGTTGCCCTATATGCATGATCGCGCCGAGTTTTCCACTTTCTTCCAGCGTGCCGGAATTGAGCGTGACCACCGGAATGCCCTTGGCGGTAACCCGCTTGGCGGGCTTGGACAGCACGTCGTAGTCGGCGATATCGAAAGCGACGCCGTTGTAGTTGCGCGCGGCGGCCTGTTCGATCAGCCGCGCCATATCGGCGAGGTCGCCGTTGGGCGGATTACGGTAGTCGACCTGTACGCCGAAATCCTCGCCTGCCTGTTTGATCGAATTCTTGATGGTGTTCCACCATGAGTCTGAATCGGGTGCATGGCTGATCAGCACATAACGCTGGTTGGCGCGTGGGCCGTCTGCTGCCCATGCGGCGGGCAGGACGACAGCGCCGGTCAGCAAGGCCGCCAACCACAGGGATAGTTTCCGAACATGCATACAAGCCTCCACGGGATGGGTTGGCTGATTGCCGCCAACCGCTATTCGAGCCGTGCCGCGAGCCTGCTGGACCGCAGCGCTGATGGGTTGAGGTCGAGCATAGGAACGCTTTCGGTCATTTTGCAACTTGCATTGCACAATAAAAAAAACTGGAAGAAAAATTCCATGTGGTGCATAAAGGCGTCGCCAGGCGGTGCATTTGCAGGTTCTTGCAGGTGTCCGGGGCGTGGCCGGCAGCGTGTCAGGCGATTCGACAGGTGCTGGAAAGGGCGTGCGAGGCGCTATCGAAAGCAGCCGCCCGGCGATATGGGAATTCACCCGAGGTATGGAGAGATCATGAGCAAGCGAAGTGCGGTCGATGAGTTGCTGCACCGGATCGCCGAGGAGTTCGATACCTTGCCGCGCCAGTTGCAGGGCGTGGCGACCTATCTTGAGCAGCAACGCGCGAACATCATGGTCCAACGCATCAACGAGGTAGCCGACGGCTGCGCGGTGCATCCATCGGCGGTGGTGCGCTTTGCCCAGCGCTTCGGTTACTCGGGTTTCAGCGAAATGCAGGCGGTGTTTCGCAGCACCTATACCGAGGCGGTCACGCCAGCGCATAGCTATCGGCAGCGTATTCGCAAAGTCATCGAGGATGGCGCCGCGCCGATGAGCACGGCGGATATGGCGCTGCAATTCATCGACGCCAGCCGCATCGGCCTGGATGAACTGGCCGGCGAGTTCGATCCCAAGTCATTCGAAGCGGCAGTGGAGTTACTGGTCAAGGCCGAAAACATCTATGTCATTGCCGTGCGCCGCACTTTCAGCATTGCCAGCTACATCGCCTATGCGTTGCAGCACACGCAAAAGCGCGTGCACTTGATTAGCGGTCTGGGCGGCATGTTTCGTGAGCAGATTCGCAGCATCGGTCAAAACGATGCGCTGATTGCCATTAGTTTTCCGCCCTACGGCAAGGAAACCCTTTATTGCGCGCGGGTGGCTCATCAACACAAAGCCAAGGTGCTGGCGATTACCGACAGCGCACTGGGCCCGCTGGCCCGCGATGCCAGCGTGATGTTGAAGGTCAGCGAGGGCAGTGCCTTCGCCTTCCGTGCGCTGACCAGCACGATCTGTTTATGCCAGGCGTTGTTTGTGGCGCTGGCCTACAAACTCGAACTGAAAGTTGAAGAAACGATTCATCCCGGAGAATACGATGACTGAATTTCAAGCAGTGGCAGGGCAGGCAGGCATCATCGAGGTAGCGATGTTCGGCGCTGGCCGCATTGGTACGATTCACGCCGGCAATGTGGCGCGGCACCCGCGGGCCAGGCTGCGCTACGTGGTCGATGTGCATGCACCCTCGGCCACGGCGCTGGCGGCCAGACATGGCGCACAAACCGCCTCGGTGGACGCGGCGCTGGCTGATCCGGCGGTGGGCGCGGTGGTGATCGGCTCAAGCACCGATACGCATGCGGACTTAATCCAGCGCGCCGCCGCAGCTGGCAAGGCGATCTTCTGCGAAAAACCGGTAGATCTCGATGTCGAGCGCGCACGTGCCTGCGCGGCGGCGGTAAAGCAAGCGGGCGTCACTTGCATGATCGGCTTCCAGCGGCGTTTTGATCCGACCTTCGCTGCGCTCAAGCAGCGCCTTGAGGCGGGTGAGATCGGTCAGGCGGAAATGCTGGTGATCACCAGTCGCGATCCGTCGCCGCCGCCTGCCTCCTACATCGCGCATTCGGGCGGTGTGTTCAAAGACATGCTGATTCATGACTTCGACATTTTTCGCTGGATTCTCGGTGGCGAGGCGGTCAGCCTGCATGCTACCGGCGGCTGCCCGAACTTGCCCGAAGTGGCCGCTGCCGGCGATGTGTCGCATACCGCGGTCACCTTACGTACCCGCGACGGCGCGTTATGCCAGATCAACACCTCGCGCCGCGCAGCTTATGGCTACGACCAGCGCTTTGAAGTGCTCGGCAGCAAGGGTTTGTTGCAGGCGGGTAACGTACGCCCGACCGAGGTCGTGGCATGGGGCGAGCAGGCGATCAGCAGCGATAAACCCGAAGCCTTTTTTCTGGAACGATACCGCGCGGCCTACGCGCTGGAAATCGAGCACTTCTTCGATGCCTTGACCCATGGCACGCCAGTGCGTACCACGATCGAGGATGGCATCAAGGCCTTGGAACTGGCCGAGCTGGCGACGCGTTCCTGGCGCGAAGGCAAGGCATTGGACTGCGCGATCTGAGCCGCCAAAGCGGCTGCGGCACTTCGGCGATGGCGGCATCAGGCGCGCTCGAACTCCATGCACTTGGGCCCTATACACATGAACCACAGGCACTCGACATCCTCGCAAGCAGAGAACCCCACATGAGCAAGATTCTGCGCATCGGCCTGGCTGGTCTGGGCCGCCTCGGTCGTCGCTATGCCGAAAACCTGGCACGCAGCGTGCCGCGTGCACGCCTGGATGCAGTGTGCAGCCCGATCGAAGAAGAGCAGCAATGGGCGCGCGACGCGCTGGCGGTGTCGCGCAGCTATGCCGATTACACAGCAATGTTGGCCGACGCCGAGCTGGACGCGGTATTCCTGGTAACGCCGACGTCGTTGCATGCCGAGCAGATCGAGCAGGCGCTGGATGCCGGCAAGCATGTGTTTTGCGAGAAGCCGTTATCGCTGGATCTGCCGACGTGTCGTCGCGTGGTGGAGCATGCCAGACAACATCCGGTGCACCGTGCCATGGTAGGTTTCGTGCGACACTTCGATGCCAGTTATCGCGAGGCCAAGGCGCATATCGAGGCGGGCGGTATCGGCAAGCCTTTCATGGTGTATTCGCAGACCGCCGATTTACTCGATCCCAGCGGAGCCTTCGTCAAGTTCGCGCCGTCCAGCGGCGGTTTGTTCCTTGATTGCAGCGTGCACGATATCGATCTCGCGCGCTGGTTGCTGGGCCGCCCGGCGGCCAAGCGGGTTTATGCGATCGGCACGGTGGCGATGTATCCGCCATTGGAGGCTATCGGCGATATCGACAATGGTGCTGCTGTTTGTGAATTCGTCGATGGCAGCATGGCGATGTTTTATGCCTCGCGGACCCAGGCCCATGGCCACGATACCCACACCGACATCATCGGCACCGCGGGCAAGCTGAGCGTGGGGCGCAATCCACGGCTGGACCGGCTGGAAATCGCCGACGCCTATGGCGTACGCAGCCTGTCCACGCCCAGTTTTTTCGAGCGTTTCAGCGAGGCGTTCCACGCGCACTGCGTGCATTTTGTCGATGCGGTGCTCGATGGCACGCCGTTCGATCTGACGCTGGAGGATGCCGCCGAGGCGACCCGTATCGCCATCGCCTTGCGCGAGTCGCGGCAAACTGGTCAGCCCGTCGCGCTGTAGTGCCACGAAAAAAGCCCCGGCATGCTGTGCCGGGGCTTTTGCTGGCTTGTTCACCAGCCGAATTGGCTAGTCGCGCTCAGCGTTTACTCAGAGCTTGAGCCCCAACGCTTTTGCCACGCCTTCGGCATAAGCCTTGTCGGCTTTGGCGAAGTGACCCAGCTGCCGGCGCACGATTTCTTCGGGTACGCCGTGCATCGCCGCGGCAATATTGCCGAACAATTGCTGCTTCTGGTCGGCGCTCATCAGGCGGAACAGATCGCCAGCCTGGCTGTAGTCATCGTTGCCATCGCGGTGGTTGTAGCGATCGGCGTCGCCGGAGATTTTCAGCGGCGGCTCTTTTACCGACGGATCTTCCACCGGGCCGCCGAACGAGTTGGGCTCGTAGTTGACGCTGCCGCCGCCGTTACCGTCGAAACGCATGGCGCCATCGCGATAATAGTTGTGCATCGGGCAACGCGGGCGGTTGACCGGCAACTGCTCGTGGTTGCCACCAAGGCGGTAACGCGCCGCATCGGCATACGAGAAGATGCGGAACTGCAGCATCTTGTCTGGGCTATGGCTGATTCCGGGTACCACGTTGGCCGGCGAGAAGCTCGATTGCTCGACCTCAGCGTGGTAGTTCTCTGGATTCTGATTGAGTTCCAGTACGCCCACTTCGATCAGCGGGTAGTCCTTGTGCGGCCAGATCTTGGTCAGGTCGAATGGGTTGTACGAGGTTTTCTCGGCATCGGCCTCTGGCATCACCTGCACGTACATGGTCCAGCGCGGGAACTCTTTGCGCTCGATCGCTTCGTACAAGTCACGCTGATGCGATTCGCGATCGTCACCGATGACTTTGGCCGCGTGCTCGTTGGTCCAGTTCTTGATGCCTTGCTGGGTCTTGAAATGGAATTTCACCCAGTGCCGCTCACCCGCCTCGTTCCAGAAACTGTAGGTGTGACTGCCGAAACCATCAATGTGACGCAGACTGGCGGGCAGGCCGCGGTCGCTCATCAAGATGGTGACTTGATGCAGCGATTCGGGCGACAGCGACCAGAAATCCCACATCGCCGTCGCATTGCGCATATTGCTGCGCGGATCACGCTTCTGCGTATGGATGAAGTCAGGAAATTTATACGGGTCACGCACAAAAAATACCGGCGTGTTGTTGCCGACCAGGTCCCAATTGCCTTCTTCGGTATAGAACTTCAAAGCGAAGCCGCGTACGTCGCGTTCGGCGTCGGCCGCGCCACGTTCACCAGCCACGGTAGAGAAACGCAGCAACAACGGGGTTTTGCTGCCCGGCTTGAATACCTTGGCCAGTGAGTAACGGGTGATGTCGTGGGTAATGCTTAGCGTGCCGAGCGCCGCCGAACCCTTGGCATGCACCACGCGCTCGGGAATGCGCTCGCGGTTGAAATGAGCGTGCTTTTCGAACAGTTGATGATCCTGCACCAGCAGCGGGCCACGCGGGCCGGCGGTGAGGCTGTTCTGATTGTCGGAAATCGGCGCGCCTGCGGCGGTAGTGAGGGTTTTGCGATCGCTGCTCATGGCTGGGTTCCTTGCTGGCTACTGAGTGACAAAGGGGGCTGGCGACGGGGTGCGAGGGTCAATGTACGCATATGAAGGCATGGAGTGAATTCGATTGATTCAATCTAGTTCATAGTCAGTGGCTATCAATAGCTTGTTCTCTGCCTGCTGGTGCCTATAGATGGGCTGGCTGCGCGGTGAATTCGATCAGGGTAACGACCGGGTCGTATGCACAGAGTTCACGACCGGCATGGCTGAGACCTCGGATGGATCGGAGTAGGGGGAACGAATGGCATATGCAATGGCAGGCGATGTGCAAGAGGATGCGCACTTCGCGCAGCAGCAGGGCGCATCGAGGAGTCGGTAGATGATGTTGTTCAACAGACTTGGTTCGGCACTCTTGATCGCCCTGGCATTGACGGCGGCCTCTGCGGCCTCTGCGGGTGAGCTGTTTGGTTCCGGGGTGGTCTCGACCGGGCTGCAGGAGACATCGGCAACGTTCACGCCGGATGGTAATACCCTTTATTTCATGCGTTCGGATTTCAGCGAATCGGATACGACGATTCTCGAGTCGCATCGCCATGGCACGACATGGTCGACGCCGCAGGTGGCCTCGTTTTCAGGTGAATGGCATGACTCGGAGCCAGCCCTGTCGCCGGATGGCAAGCGCTTGTTTTTCGTCTCTAACCGGCCGGTCAAGCCCGGTGATGCACCGCTGCTGGCCGAGATGGGCGGCCAGCATTTTTCCGGTGCCAACCTCTGGTACGTAGAGCGTCAAAAGGACGGAAGCTGGGGTGCGCCGGTACATATCGATGGCGAATTGAATCGTGTGCCGATGGTTTACAACCCGTCGGTGGCCAAGAACGGCAACCTGTATTTTTCCGCCCATCGCGAAGATGCCGGCAACGCTTATCAGATCTACGTGGCGAAGCGTCGTGGCGACGGTTTTGCCGCGCCGGAGCGACTGGATCTTGGCGATATCAAGAACAACCGGATGGATCCGGGTATCGATCCCGATGAGCGTTATCTGGTGTATGCCGGTGATGAGGGCGATTCGCTGGGTCGGGCCGATATCTACATCGTGTTTCGCCAGCCCGATGGGCACTGGGGTAAACCCGAACACCTGGGTGGCGATGTGAACAGCGCGGCGCTGGAAAATGCGCCTTCGCTGGGGCGAGCTTTTGGCGAACTGTATGTATCGAGTTCGCGTCGCGATGAAATGCATTTTCCCAAGCCGCGCGATAGCTACGAGTCGATGCAGAAAACGCTGAACTCGCCGTTGAATGGCTCACGCAATATCTGGCGTTTCGATATTTCCGATGTACTGCGCCAGCACGGTATCGATCGTTGATAGGTTGCTGATCGGCGTTTAGCCGATCAGCTCCAAAGCGAGCGCCTGAGTAGCTTCGCGGATTTCGTTGCGAAATGCTTCGTCGTCGAAAGTGCGGGCCAGCACCATGCCGCCGACACATAGCGCCGCGACGGCGAGCCCTCGTTGACGTGCCTTGTCCGCTGGCCGTTCATCGGGCTGATCCGCGGGCAGGCCACAGGCAAAAATGCCCGCCATGCGCTCGAGCAGGTTGTGATAAGCCTGTTTCACGCGTGGACTGGCCCTGGCCGCGTCAGAGGGTAGGGCGATCATCGGGCAATGGTTATCGATATCGTCCAGATGTGAACGCGACAAATAGGCGCGGATCATTTGTTGAGCAAAGGCCTTGCCACGTTGTGAGGGGTCAAAGTCCACCTCTTCCCAGCGATCGGCGGGATTGAAGTTCTGGTAGGCATTGACCGCTTCGGTGAACAAATCTTCCTTGGTCTTGAAGTGGTTGTAGAAGCCGCCGCGAGTGAGGCCGGCATGGCCCATGATTTCGTCGATAGAGACGCTGACAAAGCCCTTGCGATTGAACAGTTCGCGTGCGCATTCCACGATGCGTTCCCGTGTTTTCTGCTTGTGCTCGGTGGTGTAAGGCATGGTTCGCTCCCGGTGACCGCATAAGCCTAGCGGGTCATCAGAATATGTTCTTGAACATATGTTGCTTGCTGACAAACTGGCCAGGATTACTTCACGTCAGTTCCCTCAGGAGATAGCTGTATGAAGCTTTACTACTCAGAAACGCTCAATCCGCGCAAGGCTTGTGCGGTCGCTAAATACCTCGGTTCGCCGGTGGATTTTGTACGGGTTGACCTGGCTCGCGGCGAGCACATGAAAGCGGATTACCTGGCGCAGAATCCCAATGGCAAAACACCCTTGCTGATCGATGGCGATCTGCGGCTGTGGGAGAGTGCGGCGATCATGACGCATCTTGCAGTGAAGGCCGGCTCGGATCTGTGGCCGCGCGATAGTGCTCAGCAGGTGGAAGTGATGCGTTGGTTGTCGTGGGATTTATCGCATTTTTCGCGTCATGGCGGCATGCTGTATTTCGAGAACTACATCAAACAGCTTTTGGGCTTGGGCGATACGGATGCGCATGCTGTGGCGGAAGCGAACAAGTTCTTCAAGCGCTTTGCCGGCGTGCTCGATGCCCATCTGGCCAACCGCCGCTATTTGGTGGCGGAGAAACTCAGCATTGCCGATTTTGCGGTGGCTACCGCGCTGCCATGGGCGAAAGAGGCTAAGCTGCCGTTGGAAGGCTTTAATCATGTGATTCGTTGGCACGATCAGCTAATGGAGCTGCCAGCATGGCGTGAGCCTTTTCCAACCCCGGTTCCAGTTGCGGCTTGATTTTGCCGGTAAGGGACGAGGGTTTTACGGCACACCCTCCCCCCAATCCCTGGGGGAGGGTTTTGTTGCCTCGCTGTTAAAGCAACGCTTTCAGCCGATATAGCGCTTCCAGCGCCTCGCGCGGTGCCATGGCGTCGGGGTCGATCGACTCTAGCGCCCGCTCAACCGCCGAAGGTGCCGCTGGGGCGAACAGACCCAGTTGCGGCGAGCTATCGGCCGTGCTGGCATGGGTAGTCGCGGCGTGCGCATGCATGCCGCGTTCCAGCTCGGCCAGGGTGCGCCGCGCATCGGCTATCACTGATTTCGGCAGGCCGGCCAACGCGGCGACTTGCAGGCCGAAACTGCGATTGGCGGGGCCTTCCTTCACCGCATGCATAAACACCAGTTGCTCGCCGTATTCGACCGCATCCAGGTGCACATTGGCGATACTGGTGTATTCGCTGGCTAGTTCGGTCAGCTCGAAATAATGCGTGGCAAACAAGGTGTAGGCACGGCTGGTTGCGGCCAAATGGACGGCCGCGGCACGTGCCAGTGACAGGCCGTCATAGGTGCTGGTGCCACGACCGACTTCGTCCATCAAGACCAGACTGTGTTCGGTGGCATTGTGCAGGATGTTGGCGGTTTCGCTCATTTCCACCATGAAGGTGGATTGGCCACGTGAAAGATCGTCGCCGGCGCCGATGCGGGTGAATACCCGGTCGATCGGCCCGATCACCAGCATGCGGCGATGATTGTCGTCGAGGCGCAAGTCATTCGGCTCAAATGGTTCGTCGCGGACCTTCTCGACTACCGGATGGCGGCCGCGCTCGATGGCGATGCCTGGCTCATCGGTTAACTCCGGTGCGCTCCAGTCCAGGGTGCCGGCGCGCTCAGCCAGATTGGCCAGCACGTCGAGTTCGGCCATGGCATTGGCGGCGGCCTTCAGCGGCTCGAGTTTTTCCGTAAGGGTGTCGAGCAGGGCTTCGTAAAGCGCGCGTTCGCGCATCAGCGAACGCTCTTTGGCCGATAGCACTTTGTCTTCGAAGTTTTTCAGCTCTTCGGTGATGTAGCGCTCGGCGTTCTTGGTGGTTTGACGGCGCGTGTAATGCGTGGGGGCCTTGTCGGATTGCCCCTTGCTGATCTCGATATAGTAACCGTGCACACGGTTGTAGCCGACTTTGAGCGTGCTGATGCCGCTGGCGGCTTTTTCGCGTTCTTCCAGCTCGACCAGATACTGATCGGCGTGGGTGGACAGGCGACGCAATTCATCGAGCTCGGCATCGTAGCCATCGGCGATCACGCCGCCATCGCGCTGCAATACCGGCGGCTGCGCCACAATGGCGCGATCGAGCAGGGCGGCGCTGTCGGCATGGTCGCCAATGGATTCGACCAAGGCATGCAGCAACGGGCTGTCCAAGGCGGCGATGCGTGCGCGTAAGGCGGGCGCCGCGGCCAGGCCGTCACGCAGTGTGGACAGGTCGCGAGGGCGCGCTGAACGCAGCGCGATGCGGGCGAGGATGCGTTCCAGGTCGCCAATGCCGCGCAGTTGCTCACGCAAACCTTCGTAGCAACGGTTATCGATCAGTGTGCCGATCGCCTGATGACGCCGACGCAGCAAATCACGCGAACGCAGCGGACGATTCAACCAACGGCGCAGCAGGCGCGCGCCCATCGGGGTGACGGTTTCGTCCAGTACGCCCAGCATGGTGTGTTCGGTGCGGCCACTAGGGTGAGTGTCCAGCTCCAGATTGCGGCGGGTGGCGGCATCCAGTGCAATGGTTTCGCTGGCGCTTTCCAGCGCCATGCCGGAGATGTGCGGCAGCGCGCTTTTTTGGGTTTCTTCGACATAGCCGAGCAGACAGCCTGCGGCGGCGATGGCTAGCGACAAGCTTTCCACGCCGAAACCACCGAGATCGTGTGTACCGAAAAAGCGATTCAGCTCGCGCCGGGCGGCATCTGCGTCGAAATGCCACGGTGCCCGTTTGCGCAAGCCGGGCAAGCTGCTGACCAGCTTTGGCCAGGCGACGTCTTCGCCGACCAGGGTTTCCGCGGGCTGCAGCCGCGCCAGCTCGGCGGCGAGCGCCTCGGCGCTGGGTACCTCGCTGAGCAGGAAGCGGCCGCTGGATAAGTCGACCCAGGCCAGGCCATAGGCCCCGGCTGGCCCGGCGGCGATAGCCAGTAGCAGGTTGTCGCGGCGCTCTTCCAGCAGCGCGGCATCGGTGACCGTGCCGGGCGTGACGATACGCACCACTTTGCGCTCAACCGGGCCTTTCGAGGTGGCCGGGTCGCCAATCTGTTCACAGATAGCCACCGACTCGCCCAGCCGGACCAATCGCGCCAGATAATTTTCTGCGGCGTGATACGGCACGCCAGCCATTGGAATCGGCTGGCCGCCCGATTGCCCACGCTGAGTCAGGGTGATATCGAGCAGTCGCGCCGCTTTGCGTGCGTCGTCATAGAACAGCTCGTAGAAGTCGCCCATGCGGAAAAACAGCAGCACGTCGGGATGCGTTGCCTTGGTAGCCAGGTATTGCCGCATGAACGGCGTGTGTTCCTTCACCGGATGAGTTGGGGCGGCATCGGTGTGAAGGGGGGCAGAATCGTTCATGTATCCAGGCTGGCGAGGGTGAGCTGCGTATTGTGGTTCACCCTCGCCGGGTTTGCACGGCGTAGGCAGCGCAGACAGCTGCGGCGATTTCCGCTACAACCATGTCTATCCCCGTTGACTTATCTGGTCCCCACGATGTCTGTGCTTGCCCATGTTCCTACCGATGCTGATTTAGAGTCCCTTGCTCAGGCGCTGGGCGTGCTGTTGCGCACTTCGCGTGAACGCCTGGTTACCGCAGAAAGCTGCACTGGCGGCTGGATTGCCAAGGCGGCGACGGATATCGCCGGTTCCTCCGATTGGTTCGATTGCGGCATCGTCGCCTATAGCTACGAGGCCAAGCAGGCGCTGCTTGGCGTGCGCCCGCAAACACTTGAAGTGCATGGGGCGGTAAGCCGTGAGACGGCGATGGAAATGGTTTCCGGCGCACTGGTCACCGGGGCCGGCGTGGCCGTGGCGGTTACTGGTATTGCAGGCCCTGGCGGCGGCAGTGAAGACAAGCCGGTAGGCACGGTATGGATCGCCTGGAAGCGTCGAGGCGGCTATGCCCGCGCGGAAGTGTTTCTTTTTGCTGGTGATCGTGATGCTGTGCGGCGACAGACAGTGGCGCAGGCGCTCGTCGGCGTGAGGGATATGCTGACGGCATAATCAGCCTGCGCCAGCTGCCCCGGCCCGGCAATGTGGGATACTTTGCAATCAGCAGGTCGCAGCCCGTGAGATTCACTCCGGGCATCATGCATTCCATTCACAGCCACTCCAGGATTCACGACGATGGATGACAACAAGCGCAAGGCGCTCTCTTCCGCTCTCGGCCAGATCGAAAAGCAGTTCGGCAAGGGTGCCGTCATGCGTTTAGGTGACCGCGTCGGCGAGGCAATCGATACCGTCTCCACCGGTTCGCTGGGCCTGGATATTGCCCTTGGCATCGGCGGCCTGCCACGTGGCCGCGTGGTTGAGATCTACGGCCCGGAATCGTCCGGTAAAACCACCCTGACCCTGCAAGTCATCGCAGCCTGCCAGAAGGCCGGCGGCACGGCGGCGTTCGTCGATGCCGAGCACGCCCTGGATCCGAGCTATGCCGAAAAGCTGGGCGTCAATGTGGACGATTTGCTGGTTTCGCAGCCCGATACCGGCGAGCAGGCGCTGGAAATCGCCGACATGCTGGTGCGTTCTGGCGCGGTAGACGTGGTGGTGGTCGACTCGGTCGCCGCGCTGACGCCGAAGGCCGAAATCGAAGGCGAAATGGGTGATTCCCACGTCGGTCTGCATGCTCGCCTGATGAGCCAGGCTTTGCGCAAGCTCACCGCCAACATCAAGAAATCGAACTGCCTGGTGATCTTCATCAATCAGATTCGTATGAAGATCGGCGTGATGTTCGGCAGCCCGGAAACCACCACCGGCGGTAATGCCTTGAAGTTCTATGCTTCGGTGCGCCTGGACATTCGCCGCATTGGCGCGGTGAAGAAGGGCGACGAGGTGATCGGTTCGGAAACGCGCGTCAAGGTGGTAAAGAACAAGGTGGCGCCGCCATTCCGTCAGGCGGAGTTCGAAATCCTGTACGGCGAAGGCACCTCGCGCGAAGGCGAAATCATCGAGCTGGGCGTGGCGCAGAACCTGATCGACAAATCGGGCGCCTGGTACAGCTACAAGGGCGATCGCATCGGCCAGGGCAAGGAAAACGTGCGCCAGTTCCTGCGCGACAACCCCGCCATTGCCAACGAGGTCGACCTTGAGCTGCGCAAGCGCTTGTTGGTGACTGGCGGCAAGGGTGCCTCAGCGTCGGAAGAGGTTCTTGCCGAAGCGTAAGTCCTGGCTTGCTTGCCCGATCTCGCTGCGGGGTAGGGGCGAGCCCCTGCTGGCTAGCCCTCTCATCTTCGTGCGGAACAGCTCAACCCCATGAGCCGGCAACGCGACAAATCGGGTGATGAAAAATCCAAGCCCAGCGCTTATGACAAGGCGCTGGGCTTGCTTGCGCGTCGGGAACACTCCCGCCGTGAGCTGAAGCTGAAGCTGCGCCAGCGTGGTTATGAGGGTGAAGAGGCCGGGGCGGCTTTGGACCGGCTGGGTGAGCAGCGCTATCAGGATGACGACCGCTTTGCCGAGGCGCTGGTGCGTAACCGTTCGTCCCAGGGCTATGGCCCGCAACGGCTGCGTGCTGAGCTGAAAAGCCACGGGCTGTCCGATGCCCGCATTCGCGAGTTGCTGGATGCCGCCGAAATCGACTGGACCGCCTTGGCCGCAGCTCAATTGCGCCGCCGTTATGGCAGTGCCGCCAGCGCCGACCCAGCCGAACGCGTGCGCCGGGCGCAATTTCTCTTGCGTAGAGGCTTTGCCGCCGCCACAGTACGGAATGTTACCCACGCCGAAGTTGACGAAGCTGCTGACGATTGATCGCGGTACCGTCATGGCGTGGCCTTCGCAGCTATCCGCCACGATTCGTATGACTCATTCCGCATGAAAACCGCCGAAATCCGTTCGACCTTCCTCGATTACTTCCGCTCTCAAGGCCACACCATTGTGCCGTCCAGCTCGCTGGTGCCTGCGAGCGATCCGACTTTGTTGTTCACTAACTCGGGCATGGTGCCGTTCAAAAATGTGTTTCTCGGCAGCGAGAAACCCGGTTATGTGCGCGCCGCCGATGTGCAGCGCTGCCTGCGCGCCGGTGGCAAGCACAACGATCTAGACGCCGTGGGCTATACCGCGCGCCATCACACGTTTTTCGAGATGCTCGGCAACTGGTCGTTTGGCGACTATTTCAAGCGCGATGCGATCCGCTACGCCTGGGAGTTGCTCACTGAGGTCTTCAAGCTGCCGAAAGACAAGCTCTGGGTTACCGTCTACCACACGGATGACGAGGCCTACGACCTTTGGCACAAAGAGGTCGGCGTGCCTGCCGACCACATCGTGCGGATCGGCGACAACAAGGGGGCGCCTTATGCGTCCGACAATTTCTGGCAGATGGCCGATACCGGCCCCTGCGGTCCGTGCACTGAAATTTTCTACGATCACGGCGCGGATGTTGCCGGTGGTCCGCCCGGTTCGCCGGATGAAGATGGCGACCGCTACATCGAAATCTGGAACCTGGTGTTCATGCAGTTCGATCGTGCGCCGGACGGCACGCTATCTCCACTGCCGGCGCCATGCGTGGATACCGGCATGGGTCTTGAACGCCTGGCCGCCGTGCTGCAGCACGTGCATTCCAACTACGAAATCGATTTGTTCGCGCATCTGATCCGGGTGGCGGGTCAGCTGACCAAGACCGACGATCTGGCGAACAAATCGCTGCGCGTGATTGCCGATCACATTCGCGCTTGCTCCTTCTTGATAGTCGACGGCGTATTACCGTCCAACGAGGGCCGTGGCTACGTGCTGCGGCGGATTATCCGCCGTGCTTTGCGCCATGGCTGGATGCTTGGCGTGCGTGGCGATTTTTTCTGGGAGATGGTGCAACCGCTGGTCGAAGAGATGGGCGATGCCTATCCTGAACTTGCCGCCAAGCAGGCCTTTGTCGAAGAGGCCTTGCGGGCGGAGGAGCTGCGTTTCGGCGAAACGCTGGAGAACGGCATGCGCTTGTTCGACGCCGTTGCCGGCAAAGCCGAGAAGACCATTCCCGGCGTCGATGCGTTTCGTCTCTACGATACCTATGGTTTTCCAGTTGACTTGACTGCGGATATCGCACGTGAGCGCGGCCTGTCCGTGGATATGGACGGCTTCGAGCAGGCCATGAAGGAGCAGCAGGAGCGAAGTCGCGAAGGCGGCCGCTTCGAGGCCAAGGGCCTGATGCCGGCTGAGCTGGCCAGTCAATTGAAACCCACGGTATTTCTTGGTTACGAGTCGTTGATCGGTCAGGGACGCAAGGTCGTCGGTATCGTTCGCGCGGGGCAGCAGATCGACCATCTGGTCGAGGGTGAAGAGGGGCTGGTTATTCTTGACGGTACCCCGTTTTATGCCGAATCGGGTGGTCAGGTAGGCGATGCCGGCGCGTTGTCGAATGCCGCGGGTCGCTTGACTGTCGCCGACACGATGAAGATGGGCGGCGTGTTCTTCGGGCACGCTGGCCGCTGGCAGGGGGCGCAGCCGTTGCGCACCGGCGATACGGTTGACGCAAGTGTGGATGCCTGCCGTCGCCAGGCGATTGTGTTGAATCATTCAGCCACCCATTTGCTGCATGCGGCTTTGCGTAAAGTGCTGGGTGAACATGTGTCGCAGAAGGGCTCGCTGGTTGCTGCTGAGCGCCTGCGCTTCGACTTTTCGCATTTTAAGCCGATGAGTCGCGATGAGTTGGCGCAGGTCGAGTTGATGGTCAACGACGAAGTGCGTCGCAACGTGTTGGCCGAAGTACATCAAATGGGCTACGACCAGGCGATCGATTTCGGTGCGATGGCCTTGTTCGGCGAAAAATACGGCGACGAAGTGCGCGTATTGAAGATGGGTGATTTCTCTACCGAATTGTGCGGCGGCACGCATGTTGGCCGCACCGGCGATATCGGTTTGTTCAAGATCATCAGCGAGGCCGGCGTGGCATCCGGGGTGCGCCGTATCGAAGCGGTGACCGGTGCGGACGCCCTGGCCTATGTGGCCGACGAAGAGCGTCGCTTAAGCGAGCTGTCGCAGTTGCTCTCCAGCAACGGTGACGATGCCATCGACAAGCTGCGCCAGTTGTTCGATAAGCAGAAAAAACTAGAGCGTGAACTGGAGTCTCTACGCGCCAAGGCCGCTGGTTCAGCCACGGCAGACCTCGCCACCGCGGCGCATGAAATCGACGGCATCAAGATCATCTCCGCCCGACTGGAAGGATTGGATGCCAAGGCTTTGCGCGACAGCGTCGATCAACTTAAACAGCAACTGGTTGATTGCGTCGTGCTGTTGGCGGGAGCCACCGACGGACGCGTTTCGCTGGTAGCTGGCGTTCATGGAAAGGCGTTGGGCCGGGTCAAGGCTGGCGAAGTGGTGGCCCACGTGGCCGCACAGATCGACGGCAAAGGCGGTGGACGCCCCGATATGGCGCAGGGCGGCGGTACCGATTCGCCCGCGTTACCCGGTGTGCTGGCGAGCCTGCCCGCCTGGGTCGGCGCACAAATGCATGGCTTATAACTTGGTGAATAAGTGTTTCTGTTCGGGCGGGAACGCATTGCATAGGGCGCTTCCGCTCGGCTAGTATCGTCCGAATGTCGGCCCACTGGTTGCGGTGTGCCGCCCGGCAAAATGTCTCCCGGGACATTTTGTCTGTGAGCCGGGGAGGGCCTTGCGCCTTCGAAGGAAAATTCGGACAGCCAGGCGGTGATGCTCAGGGGTGAGGCATCGCGGGTTGCTGGCCTTGACCAATAGCATTCATGGAGTGGCAAACATGTTGATTCTGACCCGCAGGGTCGGTGAAACCTTGATGATTGGTGACGAGGTGACCGTTACCGTCTTGGGTGTGAAGGGCAATCAGGTGCGTATCGGCATCAATGCTCCGAAAACCGTGGCCGTGCATCGTGAAGAGATCTTTGACAAGATCAAGAACGAGCGCGAACAGGGTGGCAGTACTCCTGGCAACACTGGCGAGCACTGACTATCAATTAAGGCTTTACCTTGATCGCGCCGGTCAGTATGCTTACCGGCTCCGCAGCAATGCGGAATAACAAATCGGAGAGATGCCCGAGTGGCCGAAGGGGCTCCCCTGCTAAGGGAGTATAGGGTCAAAAGCCTTATCGAGGGTTCGAATCCCTCTCTCTCCGCCAGATACGCAAAAAGCCCCCCTAGTGGGGCTTTTTGCGTATCTGGCGGAGAGACGGTGGTGGACGAACCCTCCGTTCGACGAACTTGTCAGGAACAAATTCGGACAGCCGCAGGCTGGCCCCGTAGCGCTCCGCGCGAAGGGGTGAGGCCCATGGAAGGGCCGAACAATCCCTCACGTCACGCAACCGGCAACTCCATCGCGCCGAGGCTTTTGCGTATGGCGGAGAGACGGTGGTGGACGAACCCTCCCGTTCGACGAATTTGTCAGGAACAACTTCGGACAGCCGAAGGCTGGCCCCGTAGCGCTCTGCGCGGAGGGGTGAGGCCCATGGAAGGGCCGAGCAATCCCTCGCGTGACGTAATCGATTACGACATCAGCGCTGGCATTTTTGCGTGTCTGGAGAAAAGTTATGGACGGCTGAAACAACGCCGCGATTTACTTTCTTTGCCGCAACCAAGCATCCAAAAAAGCCAGTACATGCACCGCGTAATCGTTACCAGCATGGCGATACAGGTCGACATGCTCCGCTCCATGCACGATCCACAGCTGCTTGGGTTTGGCTGCGGCAGTAAAGATCGATAGCGATTCATCCATGCGTGTATGGCGGTCGTGATCGCCTGCGATCAATAGCTTGGGCGCGGTGATATACGGAATCTTGTCGATAGGCCGTAGCTCTGCTGCAGAAATACCTAGGTGAGGCCGAAGCGTGGCGAGCAAGGCGGGTGCCAGCCATCGGCCCATGGCGCCTGCATGAAGTGCCAGGCGATCATTCAATGCTTGTTCGATAGTCGGATAGACCTGCTCCAATACCATCGCATCGACCTTGATGGCTGGCTCTGCAAGTAGGACAGCCGCTGCGCCCATCGACGTTGCGATGATGCCTATGCGTTCATGCGGGGCGAGTCGGCGCAATTGCTCGACGGCGGCTTGGGCATCTTGCGATTCGCGGTAACCGAAGCTGATCGCCTGCCCCTGGCTTTCGCCTGATGCCTGGAAATCAATCAGCAGGACGCTATAGCCCGCCGTCCGCAGGAGTCGGGCACGATCGAGCATGGATAGGCGATTGGCTCGTACGCCATGCAGCAGCAAGACCGCTCCATGTCCCGCTGTGCCTGCCATGAACCATCCATGGATAAGCGAGCCTGAGTTGCTGGCAAAGATCACTGGCTGGATGGGCAGATCGTCCGGCGGCGCGCCAATAGCGCGTTGGGCCGGGTGGATGAGCAGAAGTCCGGCGCTCCAGGCGCCAGCGATAGCAAGCGTCGCCATGGCCAGCACACCATAGGCGGCCCAGCACAACCGATTTCTCTTTTTCACCGCCGATCCCATGCCTGTGGCTTAGTTTCGGCCACTCAGCGCGTGAGCATGGGATGCGGATCGGCCTCGCAATCGGCCTTGGTGAGGAAGAACAGTGGCAATAGTCAGCCGGTGGGAAGGCCGTGTAGCTCGGTGGCTTCGGGGGTTACTCGCAATACGGATCCCTGCTCGTACCAGTCGCCAAGGACGATGCGCTCGGCTGCATGTCCGTCGAGTGCGAAACGATGGCTGGCTGGCCGATGAGTATGTCCATGGATCAGGCGGGTGATATTCGCTGCGCGCATGGTTTCAGCGACGGCATTCTGATTCACATCCATGATGGTTTCCATGGTGCTGCCGGTATGCGCGCGACTGTCTTCGCGAGCCTTGGCGGCAAACGCTCGGCGTGCTTCGAGCGACATGGACAGAATCTGTGCTTTCCATTGCGGGGTGCGCACTTGCTTGCGTACGGTTTGATAAGCGATGTCATCGGTGCATAGCAGATCGCCATGCATGAGCAACGTCGGGCGGCCGTATATGTCGTGCACCACGCCGTCCTCCAACAGCGTAAGGCCCGCGCGGCTGGCGAAATCCTCGCCCAGCAGAAAATCGCGGTTACCCACCATGAAATACACCGGCACGCCGCTATCGCTCAGTGCACGGGTGGCTAGGGCGATGCGTCGTGGCAGTTCGGCGTCATCATCGTCACCGATCCAGGCTTCGACCAGATCGCCAAGGATATACAGTGCATCAGCGTTGCGTGCTTCCTCGCTGGCGAGATAGCGCTCGAACAATCCGGTGATGTGTGGGCGGCTAGCGTCGAGATGAAGATCGGCAATGAACAGCGTGGTCATTTGCGGCGTCAATCCTTGGCTTTGGCACGCTTCTTAGCGGGTTTTGCAGGCATTGGAGCGGGAGCGCTGGATGCTGGCGCAGGCGCCTTGGTGCTGGAGGATGGGGGTGGCGCTTCTTCACCGACGACATTGGCGCTGTCGATCGCAATAAGCGGATTGGGCACATCCCCCGCAAACGGACCCAGGCCGCGGGTAGGTAGGGCGGCGATCTTGTCGACGACCTCCATGCCTTTTATCACTTTGCCGAACACGGCATAGCCCCAGGTCAGGCCGCTTTGATTGCCGACATAATCCAGCCGACGATTGTCGACCAGGTTGAAGAAAAACTGCGCGGTGCCTGAATTGGGATCGCCGCCACGTGCTACGGCGACGGATCCGCGCACGTTGGGCAGGCCATTGTCTGCTTCGCTGGGAATGGCGGAACGGGTGCGCTTGGGTTGCAAGTCACGGGTGTATAGGCCGCCCTGCACTAAATAGCCCGGAATAGCCCGATGAAACACCGTGCCATTGTAGAAACCATCGCGTATGTACTGCAGAAAATTCGCCGCGCTTTTCGGTGCCTTGTCGGGATACAGCTCCAGCGTGATATCGCCCTGCGATGTATGCAGCACCACTTGCGGGTGTGTAGTGGCTTCTGTCGTGGCGGTGGTCGCTGCAGGTTTTGCGGTCTGCGCGGTCAGCGCCATCGGCAGAATAAGCAGCAATAACGCGAATGAGAGTCGTGGCATGGCTAATTGGGCGGCTTGTGACATGCGGGCATGATACGCGGCTGCGCTGAGGGAACCTATTGGCGCGCAACGGAAGATTCAGATAGTGACCAGATCCAGTCGCGGCCCAAGCTCGGACATCGGCGCGCGCTCCTGCTCCAGGTCGGCCTCGGTCAGCGGGTGCTGCTCAAGCCACACGGCGGGCACTGCCAGACGTAGCCGTTGGCTGGTGGCGGTCAGGCGCATGGGCGGTAGCGATTCGGCCCGACGCGCCCGGCGAATCAGCACGGCCAGCCGCAGCAGCGCGGTGATATGGCGGGCCAGCAGGCGGTAACGCTGAGGCAGGGCGGAAAATAAGGTTTTATCCGGTTTACGTCGATGCGACTGGATGATCGCCGCCAGCAGCTGTTGCTCTTGACGCGAGAAGCCGGCCAGATCGGCATGGCGCAGGATGTAGGCGCCATGATGGTGATGCTGGCTATGCGCGATGGCCAGGCCGATTTCATGGACACGAGAGGCCCAGGACAGCCATTCGCGAGCCTCCAGGTCCATCTTCCAGGCTTTGGCCACTTGGTCGAACAATAGCAGCGCAGTCGATTCCACCCGGCGCGCCTGCGCGCGGTCTACGCCATAGCGCGCGGCCAGGGCATCGATACTGGCGGTACGCGGATCGCTGCCGCCGGCTCGGCCGAGCAGGTCCCACAACAGCCCCTCGCGCATCGAGCTTTCACAAATGCGCAGGCGCTCGATGCCAAGCGCGGCAAAGGCCGCTTCGAAAATTACCACGGCACCGGCAATGACCGGGGCGCGGTCTTCGGTGAGGCCGGGCAGCTTGAGCGTGCTGATCTGGCCTTGCTCGATCAGTGCTTCACGCAGCAGGGCCAAGGCAGCCGGGGTGATGCCGTCGTCAGAGAACTTCATTGCCTGGACGACCGAGCCGATAGCTTTGGCCGAGCCGGATGAGCCGTAGGCATCGAGCCAGCCAGCTTCGCGGTAATCCTCGGCGAACTGTTGCAATAACACGCCAATTTCACCGCGGGCGCGTTGCCAGCGTTTGCGGGTGATTTTGCCGCCGGGGAAAAAACGCAAGGTGGAAGCGATACAGCCGGCCTGCACGCTTTCAGTTTGCAGCGGGGCCAGGCCGCGGCCGATGATGAATTCGGTACTGCCGCCGCCGACATCGATAATGAGCCGGTTTTCACGCGAAGCGGGCAGGTCGTGCGCGGCGCCCAGGAAGATCAAACGGCCCTCTTCACGGCCGGAGACAATTTCTACCGGATGCCCCAAAGCCGCTTCGGCCGCGGTCAGGAAGGCCTGTGGCGATGCCAGGCGACGTACGGTGTTGGTCGCGACGGCACGAACGCGTATGGATGGCACGCCAGCGATGCGTTGACCGCAGCGGGCAAGGCAATTGAGTGCACGGGCGCGGTGCTCGGCATCGAGCGTGCCATCGGCGCGGAGGCCGGCAGCCATGCGCACGGTTTCGCGCAGGCGGTCGATGACGCGAGGCTCGCCGTGTTCCATACGGGCAACGACCATATGAAAGCTGTTGGAGCCCATGTCCACGGCGGCGATCAGCTCGCCGTCCTTGATCTGTATCTGATCGCCTTGGCTCATGCGTGAGCGTGAGGGCGAAGCTTTCATGGCTTCTTTTACTTGCCGCCGGTGCTGGCGCCGAGCCTGGATATGGTTGCTATGGCGCCATCGCGCAGCGACCTTCAGGGCAGGGTGAGGTGTTGTTCTTCGGTGGTTCTAGGCCCCTTTCAGGCAAAACTTGTCCAGCAGCGTTTGCTGTGCGTTGTGCGGCGCGGTGTCGCCAGGCTGCGCGCGGGTGTAATGACCGTCGCTGTTGAGCAGCCATGCCTGCGCGTTGTCGGCCAGGTAATTGGCCAGTGTCTCGTCATAAACCCGCTCGGCTAGTGCGGGGTCGAGAATCGGAAAGGCCACTTCGATACGCCGCATCAAATTGCGTTCCATCCAGTCGGCGCTGGCGCAGTAGGTTTCCGCCGAGCCATCGTTGGCAAACCAGTAAACCCGGCTATGTTCGAGAAAGCGCCCGACGATGGAGCGCACGCGAATG
>NZ_JAPDPE010000034.1 GCF_026283955.1 Dyella silvatica | reverse complement strand
TACCGCCAATCATGCGCATCGCGAGTCGATGCTGGCCGTGGGCAGTTCGCACAAGGTCATGCTCGACAAGCCCGATATGGTGGTGGCGGCCATTACCAAGATGCTTGGCAAGGTAACCCAGCCGTGAAGGCTTACCGTGGCGCTCGGCCTGCCTGGGCCTTCAGCCATTCGCGCATGGCCTGGATGCCTTCCGGCACAAAGGAGCGGCCAAAACCGATGCGAAAGAAGTGGTTTGGAACATCATCCAAGTCGGAGCGATAAACGCTGGCCGGCAGCAACAGCACACCGGCCTCCTCGACCAGTCGCCGGGTAAAGGATTCCACGCCGTCGGCGCCGTTGTAGCGGATAAAGCCGATGCAGCCCCCATCTGGCACGTGCCAATCGAACAGCTCGGAAAATTCAGCGAAGAAGGCGTCGAGTACGCCGATATTGTTTTCGACGATGCCGCGATTGCGTTGCAGAATGGCCTCGCGCGCCTTGAGGGCCATGCATGCCAGGTGCTCGGACGGCGCCGCGTTACAAATGGACAAATAATGTTTGTAGCGCTCGAAGCGGATCAGCATCGAGCGGTCCTGGCAGGCCAGCCAGCCGATACGCAGCCCGGGCAGGCCATAGGCTTTGGACATCACATTCAGCGAAATACCTTTCTCGTAGACATCCGCCGCTTGCGCAAGTCGGGTGTGCGGGTCGCGTTCGATCAGGCGATAGACTTCGTCGCTGAACAGCCATAGGTCGTGCTGGCGGCATAGCGCGACGATGGCCTCGAACGATGCCGGTGGAATGATGTGGCCGGTGGGGTTGTTGGGAAAGTTGATCGAAATCAGCTTGGTGTTCGGCCTGATCGCCGCTGCGAGCTTTTCGATATCCAGATGCCAGTGATGCTCGCTGTCCAGCGATACCCCGGTGACCGCGCAAATGGATAGGGGAATGGTTTCTGCCGACTGATAGTTGGGGACAACGACGATGGCGTGATCACCCTCGTCGAGCAGTGCGCGCATCGCGACATAGATGCCCTCCTGCGCGCCGCAGAAGCACAGGATCTGCTCGGCACTCAGGTTTTCATAGGTCTTGGCAATCTCGCTGCGCAGCGACGGCGAGCCCCAGGTCTCGGTGTAGCCCAGACTGCTGCGCTCGAAGTTGGCGCGATCCTCCGGTGTGGCCATGTGCAGCAACTCACCCAGCGTCAGGCTTTGCAGATCCGACGCCGCCATGTTGTAGCGAGCCTTGAACTCCCACTGCGAGAAGTGAACTTCCAGCGCGAAATCACGCATGTTGTGGCCCATGGATTTATATCGCCTGTTTCGTGCGTGGTCGTGGTTTGGATGGCCGCCTGGTTGGCGTTTTGGATGGCCTTTGGGCTAGGCGTGTTGCTTTGAGGCGGTTGTAGATCGTGGCGCGCGAGCAGTCGAGCAGTGTCGTCATATAGGCGATGCCGTTGCGTATGCTGAACAGGCCGCGCGTATCCAGCATCGCGATAAGTTCGTCGGTTTCCTCGGTGGTGAGGCCGGCCAGCGTGGTGCCGCGCTGGGTCAGGAATACGCCGACGATTTCATTGACGCCTTCGCGCCAATCCCCCGAGAACAGCAGTGCAGGTTGCGGCTCGCGCTTGGGCAGCGTTACCAGCGCGGATAGTTGGTCCAGTGCACGGGCAAACGGCTCCAGGTCGTGGTTGATGCATAGCAGTCCGATCGGCTTGTCGCGGCCGTCTCGCAATACGCTGGTAATCGATCTGAGCCGCCTGCCATCCCAGTTGGTCTTTGGGTAGGGGCCGATGATGTCGACGGAAAGATCGGCCAACCCATCCTCGTCATTCAGCGATAAATCGCCTTGCCGGCGGCGGGAGTAGGCATTGGCGATATAGGCAATGCGCCCGCTTTTGAGGTCATGCAGCACGACTTCGGCATGCGGGGCGAGCAGCAGTGCGATGGCATCGCAGATCGGCTGGAAGGGTTTCAGTGCGGTTGGCATGAGTGAGACAATATGTCTAATTTATACATATTGTCAAAGTATCGGTCATGGCATGGAGTGCGCCGGAGGGGCGGATGCACCTTGGCGACAGGACGCCCCGGGCGTCAACAGCCGGGGCGCCATCTGTCATCGCGCAGACTCAGGGAACTCCTGGCGCGGGCGATGCCTGCGAGAACGCCCAGACAAAATCCATCGGCATGTACTGCAGTGTCGGCGGGGTAGCGCTATTCCAGAACATCGACGGCAGCAGGGGGCCGTTGCTGCTTTGACCGCCAGAAGTGAAGCCGAAGCTGGGATTGATCTGCCCGCTGTTGTTTACCGAAGCCTGCCCATGGCAGGTAATGCATGAGGACGATGGCACGAAGCCGGCCTCGGTAATGGAGTTGCCCAGCAGCGTCGCTTGTCCCGTGGTATTGGTAAACAGCGTTTGCGAACCCTTGAGCCGATAGTTCTGCCACTCCGCCGATAAGCCGGCCGCGGTGAATTTGGCGAGCAGGGCGGGGGTCAGTGTGCCTGGCGGGTAGCCGCCATTGACGGGCGTTTTGGGTGCGACATCCGCCGGGGTCACGCCAAAGGCATCGTGACAGCCGATGTAGTCGCAACGCCCCGAATTGCCGACCCATTCCCAGGTGGCCCAGGTCCAGTTGCCAAGGCGCTTGGTCATGATGTGCAAGGCGATTAAGCCGTAGAGATTGCCTTGGGAATCATAGTTCCAGTGGTACTGCGACTTTTGCGCGGCGGTAATCGGTGTCCAGCGGGCCTTTATTTCGATCGCGGTGGATGGAAAGGTAATCGGCACACCCGCCGTAAAGGCATTTCTCAAACCCTGCGTGTAAAAGAGCTGGTTGTCGATGATGAATTGAAAGTCGCTCTGATTGCGCCGTACTTCCTCGCCGCCGCCGGCTTGGATTTCCAGGATCTCCGGTGTCATGCCGACAGGCGGTTTCTTGGGGTTGAGCTTGAACAGCTGAGCGGCGTCGACCGGCTTGCGGAAAATTTCCATTTGCAACGGCTTACGCATTTCCAATTGCCGCCGGATCACATTCTGGAAAGGCAGCACCAGGCGCTTCAGCGGAAAGTTGGTCGCTGTGCTCGGCCATTGCGGTGGATGCGCCGGATCAGGTGATGCCGGAAACGTAAGGCCGTCATCGGCCCAGGTTTCCCATAGGGCATCGTTGGTGGTGACGTTGTTCGGCCCTACCTGATGCTGTGAAGGCGAGGCCTTGTTGATGCCGATAAAGATCTGCCAGTTACTCATGTCCGGCTCATTCATGTCCGGATTGGGATCTGGCTGGCCGCTCAACCAGCCGACACCAGGCCCGCGCAGGTGGAGCAGGGCCGGATTGATAGCCTGATTCTTGACGGTATTTTGAATGGCGGCGGCATCGGCCTGATTGATTCCGATAAAACTGCAGGCACAAACCATCGCTGCCATCACGGCAGGAACGAATATTTTCATAAACCCCTCCCCGAGATGTGAACCTCCGCGTTCACTTATTAAGATATATAGCAATATAAATGTTCATGCAACATGAAGTGTGATTATCAAGGTGATATTTGATTGTCGCAAGAAAATGCACTCATCGATTCATGGTGGTGATTTAAAGAGGTTGCCTCGATTTAATTGATGGGCTGCCACCTTCCATTAATAACCGATGGCTATGCAAGGGCCGAATTGGCTCTGCGGCGGCTTATGCCGCGATCGGCTTATAGAATCAAAACATCGCAAGTCATCAGGCCATTCAACTTCACCGTTCGTCAGGGCTGTCTCACGCAGTCAATATGGTCGGTGGCGGGGTGGTCTAAATAATGGCCTGAGCGAAGGCCGTTCGATGATCTTGAATTAGTGGACACGCATCAGGCGGTAATAAACATCGGCGTGTGTGGTTAGGACTTAGAGACACGAGATAAAAGCGTGTGTCGCCGCTGAAGCATGGTCGGCGACTATCCACGTCTATCCATTGAGCCCTGCAGGCGGGCACTTGCCAGATACCTTGCGCGTACCACTAACCGCGGGCGCAACGATTCGTCAACGCGTTTGATGAGAAACTGCCCGCCCCGGCTTTAGGGATGCGACGGTATAGGTGCGGGCGCACTTTCGCTGCTACGTATTGAACCGAGTGCTGTTCGCTCCGCGGCCACTTGCCGACTCGTCTCGGCGACTCATTACAGCAGCCAGGTTTGGAGATCCACTCATGAGCATGATCAAAGAGATAGGCCGTGGCCTGAGCGGGCTCGAGCAATTGCGCGCCTTTATCGCCGCAGGCCAGCGCCCAGGTATTGCCGTGTCGCTGGACTTCGACCTGATCGAGGCGGATGAAGGGTACGCCGTGTTCGCCGGCAAGCCAGGGCCGCATGCCTACAATCCGATGGGTGTGGTGCACGGGGGTTATTCCGCGGCCTTGCTCGACTCGGCCTGCGGTTGCGCCGTACATACGCGACTCACTGCCCAGCAGGGCTACACCACGCTGGAACTGAAAGTCGCTTATCACAAGGCCATGACCGAGGAGACCGGCTTGGTGCGCGCCGAAGGGCGGGTGCGCAGCATCGGCCGCCGAGTCGCCTTTGCCGAAGCCAGCCTGATCGATGTGCAGGGCCGTCTCTATGCATCGGCTACCTCCACGCTGCTGGTCATGGATGCATGACGTGCTGGCGCTGTCGGTGCTGAGGGGCGCCGCTGGCTTGCGGCTTCAACAAGATAACTGACATGGGTTGTACCTCGATGCCTATCCGCCCCTTTCGCCTGCCGAAGATTTTGCTGGTCGCTGCCTTGGCGCTGCTAATCAGCTTGATCGCTTTTGGCAACATGACCGATTACGGCAGCAACTTCGCCTACGTCCAGCACGTCATGTCGATGGACACGATCTTTCCCGGTTCCAGCATCACCTACCGCGCCATCACCACGACATGGATGCAACACGCCGCTTACCTGCTGATTATTGCTGTGCAGACATTGACTGCATGGCTGTGCTGGGTCGGGGCATGGCGTATGTGGCGCCGCCGTGCCGCCTCGGTGGCGCAGTTCGAACAAGCCAAGAAGCTGGCCGTGATCGGCCTCAGCCTCGGCTTAGGGCTGTGGCTGGTGGGGTTCATGGCCATTGGCGGCGAATGGTTTGGCATGTGGATGTCAGTCCACTGGAACGGTGTGGCGACGGCTGCGCACCTGGTACTGATTCTGTTGGCCGCCTTGATCTACCTGGGGCAGCACGAGCCCGAGCCGACGAGTTGAGTCGAGATCGTCCACGCTTGCAGGCCACTGGATAGATGCCGATGCGCGATAGCAGCTTGATGTCGGCGACATGGTGAGCGACGCCAAGAGCAGGCCTATCGATTGTTTGAGCCGCCATGCGGGGTGAGCACGGCAAGCCGTTGCACTACGTCGCCTTTTGCGAACGTTCTAGTGGCGTATATCGCACATGGAGCAGGCGTCCTCGTGCGGCGACACAGGGTGATGCCGTGTCGCTTGCATCGTTTGATGACGAAAGTTTCCGAGTGAAATCAGACTCTATGTCGATGCTGGCGAATGAGGCGGTAAGGGCGGCCTGATACGTCGCGGATGCGCAAGTTATCGCGAAGATATACGCGTCGGTGAATGTATCAGGACTATCGAGATGATAAATATTTTTTATATCACTAGGACTCAATTGGATTGTTTGACGGTTTATTGATTGCCATGTCTGGTTGTTATGGAAATCGCTTGTTTATTAGGTGCTTGTTGAAAAACTCAGATCATTTCATTTCTGCTTTCAGTGGCTATGATTTGAATATTCAATGGATGAGTGCGATGACTTGTCTAGTGGAAAAAAGGCTTGAATTCCACATTCAAATTTGAAATCGCAAGATCTTTCAATTACGGTGTCCATGCTCGCCCTACGTATCGAGGACAGGGAATTTCAGCACTTGAGGACAGGATGTTCTTGCTAATTTGTTGAGCTTGAGTCGCTATCCAACGCATGGATCTCGTTACGTAGGTCGAGCCCCTTGTCTCTGCAACGACATCGGCGCACACGTCTTGCGGCAAGCAACGTCAACAAGATTTTCCGGGGGAGGTAGTGAAAAGTATTTTTCGGCCCGAGGTTCTTGAGGCACGGTTCCAGGGAGACGTTGAACCTATACGAATCACCTCTTCTAGAAGCGGGTGGATTTCGCTTAAGAATGTTGGATTTCGCTACTCGAAAGACGATTCATGGATCTTCCGTGGACTAAATCTACGCGTCGAAGCGAACGAATGTGTTGCCTTTGTGGGGCCAAGTGGTTGTGGCAAATCGACACTGATTAAGATTTTGCTCGGCTTGCTGGAGCCGGATGAGGGCGTCATCGAAATTGGTGGTATCGACCTTCGAAATCTTGGGTTAACCAACTATCGTCGAATGGTTGCCGGAGTGCTTCAGGACGATCATTTGTTTGCTGGATCGATGGCGGACAACATCTCATTCTTCAGCCAATCGGCAACACTTGAAGACATCATCAGCGCGGCGTCCATCGCCTCCATCCATGGTGACATTGCGAGCATGCCGATGGATTATGAAACGCTCGTGGGGGATATGGGTTCCGCGCTGTCCGGTGGACAGAAACAGCGTGTCATTCTCGCCCGCGCCATCTATCGCAACCCCAGCATTCTTATTGTGGATGAAGCAACAAGCCACCTAGATGCCGTTAACGAATGGGCGATTTCGGATCAAGTGAGGCAGTTGCGAAAGACACGCATCATTGTTGCGCATCGAAAAGAGACGCTCCAAACCGCAGACCGACTTATCAATTTGGCTGAAGCCCAATGACTACTTACTTTTTTATGCGACTGTTTTTCGTGATGGTCGTACTTGGCGTGTCGAGCACGACCCTGGCAACCGATGCCGACTACAGTCCCGAGGACTTAAAGGTCTTGGCGATCAAGTGCCCCAACGCCCGTGCTTGGCTGGCATTGCATGGAAACCAACAGGGAGTTCAATTAATTCAGACAGCCACATCCCAGCCTACCGACCCAGCGTTACGCGCCCAGCTTATCGAAATGTCCAAGGCCGATGCCGATGTCAGAAACGCGTGGATAAATGCAGGTTCACCGTATCCGTCCAAGCAGGCCGACGCCATGATGGCGTTGGATGCCAAGAACCTCCCTTTTCTTCAACAGATGGTTGCCAGGTATGGCTTTCCCACGGTGTCCCAGGTGGGACGCGATGGCATGGATGCGGCTTGGTTGCTGGTGCAACATGCCGACCGCGCGCCAGCTCTTCAGATCAAGGTGGCTAAGCTTATTCAGGCTCGGCGCGGCGCGGATTCCCCAAGATCGAATCATGTCGCGATGCTCCGTGACCGCATTTTGGACAACGCGGGAAGAAAACAGCTCTATGGTACCCAACTCACCATGCAGAACGGAAAGTGGCAGCCGAACCCCTCCGAGGGCACACCGGAAGAAATTGACAAGCGACGCGCCGAGGCAGCCATGTTGCCGCTGGCCGAAAACGTATGCGTCATAAACGCTCTAGTCCCACCAGGAAATAATTAGTCGTCATGCCTGTTTCAGCCGATGGAAGACGCTGCTGCGGATAGCCTTTGGGTACCATGCAAACAGCCGCTTTAGGCCACAAGCTGTATGTCTTTCTGCATCGCTAGCTTTTCTTTTCTGCGCTAGATAGTCGTGGCAGGATGCATGACGCCAAATAGCTTTGCTGAATTTTCTTGCGCGTTGCGGTGACGGAGGCTGGGAATGGAGATCGCTATAACGCCCGAAACCCTGCGTGGGCGGCGATTGATGATCGGCACCCCGATGTATGGCGGGCAGGCCACCGGGCCTTTTCTGCGTTCGCTTTGCGAGTTGTCTCAGTTGTGCGCCAAGCTCGGCGTGGCACTGGATACACGGTTCGTCTTGAATGAGTCGCTGATTTCACGCGCGCGGGCGGAGATCGCCGCCAACTTTCTGCAGTCCGACAGCACGCATCTGCTTTTTATCGATGCCGATATCGGCTTCAAGGCAGAGGATGCGTTGAGCCTGTTGCTGCTTGCCGACGAACACAGCCCTTATGACATCATTGCCGGCGCTTATCCGCGCAAGCAAATCGCCTGGGATCAATTGAGCCGAGCGATGGCGATGGGCATCACCGATGCGGAAACGCTAAGCCAGGTGGCCTCGCCACTGGTATTTAATCCGTTGCCAGGGGCGGGCGGCCGCGTGGCGCTGGGCGAGCCGCTTGAGGTTGCCGAAGTCGGCTGCGGCTTCATGCTGATCAGGCGCGCCAGTTTCGCGTTGTTCGAGCGGCACTATCCGGAGCAGCGTTATCGTAACGACGACCCTTCGGTACCTGAGGCGCAACGTGAGCGGGTGATGTATTTCGATTGCGGCATCGATCCGGTGAGCCGTCGCTATCTGTCGGAAGATTATTGGTTCTGCCAGCGCTTGCGCGCGGTCGGCGGGCATATCTGGCTGTGCCCGTGGATACAGCTGGAGCACATGGGCTCGATGATTTATCGCTCCGATCCGGCCCTGCTGGCACGCATTGGTGTGCCGCTGGCCGGCGGGCGCTGAGCCCGGCTGCGACGATCAGAAATCGCCGCAGCTGTTCTTTTGCCGGGTAGAAACGCAGTTGGCGAGATTGGGGCGTGAGCGCACGCGAGCCCACTCGCGAGTCAGCGTATCGCCGTCCTGGTCGCGGCTGCTGGTGGTCAGGTCGACCGCCGGACACAATGCCACGATGCCAAAGTTGCGGTCGTACACATACGAGGATGGCGTATCGCGTACCAGGTCGAGGGTATAGGTCTGCGCCGGCGCGGTGATGGTCAGCGCTGTCGCGTTGCTGCCCGCCTGGGCAAAGTAATAATTCATGGCGGTCAGGCCGCTGCCGTCGATGGCATAGCTGCCGGCCGGTGAGTTTGGGCCGGCCGGCGACTGGAACGACAGCGTGCCACTGGTGGCGCTGGTCGAGGTGTCGCCATTGCGGAAGCCGCTGAGGGTTCCACCGAACAGGCCATTTGGCTTGCCCACCGTGCGCTGTGACGGATCGGCGACATATTGCAGCATGGCAGGCGTGATTTGCAGGGCCGTCGCATTGCCAGGTGCCTGCAGCAGCACGTAATCCCCTGCTTGCAGGCCGCCACCGTTGATAGCGTAGGTACCGACGTTAGAGCCCTGGTTGGCGCTGCTGGTGAAACCGAGATTGCCGGTCGTCGCGGTCGCCAGCGTGTCGTTATTGCGGAAGCCGGTCACGCTACCGCCCAGTACGCCATTGGGGTCGCCGTAAATGCGGCTGTAGTCATTGGCGGTGTAGTACAAGGTCGCCGGCGTGATCATCAACGAACCGGGCACGATGGTCAGCAAATAGCCGGTCGGCGAAACAAAGTTGCCGCCGATGATATAGCTGCCGACATGGCTGGCCTGAGTGGCGCTGGTCACTGGCATGCCATTGATGGCGTTATTGACTTGATCGCCGAATAGAAGTCCATTGACAACATAAGTCAGTATCGGATTGGCCAGGCCATACTGCCGACTGAAGCTGTCCATGGTGATCGTCGCGGTAGGCTGCTTCCGGTATATGAATTGGCTGGCGTTGGCGGCCGGCGATACCGCGCAGGCCGCGCCGTAGGTGCAGCCGAACAGATTCGGTTGCGCCCCGTTACCGACCAGGCCGCCGCGATTTTCCCCGTTCCAGGTCGACGCCCATACGTGCCAGGAGCCGGGTGCGTTAATGGCGGCCCCGGCGGGATTCTGGAAGGTGCCGCTGACGCTGTTGGCGACCAGGTCGACCGTATTGCCGGCTACCGGGGCATTAAGCAGCACGTTGCCGTTGATGCTTTGCGCCAGCACATGGCCACCGGCGGAGATGCCGTTGCCGGTCAGCGCCATGGGCGTGTTCGAAGTGCTTCCCATGCCGCTGGCATTGACGGTGCCGATGCCGACGTCGCCGGCGTTGTGAAAAATGAAATCGCCTGCTGCGGAACCGGCCACGGTATCGGCCGAGATCTGGTTGGCATCGTTGCTCAGTTGCACGCTGCCTGCGCTGGATATCGCCAGCAAAGCCCCGGCGCTGATGGCGCCCACCTGGCTCACCCCGGCACTGCCGACCAGTGCAAGCGTGTGGTTACCCACATTCAGTACGCCACTGCTGTAGTCGCGCACCGAGCCACCGCCGCCTGCCTGTAGCACCAGGTTGCCGCTGTAGCTGATATTGCCGGCCTCGGCGGCCACGCTGACGTCGCCACGCTGCACGGCGCTGCCGAGCACCAGGGTGCCGGCCTGGATTTGGTTGAGATCGCTTTGCAGCAGGTTGATGCCGCCGGCGTAGGTATTGCCGGCGCCGATCTGAATCGGATCGGCAGTGTCCTCAATCACATTGCCGCTGGTGTCCACGCTGCCGCCGCGGATATTCACCGTGCCACTGCTATGCACGGTGCCGTCGAACAGAAACGGATTACTGGTATCGCCGAGCAGGTTATAGGCACGCAGCACGATGTTGCCGCTGCCCGCATCGATCGAGCTGGGCGCGCTATTGTTGCCAGCCCCTTCGAGCATGATGCCGCGGCCTTGTCCCAGCGATGATCCGGTCAGCAAGATGTCGCCGCTGGTGCTTTGCAGGCTGGTATTGCTGGTCAGGTCGATACCGTTGCTATAGCTGGGTTGATTGTTCGCAATGAACTGGTCGCCAACGCCGTAGCCACGCAAGTCGATGGTGCCGCTGCCGGTCTTCAGCATAATGCTGCCGCTGCCAAAGCCGGGGTACGAGGAGGAGATGCCATCGCCCACGCCGACGTTGGGTTGGCTGCTGCCGAATCCGCTCATGCGAATGTTGCCGCTGCTGGTCAGCAACTGGATCGATGGCACATTGGCAAGATCCATCAAGATGCCGGAGCCGCCCCCATCGCCACGGCCGACGATGCTGATATCGCCGGTACCCGTGTTGATCGTGAGCCCTGGCCCGAAGCCGCCCTCAAGGAGTACGCCGGTTCGCGACAGGCTGTTGCTGCTCAAGCCCCAGCCACGCAACAGCAACTGTCCGGCGGGGGCTGTGTCGCTGCCACCGGTGCGGGTATCGATGGTGACGCCATTGCCACCCAACGCGATACCGCGCGCGTAACCCTGGTTCGGGTCGCTTTGCCCGTACATCAGGATGTCGCCGCCGTTACTCTTCAGCGTCGTCATGTTGGAGAAGTTGATCGCGTTGCCGCTGTTGTAAGTCGACGAGATACTGTTGAAGTACATGTTCAGCGGGCCGGCATTGGAGATCATGCTGAAGTTGCCGTTGCTGCTGATGCTGGTGTTCGAATCGAAATGCAGGGCGAGCGGGGCGGTGCCGTTGTCTCGCTGAATCTGTACACCGCTATTGAAAACGATGTTGGTGCTGCCGCCTGCGCTGGTGGCCGCGGTGCCGATGCTTACATGGGTGCCGTTGTTGAGCGCGCGATTGACATCACTGTCCTGCACGGTGGCGCCGTTGATAACCAAGTACGGAAAGTCCGGGATCTGGCCGGTGACGTTGCCGTTGACGACTTGCAGATTGGCGGCTGCGTTGATCAGCCATTGACCGGGCATGCCGTTGGCGGCGCCGGCGTCGGCGTGGAACCCGGAGGTATCCATGCCGTTGGAGGTAAAGGTTTCGATGCTGCCGCCATTGCCGCCGCTGGCACCGCCGCGGGCGCTGGCACTGCCAAAGGCATACAGGGTCTGGTCACCGACCACAGCGATAGTGCCGCCGTTGCCATTGCCCAGAGCATTGGCCGACAGCATCGTACTAGAGGCCATGCCCAACACATTCGTGGCATGCATGCTGATCGGGCCGGCGTTGAGTCCATCAGTCACTATGTTTGCCGAGGCGTCGGTGCTGACGTCGTATCCGTTGATCGTGATCGTGCCACCGGACACGGTACTGGTGCCGCTGACGTCAACCATGCCTTGCACCACGACCGAGCCGTTGCTTCCGCCCGAGAGCACTATCTGGCCGCTGCGGTTTTGCAGCGAATGGGCCTGGGCGATGCCACTTTGATTGACAACGCCTAGGCCATTGCCTGGGTTCGCGCTTTCGCTGATCAGGGCGATGCTGCCGCCGTCGGCGTATAGCTGACCGTTGTTGGTGACCGTGTTGCCGAAGTTGTCCGGTATGTTGATCACCAACTGCGTGAGGCCGTCTCCGCCGATGTCATAGGTGACCTGCTTGCCACCCCCCATGACTATCGTTCCGCCGGGCGCGGTGATGGTGCCGTTGTTATTGATATTGCCAAGCAAGGCCACCGTACCGTTGGCTGCGGTAGTGATCTTGCCTAAGTTGTCGACACGGTTTTCGCTGCCGCTGAAGACATACTTGCCGCTGGCGAGGCCGCTGTTGAAGTCGGCGTTGCTGATATCCAGTACCGAGGCCACCAGGCCGCCGACGTTGACCTGGGCATTGCTGTTGAACAGTACCCCGGCCGTGTTGATGACAAACACGCGTCCATTGGCGGTGAGCAAGCCATCGATATTCGAGGCACCGCCGCTACCGACTACCCGGTTCAAGGTGACGCTGTCGGCGCTGGGCTGCTTGAAGTCCACGTGATAGGTGTTAGCGATATCGAAATTATTCCATTCGACGATGCCGCCCTTGCTGTGCTGGGTAACCGTCATGGTCTTGCCCACGGTACTAGGCAAATCGACCTGGCCGGATTTCAAGGTAAAACCGCCCGGCAGGTTCTGTGCCCAGCTGGCCGGCGCCAGCGCCAAGGCAATCGCCAGCGTCAGCGGGCGCCGCAGCGAGCGCCATGCCAGGGAAGAGCTAGGTGAATAGTGCGCCTTCATAACGGGTCTCCGTACCGCCATCGTCAGCAATGGCCGCTTTAAACGCAGCGAGCTAACGCAGCAGGCTGTGGTGTCTGCGTGGTCAGAAAAATTTCTGTATCTGTAAAAACACACGGGGTTTCTTGTCGTCGCCGCTGTTGGCGGCCGCGCGCGAGTCGCGCCACGCCACCGTCAGGTCAACCGCGAAATCGCCGGGCTTGGCCCAGTTCAAGCCCACGCCGGGGCCACGCAAACTGCGAATAAGCCGACCATTGGTGGCCTCATGCGAGCGATTGAGCCAGCCGCGCGAGACGTCGTAAAAAGCGTAGGTGGTGAGGTCTTTGCGTAGCGCGTAGCGGTATTCGAGGTTGGCGATAAAGCCCTGGTCGGCCAGCACTTCGCCTTGCGGATAAGCGCGCACGGTATCGTGTCCGCCCAGCGAGAGTTTTTCGGATGCATCGAGATCGTGATTGGCTAGCTGGCCGCCGATACCCAGGAACAAGGTCTGCTTGGCCGTCAGCGCCTGTAGTCGCGAGAACTGAAACGTCAGCTTGGTGAAGTCGCCGCTGGTGTGGTTGCCGTAGGGCCCCTGGTCAAGTGCACGAAGATTGGGATCGGCAATGCGCAGGTTGCCCAGGTAAAGCACGCCGTTACTGCTGAAGTAGCCGCCACCAAAAAAATTATCGCGCCGCTCCCACGCCCAGCCGACGCTGACACCTTGCACCCGCTTGTGCGATTCGTAATGCACCGCACGCAACTCATCGGTCAGCTCCTTGCGGTCGATCGCCAGACGCAGAAAGAAATTCTGGCTGCGTTGGCGAATCAGCGGAAAGGTCAATGAGCCGTCGTAGATGCGTGCGCGACCGATCGCATCCAGCGCCGCGAAGTTGCCGCCCAGACTGTAATCGACCTGGGTGGCACCAAGGCCGGCGCGGATACCTTGATAACCCAGTGGCGCTTCGTACGAGACACGCCCAAAGGCCGTGCCGCCGCGCTCGGAGATCAAGGCGCGCGCGTCGAGATTGTCGCCATAGCCCAGCGGGCTGTTCCAGCGTACCGAGCCACCTCCGCGCAAGGTGCCTGCTTCACGGGTGCCGTAATTGTCGATGCCTAACGAGACGTTGAGCGGATGGCCCCGCGAGATCTTGACGGTGAGATCGGTGGTGCCCGGATCGGCACCGGACGAAAGCGCCGACTCCGCCTTGATCCCGGGAATATCCGAGATCAGCAGCATGGTCCGCTCATAGGTCTGGCCATTCAGCGGCTGCCCCGGCACCAGCGGCGCCAGCATGGCGCGAACGCGTTGCTCGTCGATCGGCGCGCCCGGCGACACTTGCAAATGGATTTGCCCCAGCCGCCCTTCGATGATGCTGACTTGCACCACGCCGTCTTTCACTTGCTGAACCGGGACCACCGCAGTGGCGAAAACATAGCCGTGCTGGCGATACATCGCGGTGATGCGCTGCGCGACCTGATCCAGATCAGCCAGGGTAACCGGCTTGCCCAGATGCTCGGCGATCTCGCTGCGCAGCTGCTGTGGCGAGAACACGCTGGCGCCGCTGAACACGACATCGCGCAGCACAAAGCTCAGCTGAGAATCGGTGACCGGCGGCGCTGCCGGCAGGCTTTGCGGCGGTGGCAAGGCCGGCGCCTGGTTGTTCTGCGGCAGCGACGGTGCCGCTAGCGCCTGCGGGCTTTGCGTGGTCGACTGGCCGAAGGCGGGCAGGGCCATCATGCCGAGTACGATCGACAACGGCAGGCGACGGCGACGCAACCAGGCGTTCCTTGCAGACATCATGATTTGGCTCCTACGGTGAGGCGCCAATCACCGATCACATCGAACGGCGCCCAGAAAAACGGATGCTCCATACCCGACGCTTTCAGCACGGCGATCTGCGCGCGCTGCATGGCCAGCTGCACATCGGTGCCGCGAGCCAGTTCGCCATAGAGGGTGGACATCAGCAGCTTGGTGGCGTCGTCCGATACCGGCCACAGCGAAACGATCAGGCCCGAGCTGCCGGCCGACAGAAACGACCGCGTAAAGCCCAGCACCTCGTCGCCATCGGCGACCCGGCCCAGGCCGGATTCACAGGCCGACAAGGTCACCAGCGAGACCTTGGACAGATCCAGCTCCAACACCTCGCGCGCTTCCAGAAAATGCACCTGGCCGTTTTCGCTGGCCAGCAAGATGCGCGAATAAAGCGGATCAAGCGTGTCGGCCTGGCCATGCGCTCAAACTGACGCTTGGTCGCATCGCCGTGCAAATACAGCTCACTGCCTGGAAACGCCGTCGCCAGCGCCTTTACTTCGGCTTCTGAACCGGGCAGGGCATATTGCGGGGCCACATCCGGGTTACCAAAGGCCACCAGCGTGCCGCGGGCGGAGGTGCCGCGCTGAATCAACTGCATGGCGATGCTGATCGATGGCGTAAACGCGATCGGATGCGTCTCGATCAGATAATGGCCATCCACCCGCAAGGCCTGAAACGGCAGATAGTGCAGCGGGCCATGCGGGACAATGGTCAGGCGTACGCCGGCTGGTAGATTCAGCGGCTTGATCAACAGCTCGCCAAGCTGGTCGGCGGCACCCGTCGCGCTGCGTTTGCCGGCGATGATGGCATTGCGAAACGCGTCGACCAGTCGAACCAGATCCGCGCGTGGAATCGGATAGCTCTGTTCGCGAATACCGTCATTGGCGATCACCCAGACCAACAGCCGGCCAGGCAGCGCGTGGAACTCCACCACGCGCTCATCCGGGTGCAAGCGCTTTTGCAGTTCGCTGACCGTGATGGTGCCGGCAAGATCGCTATGCAGTTTGGCGCGGTCGCGCACCTCATCGAGCAGGGCGCGCGCGCGGCTGCGCTCGGACAGATCAAACGCCTGCGCCGCATCGCCGTTTTGCGAATACAGATCGATCGCCTGCTCGAACGCGTTCTGCACGTTGGAAAACAGACCGATCTTGAACTCATCGCTACGAAACTGCGCGCGCACCTCGTCCAGCTTGCGCAAGGCATTGCCCCAGGTCGCGGCAGCCTGGGTCTTGTCGCCCAGCGCCAGCTGGCTGCGGGCGATGCCATCTTCGGCCCAGAACCGCTGGTAGCCGGCATCGCTGCCGCTGGCCTTCTGTTCCATCTGTTGATACAGCGCCAGTGCGGCAGCGGGCTTCTTCTCGGCCAGCAGTAAACGAGCTTCGGTGCGCTGCACCTGATTGACCAGGCTGTCGTCGATCTGGGTGGCTTTGAGCGCCTGCAGTTGTTCGCGCGCACCGTTGGTATCGCCTTGATCGATCAAGACGTTGGCCAGCGATAACTGCACCAACGGGCGGTACTGGGCCGAGCTGGCTTCCATCGCCTGCCGGTAAGCGATCACCGCATCGGCATATCGGCCCTGGCGCGTAGCGACATCGCCCAGCACCTTGCGCGACGGGCCGACGACCTTGCTCGGATCCTTCAACGGAATTTTCAGCGCCTCGTTGGCAAACGCCGAAGCGCGCTCGTCGTCGCCGGCATAGCCATACACAATGGCCAGGTCGCGATACGCACGAGCCGAAAGCTCACTATCCTTGCCTTGTTGCGCCAGGTACAGCGCCTGGCTGGCGGCGCGCGCGCTGCGGCGAAAGTCACCATCCTCGGCCAAGGCAACGGCCTGGCTGCAATACTGATAGCCGTCCATCTTCAGCGGCTGTGCGCCGTATAGCAGGGCGCCATCCGCGCTTAATGCAAGCGCCGTATCGGCATCTTCCATGCGCGCCTGGGCATTGAGCGCGGCCGAGGTATCGACAGCCATCGGGTCGTGTGAATGCAAGGCCGGCAAATCCTGCGCCGCACTCGTGCTGGCGTAAGCGATGGCGACGGCGGCGGCAAGCCGGGCCAACGAGATCTGAAATCGCACGTGGTCTCCCTCCAAGGGGCGCGAGGCAGTCGGCATGCTTGCCGGGCCATTCGAGACTTGCAGGCTAGCCAGCGCGGAGGCCGCGGCCTATTTGCAGGAGGACATAGCCCGTTCGGCGGACGCGCCGGCAGGTCGGGCTATCGCCAGGTATACGGCATACGGCGCCGGCTACGCAGGCCGCTGTGTTGCGTGGGTGCTGCGTTGGGTAGTTCAAACCAGAACAGACTGCCGCGCCCCGGCTCGGAGCGCAGCCCGATGCGTGTGCCAAGCAGCCGAGCCAAACGTTCGGCGATGGCCAGGCCCAGGCCGTAACCTTCACGCCGATCGCCATCGCCGCCATGCAATTGCACGAACTCTTCGAAAATGCGTTGCTGGTGAATGGCCGCGATGCCCGGGCCGTTGTCGCGCACCTCGATCCGTACCGATGAACCACTGCGCCGTGCGGCAATCAGCACGCGGCCCTGCGCCTGGGTGTGGGTGACTGCGTTGGTGGCGAGCAGCAGCAACAGGTGCGAGGCCAGCTCCAGGTCGCCGTGCACGGCATGCTGGCCGTCGTGCCACCGCAGGGTCATGCCGCGCCGTGCGGCCTCGCTGCACAACCACGACTGATCGCGACGAAAGAGCTCGCCGGCGGTAAAACACGTCGTATGGGTGGCGACAACGCCGGCATCCAACCTGGAGATCTCCAACAAGGCATCCAGCAGCCGGGTCATCGTGCCGATGCTGGCGCGCATCTGCTGTAGCACCGCCTGCTGCTCGCCGATGCCTGGATGCATGCTGGCGGTAAACAGCTGCAGGGCCTGCAGCGGCTGGCGAAAATGGTGGCTGACCTGGGCGACGAACTGCGACTTGCCGCGTACTGCGGCCTGGCTTTGGCGCAGCTGATCCAGTGCGTCGATGGCGCTGTTGCGCTGGATCGACGCGCGGTCGAGGCGGTGCTCGGCGAGCAGCGCGGACAGCCGCTGCATCAGCCCGGCGAGCTCATTGAACTCGCCGCTGTCATGGCTTTCGAGCGGTGCTGGCTCGCGCCCCTCGACGACGTCGGCAAGCGCCGTCCGCAGCTGTTTCAGCGGCAGCAGCACGTGGTGGCGCAAGCTCCATCCGGACAACAGGGCCAGAAGCACGACGCCAGCGCCGCCGATGGCCGCGAACCAGCCACTGTGTTCTCGCAGGCTGAGAATCACCACCACTGAGCCAGCGGCGATGACACCGGGAAGCACGACATCGATGAACAGTCGCGACAGCAGGCCGAGACTGCGCCGCGAATCGATCGGCGCGCGGGTTACCCGCGCAGCATCGGCCGTGTCTTCGGTGGGAGCCGGATGGCGGGATATGGCGGCTGGCGTGGACAGCATGTCATCGGCTCGCAGGTCAACACGGTGCGGCATGATTTAGTGGGGCGCCGTCATCAATTTAATGGCGAGCCCGCTGCGGTTCGATACGGAATTCGGCCTAGGGATGGTCTGTTCTATTAGGCCTAGGCGTCAGCGTGGTCGTCCGCGCGAAGATCACCGCGGCGTTGCTGAACGCCGTCTGCGCCCGGTAGATCGGAACATTCCCGATAACATCGGGCATAGAGCGAATTGCATATCGAAAAAAAGCCGGCCGAACCACAGACTTTGCGGCGTCCATTGGTTGCTTCAGTACGTTTGTCGATTCAGCACGGCGTATTTCGCGTTGTGCCCAGGAGGATTCCATGAAACCCATTCGCGCACTGTCCCGCTTCGGTGGTGTCCTGGTGTTCGCGCTCGTTACGGTCGCGGCAGCGCAGGATGCCAAACAGCCGGCGCCGTCATCCGAGGTGCCGTCGGTGAAGTCGATCGTCGATCAACTCAAGGTGAACAAGGACGATTCGGTGAATACCGGGCCGACCCGTTCGCTGCGTCTGGGCTCGGCCGCCGCTGCCACCACCGCCGCGGCGCAACCGCCGCCGGCTTCGATCTCGATGCAGATCCAGTTTGCTTTCAATTCGGACCGCATCGAAGGCGTATCGGCAACCACCATGAGCAATCTCGCCAGCGCGCTGTCATCCGACGAATTGAAGGGACGTAGTTTCCAGGTGGTTGGCCACACCGATGGCGTCGGTTCGGCGGGATACAACTTGCGGCTATCGCAGATGCGCGCCGCCGCGGTAAAAAATTACCTGGTCGGTCACGGCGTCGCCGCCGAACGGCTTAAATCCGCAGGCAAGGGCGCTGACGAACTGCTTAACAAGGCCGATCCCACGGCGGCCGAGAATCGCCGTGTGGAGATCGTTGCCAGCGGCGGCGGCTGAGCGACGATCATGCCGCTTCACGTCGTCAACGGCGCCACTCTGATGTGCAGCTTCGGCGTGGCGCCTTCGTCGCTGGTGGTCTTGCCGATCAACAAGATGTTGTCGGGGAGTCAGCCCGCGGCGACCATTCAGGATCACCTGCCGATGACCAACATCATGCCGTTCGGCATGTGTATGTCGCTGGCCAATCCGCAAGTGGCGGCGGCGACAGCGGCAGCACTGGGTGTGCTGACGCCGCAGCCGTGCATTCCGAATACGCCTGCGCCGTGGATACCCGGCGCGCCGACGGTGCTGCTGGGCAATCAGCCCTGCCTCGACAATACCTGCACCTGCCAGTGCTTGTGGGCGGGAGTGATCAGCGTGGCCAGCCCCGGCCAGGTGACCGAGCAGATTCCCTGAATACCATCCGCTGAATACCAACGCGCCGGGTCAGGCACCCGGCGCGATTGGCGGCTCGCTTATCGCCGGTGTCCTTTAGCGGGCCTGATCTTATCGGGCCTGATGTTATCGAGCATGATGATTGCTCGGCGCCCGCGCGGATGCCGCGTGACCGCCACCACCGCCACCACCGGATGGACGGCTGGGCGGCGAGTACGAACGTGGCGCACTCGGCATCGGATGATAGGCCGGCGCACTGGGCCGATTGACGCTGGCGTAGTTGGGTCGCGGCGCCGGTGTGTACGCATGGGCTGGCTCACGCGGTGGCTGATACGGCCGGTTGTTTTCGGCCGGGCGATACGACGGTGCGCGCGCAGGCTGCTGATTGAACGATGCCATGTGTTGCGGTGCCGCTGGCGGTGCTGCTGCGTGCGCCTGCGCGAGCGGTCGCGATGCCGCCGCAAACGAGGGACGGCTGGCAGCGCGTTGCTGTGCGGCGAACGACGGCGAGTTGAAGTGAGACGAGTTAGCCGTATTGGTCAAGGCTGCGGCATGCATCGGGCCCATTGGCGCCGCGCGGTTCATGGCGCCAGCTCGTGCCGTGATGCCGGCAGTATTCATGCCTGCGGCATGCGCATTGGCTGCCAGAGGACTCTGCCGAAAGCCGGGGGTCGCCATGGCGTGCGAGAAGCGCGGCATGCTCATGCTGTTGAAGTTAGGCCGTGCCGCCGCGGCCATCGGCGTCGGCATGTGGGCTGCGGCCATGGCTCGATTGGCAGGATTGAACGCAGGGCGTGCGCCGGCTGCGCCAGGGGCGACCGGCGCATGGGCAAACGCTGCTCCCGCCGGGGCACCGGGCGGCATGTGTTGAAAGCCGTTGCCACGGAAGCCATTACCGCGAAAACCATTGCCGAAGTGATTGATCACCGTGGTCGAGTGCGAGATATAGGTCTGGTTGTTATAGACCACGGCTGGGCCGTGATAGCCCCAGCCACGATCGCCGTAGCCGTGGAAATGCGGGCCCCAGTGAATACCCCAGGCGCCCCAGCCCCACGGGTGTCCAAAGCCGAATCCGATGGCAATGCCCAGGCCAAAGCCGAGGCCGCCATAGTACGGGCCGTAATAGATCGGCCGCGGCCAGTCGTAGGCATAGCCGGGATACAGCACCACCGGGTCGCCGTAGATCACGGCAGGGTCGTAGGTGGGGACATAGACCACGTCGGGATTCGATGGTGCGATCTCGATCACTTGCGCCGGTGCCTCCACCACGGCAGGTCCGGCATAGACCGGCGGATCGTCGCTCACATCGCTGGTTACCGGCTCGGGCATCGTGTTGTCGCTGTGGCTGGGTACGGTGACCACGTTCATGTACGCATTCGACTTCAGGTGACCGCTGGCGGCGGCTTGCTCGCGCAACACCTGGATCGCGTTCATCACATCGGTCGGGTCGTTGACGTAAGCGTCACCCAGGGCGGTGGTCCAGGGCAGGTTGCTAGCCATCTGGTGCAATACGTCGGGGAAGGTCGTGAGCGACTTCACGCTGGGATCCCAGGGTTCTGGATCGACCGCGTTTTGCAGGGCCGAGCCCTTCAGGCCGGGGTTCTGTGACTGCCAGTCATAAGCCGCGCTGATCTGATCGGGATAGGTCGCGCCGGCAAGCACCTGCGCCACCAACTTGTCGGGAAAGATCGCGATCGGCGCCACCAGCTGCCGCAGCTGTTCCGCGGTTGGCGGCACATAGGTACTTTGCGGAGCCGACGCGGCGGGTGCCGGAGCAGTCGCCGCCGGCGCGGGTGCGGGCGGCGGGGTGTTGTCGTCCGCTTTGGGACAGCCTTCGAGCATGATGGTGCTGATCGATAGCGCGAGGACGGCCGGTGCGAATTTTTTCAGGGGCAACATGGCATACCCTTTTTTGATGGGCGCTTGCGACCTGCGCCAGAGGCTTGCGGCGGCATGGATAGCGAGGAGCTGCATGCTCCGCCTGATCCGGCCGGTTCGAGTGCAAGAACGTGGGCTGATCGGCATCGTTGACCCATTACGCCATCGCACGGTGGCGCGTTCAGCGCTGGTTGGTGCTGGGCGGATGAATGACGTCACACCACTGCGCTTATCGAACGCTGGCGTCACGAAATTTGAACAGAGCGACTCAGGACAACGGGTTTGCCATCGCACTGCCGCCGGGCAGCGGGGTTGACGAGCTGCCCTTGCTATCAGCGGCGTTGTCGGCGGCGCGCGCCGCGATGGCTTGCGCTTCGGTTTCGGGATCGACCCGGCCGGCCTGTTCGATTTGCCCGGCAGTTACCGTTGCGGCCCTGCCGCTGGGCTTGCGGGTGGCGGAGATTGGACCGCTGCCGGTTTTTTTTGCATCGGCTGTCGATGATGAGTCATTCGAATCGCCCTTGGCCGCCTTCATCACCTCGTCGGGGGTATCGAATACATCGTTTTTGAGCTGGTTGGCCTGTTGCGCCTTTTGGTTGGCCAGGCCGATAGCTTCACCGACGCCGTCGAATTGGGTGCCAGAGGTCAGCTGCTTGACGTCCGTGCCGATCTGCTCCTGCTTTTTGTCAATCGCATCTTCAGCGCGCTTGGCCCCGGCGGCGACATCCTCGCCGCTGTGGCGGAGCTTGTCTTTGTCGTCCTTGACCGTATCGGCGATGTTCCCCGCCTGATCGAGCTTGTGCTTGACTGGGTCCCATACCAAGCCGGCCAGCTTGTCGCCGATGCCGAAAATTTTCAGCACCAGGTTGAATATCGGGAACACCAGATTGCGTGTCAGCAAGGCTGCGAGCATCGGCAGGCGGCCGAGATAAATCTCCATGCTGAGTACATCGCGCTGATCGCAGTCGTCGTGCGCGGCAAGCAGCTCGCGATAGAGATCTTCGGCGACGAAATCGATCAGGCAATCCACATAATGACCCTGGTCGCGGATAAAGCCGAGCACCAGGTCGGCGAGTTTGTTTTCCAGTTGCGACACGGTAGGCAGCTTCTCGGCACTAAGGTCGCCCTGACCAAGGTTGTCGATGATCGAGCTGCCGCTTTTTTGCAGGTCTTTCTTGTCATTGGCACCCGGGCCCGGCGCGGACTCGCCGAAGATCAACGACCAGATCAAGTCGACGATACGGGTGGCTACCGCGTCGTGCACCGCGGCCAGTACCAGCGCTTGCGAGGGCAGGCCGTAGCGACCGTGCAGATGCGAGTAGATCTTCGGCAGCAAGGTCAGCGCGATGTCGCTGATGGTGCTGACATAGGTCTCCAGAAACGGCGGCAAGGTCGGCGCGCTGCCATCGCCGCCGCCCAACAGGCCTTTGGCCAAACCATTGGCCATGGCCTGACCGAGCCCTGCCTTCAGGCGGGTCGATTGCGATGGCGGCGTGCTGCTGAGCACGGCAAGCGCCTTGCTCAAGGCGGCGGCGCTGCCATCCGGCATCTGTGCTTGTTCAGACTCGACCGTAGCCAGCCAGCCGGTGATATCGCCCGCGCGATCGCTGGCATCCTGGCGTCGTTTGGCGATCGATGTTTGCAGGTCGTGCAAGCTGTCGGCGGCGCTTGTTGCCGGCCCGCTATCGCCGAGCAGGGGCAGGCTGGCGAGGCTGCTTTGCGCATTCTTCAGGGTCTTTTCGAGCGCACTGGACTTGTCGCCATCCGGGCTGTTATCGGCCGGCTTGTCGCGCAGAAACCAGATGTCGTAGCTTGGTCGCCAGTCGTTCTGGATCGCCGACATCGAATACTCGTGACAGGCCTTGATGATCTGCCATTCGTAGGCATCCCGCGCGACGTTGTACATCGCCTGGTAAGCGTCCTGCACCTTGAACAGCCAGGCGGGAATCTGCATCACCGCACTGGGCACGCTGGGGCCTAATTGATTACTCAGACCGGGAATCGACGGTAGGCCCAGGCCGCCACCCTTGGCCGGATCGAGCGCGCTCTTGCAAGTTTTACCCAGCGTGGCCCAGGCCTGCGCCAGCTTGACGCCGCTGCCGTGCACGCTGGGGTAGTCCGGCGCCTGCGTGTTCACCGCGTCGCCGGCGCTGCGGATCTGCGCCAGGATGGGGTCGAAGGTCTCCGGCCCGGCGGAGGCGGTCTGGCTGCCGCCAAGCAGCGAGCTGGCGGTTTCCAGCATGGCGCCGGCGGCACCTTTGCTGGCCTTGGCCTGCTGCAGTACGCATTGGGCGGAGCGGGCAAACGAATACAGCAAGACGTCTTCGCGAATCAGCGCATCGCGGAACGCCAGGCCATGACTGCCGGCCTCGCCGGGAAAGCTATCGCAGCTGTCGTCGTGGGCGTAACTGAAATGGATGAACTGAATCGGTTTTTTCAGCACCAGCGGAACGTGAAGCAATTCGGCGCTGCCGCCGTCGTTATGCGATGGCTTGACCGGGAAAGCCGTCTTGGCGGCGCTGTCATTCAGCGCATCGCCTTCCACATAATGCGGGGTGCCACTGGCGCCGGCAGCGGCCTTGGGGTTGAGACCGCCGGCGACGCTGTCGATGGCCTGGCTGACCGGGTTATCCGTCGCCTTGTCGGTAAGGCCCTGAACCGCCTGGCCGGCTTGATCTAACAGTCCCATCGTGGCTCTCCTTCGCGTGGCCGCTCACACATGCAGCTGGTTGAGCTTGGCGCGGGTAGCGTCATCGACGTCGCCACTTACCTTCAGCTGGTTCTCGCACTGGAAGCGGCGCAGCGCTTCCCGGGTGGCGTCGCCGATCTCATCTTGTTCGCCGCCGCAGTCGTAACCGAGGTTGCTTAGCCGTTGCTGCACGCCCCTGGGCTGATCCAGCGGATCGAGTTCGCCGATGGCGACCTGATAAACCTCTTTGCCCTGGTTAAGCATCAGCGTGGCGGATTTGGTCTGGCCGGGAATCGGCTGGTCGATCTTGCCCTCGCCATCGGTGTTGCTGTGGATCACCTGGTCACCGAAGGTCAGCGTATACGGCTCGTTCTTGCGCGGCTCATCCATGTTCAGCAATTGCAGCTTAAGCCGGGTCGGCTCGCCCTTGCGGATAAAGCGATGGCGCGTATCGGTGGCTTTGGCCACGCTTTTATCGCCCTTGTCGGGCAGAAACAATTGATCGCCTTCGACCAACATATTCGGGCTTTTGCGCTGCTTGCGCAGGGCCGCGTTGTTGCTGTGTTCCCAGATCGTCTTCCATAAATAGCCATGCTCCTTGGCGATGCTGGCCAGGCTTTCGTCACTGCCTACCTCATACAGCGAATCCGAAGCGGGAGCGTTCATGGCGGGTCCGATCATGCGCGACGGCGAGGCGCAGGTTTGGCGTGGTCGATGCTGGAAAGCGGGCTTAATGTGGCAGGACTCGGCGCGGCAATCGATAGACAGTTCGGACTACGCGGCGCCCGTTGGTGGTAAGGCGAAAGGCCTAATGGCGGTGCCTAGGGCCGGGTCTGTTTGCCTGCAGGGCGGCGTCATCGCTCGGTCGTGTACGGACGTACACTCCCTCACTCTTCCTTGCCCTGCGCGCAAACAGATCCCGGCGCGGGCTACGCGAATAGCGTGAACAGGCCCTAGCATCCGTGGGTGGATTTGAGCTTGGCCTGGGTAAGCGGGCCGCAAATGCCATCGACCTGAAGCTGCAGGTCACATTGAAACTCTTCCACCGCCGAGCGAAATAACTTATCGCGCGCCGTCGCATCGGCCTCGGCCGGGGCGCCCGCGGCGTAGCCCAGATTGTTCAGGCGCTCGCGCTGGCCGGACAACTCGTCGACCGGGTCGAGGTAACCCACGCGCAAAGGGATGAGCAAGCCGTCGATCGGGCTGCCGCTTTTGCGCACGATGATGCGTACTTCTTCGGTGGTCGGGGCGATATCTTGCGCAAACTTGCCGTGGCCATCGGTGGTGACCGTGCTGCTGCCGCCCTCCAGCGAGAGGTCGCAGCGCGTATGCGCCAGCGGCTTGGCATATGGATGATCCAATACCACGATTAACTTGAGTGGCGTGCCCTTGACTGTGAAGCGATGGGTGTTATCGGTGGGGCGGGTGAGGTCTTTATCGCCCTTTTCGGGGATAAACAGCACATCGCCCGGGTACAGCACATTGGGATTCTTGCGCTGGCTCTTGAGCTTGGCGTTGCTCGGGTGATTCCAGAGAATTTTCCAATCCGCGTAGCCGAATTGCCGGGCCACCTTGGAGAGGTAATCGCCTTGTCGAATGATGTATTCCATGTGCGCTGTTATCGACTAGCCGCGGGCTTTGGCCAGATCCATCACCTGGACACGCTCCAGGGTGTGGTTTGCTCCACGCGAATAGCGCAGATGCCAATAAAACATCGCCCAGGTATCGTCCTCATCATTGAACATGGTCTCCCCATAGATTTTAAGAATCAGCACCGGCAGGCCAAACTTGATCGCCTCGCCGGCCGGATACACGGCCAATGCATAAGCCGAGCCGTGATGATTGACGATTTGCCACATGCCCGCGGTGATGTTCGAAGCGATTTGCGCGGCATAGCGAAACTCCGAGTGGCTCAACAACGTAAAGGTAATTTTCTGGTTTGGCGGCACCAAGGGCGCGCCGGCTTTCTGATAAGGCGTAAAGCCATCCCAGCCCTTTACGTGTTTGGGCGTGACGAAACTATTGCCCCAGCGCACATGCGTATGCATGCAGTCGTGTACGCAAAACGGCGCCATGGCGATTTCTTTCAGCGTCGGGTCGTTTGGATACGCGCTTAAAACCTTGGCAGGTGCCAGCATTCTGGGGGCCAGATGCAGGCTGTCGAATTCGCCCTGGCCGGCTAATTTTTCGATATCGAACGGCTGGCTGCTTTGCGTATCGGGGCCCCACGGAGTGAGCGCGTTGACCTTGCCCTTGGCGACGGCGCCGCTAATCGTCCTGGCTGCCTTGGCCGGGTCGACCATGACGTAGTCACCGAGCGCCGGCTCGACCGTGTAGTGGCTGAAGGTGGTGTCCCAGGTCGTGGGCGGCATGGCGCTGTTGTTGATATCGGCAAAGAATTCCGGGCCAATCGGCGGCAGCATGTCTTCTTTGCCCATCTTGCTGTGTCCGGGCGGAATACTCTTGGGTCGCTTGAGCTTGATCTCGGCGACGATGTTGTCGAGCGGCTGATTCGCCATCACCTGGATCAACGGATAAATGCGCCCGGCACCGAGCACGCCGCCAGGTTCGAAGTTGTTGCGCTCCTTGCCGCAGACCAGGCTGACCACGACCACGATATACAGATTGGGCAAGTTGATCGTGCATACCGTGCCGCATACAGCGTCGACCGGCATGCTGGGTTTGGCCGGGTCAGGCATAAAGCCGGGGCTGTTGTAGATGTTGTCCGCCACCGGCGCCGGCGGCGAGCTGGCTTCGGCTGGACCGAGGTCGTAGCAGAACACGTTTTGAAAACTCAGGTCGGTGTTCATTTCGAGTTGCCAGAAGCCGGCGCTGCTGTCGGGTACGTGGCCGCTTTGCAGGTACTCGCTCAAGACCAGAAACGGCGCGGTCAGCGGCACCTCGATGGTGTTGCCGCGCGCGCTTACCGAGACCGGGCCCCAATCGATGGATTCGCATACCGGCATATTCATAAAATTCATGCCGCGCACACGGCACGACAGGTTGCTGATATGGGCTAGCTGCGCCGAGTTGGACATGAAGTCGAGCTGGTAATGCCAGATCGATTTCAATGCGTTGTCTTGCTGCGCACTCGGGTCAGGCTCCGGCAGCGGCGAACTGACACCGACGCCGGTGCCGGTATGGCCATGGGCCGCGCGCAACAAAGTGCCGCTGTTGAGCACATCGTCCAGATTAGGCATGGTCGCTCAGTTCACTGTTTTCTACGGACGCCACCGTGCTTATCGCCGGTGAGACGATTTGCGTCACGCGGTATACCGTGCCGGGATGGCCGACGATCATGATCTCGCCGCGTTCGTCGGTGATATACATCTGGCTGCTGCCGTCTGGCGCCAGCACTTGCACCTGTGCCTGACATACCGGCTCGCCACTGACTTCATTGCGAAACCGAAACAACACCGGCATCGGCGCCTGTTCGCAGGCGGAACCATCGACCAGACGATCATAGAAGCGGCAGGCGAAAGTGTCTTTGTCCTGATCGTATTTGCGCGAGCGATCCGGCCATCGGCCGGACCGTCGCCGTTCGCCATCGGACCAGAAGCGCTTAGTGCAACCGGCAACCCCGTCGGCGGCGCGCGGGCAGGGCCACTTGGCCGGGTCGACCTGGGCGCCGGCTTGAAACAGCAAGATCAGCACGCGGCGATTGGGTGCGTTACTGGCATCGCGAAGACGGCGCTTGTCCGCGTCCGAGGCATCGTCGTCCTGCGTTGACAGCACCAGCAACGGATTGAACTCGCCGCAGCCCTGGTAATCGCCCTTGCCCCCGGCATCTTGTCCGCCGGCCAGGAAATCGCTATCGCTGAGCACGAAGCTGCTGCCGCACAACTGATCCATATAGTCCTGGTACAACTGGGTGCGTTTGGCTGCGTCGCTACGGTAGTCGTCGAGGGTTGCTTCGCTGGGCTGCGGCGGCGTCGTCGATGGCGGCACTGCGGCCGCGTCATCGGCGGCGGGTTCGTTTGCCGGCGCCGGCGCCAGCGCGATCAACATGCTGCTAAGCGCGTTGTCACCCCAGCGGTCGTCGCCTTGCGGCTCGCGGTAGAGTTTTTCCCAGAGCTCGGTTTTGCGGCTCAGCGCGGCATAAATAGCGCAGGCGCGGCGCCCGCTCAGCGTTTTGTTGTCATCGTCGCGGCCGGTCGGGTCCGCGTGGCCGAAGACAGTGATGGGGCTGCCTGGGTGCGCCTTCATCAGCTGCGCCAATAGCTGCAGCTCGGCTGCGGCGCCGGGCTTGACGAATGACGAGCCGAACTCGAAGCGCACGTCATCCACACGCCAGCAGGCGATCGGCTTGAGCGGTGCCTTGATCAGGTTAAAGGCGTCGTCGGTGGTCGGCGCCACCAGCGGTAGCAGGGGCGCTGCTTCGGTGTGGCGTGCCGCCACCCCGCCACTGCTGCCTTGCAGGTCGCCCGATGGCGGCTGTGTTGCGGCACTGTCTGGATCGATCATGAACGTACCGGTGCAGGCATCAGGCGGGTTTCCAGGCGTCTTGATCGAGGTTGGGAAAGCTCACCTTGCATTGGCCGGGATCGATATGGGTGACTTTGTAGCGGCCTTTTTCGTCGGTGGTGCCTTCGGCCACGGTGCTGCCGTCGGGTAGCGTGACGCGCACGCTTTCGCCGGCGACGGGCTTACCGTTGTCGTCGACCAGTTCCACTTCGATGTAGTGGGTTTTCTTTTTGTTTTCGTCGGCATCGGGATCATGCACGGCGGCATGCCCCGGCGGCTTGGCCGGCCGTGTCTTGCCCAGCGGCGAGACATCCATCTTTTGCCCGGGGATGGCCTTGTCGGCCACCGCGGCGGCAAGCACGGCCAGTGGCGGCACCAGTGAAGCGGCCGAGCCGGAAGCTTGTGGCCCACCGCTGTTAATCATCACGATGGTGCCGACGATGGTCACCCCGGCCGGCGAGATGGTGATGTAGTTGCCACCGACCTTGAGCGTAATCATCGCGCCGGCTTCGATCACCACGTTGGCGCCGGCATTGAGGTAGTAATTGCTGGCAACCTGCTCGCTGTGGCTTTGAAACGATTCGCCGACCGCGCCGTCGACCTTGACCGACTGCGAGCCGCTGATCTTGATCGCCTGCTTGCCGCTGATCTTGAGGTTGTCGTCGCCGGCAATTTCTACGGCATGATCTTTCTTGATATAGAGATGATGGCTGCGGTGAACTTCTTCCAGGCGGTCGCGCTTGACCACCAGGTGGCGATCTTGCTCTACCCACTCGCGGCTGTCGTTCTGTACGCGCAGGTCGAGATCCTTTTGCGCATGGATGAAAACCTGCTCGCTGCCTTTCTTGTCTTCGAAACGCAGCTCGTTGAATCCATCGCCGCCCTTGCTGGACCAGGTCTTGATGGTCGACTTGGTCATTTCGCCGGGCAGCTCGTAGGGCGGCGTGTTGTCGCCGTTGTAGACGCAGCCGATCACGATGGGGCGGTCGGGGTCGCCTTCGAGGAAATCCACAATCACTTCCATGCCTACACGCGGCAGATAAAAACTGCCCCAGCCGCGTCCGGCCCAGGTTTGCGCCACGCGTAGCCAGCAACTGCTCTTGTCGTCGTGATGATCGCGGCGATCCCAGAAAAAATGCACCTTCACCCGGCCATGCTTGTCGGTGTAGATCTCTTCGCCCGGGGGGCCGGTCACCACCGCGGTCTGCGGGCCGGGCATGCGCGCCCTGGCGGTGGTCAGCGGCGAGCGGTAAGGCACGTCGTGGGGGATCACCGAGAAATTATTGTGATAGCTGCTACTGCCGTCGCCATCGAGGTTGTTGTTGCCATGATGCTCGACGCTGACGATGAGAAAGCGCTGGTTGAGATCGTCGTCAGGGTGATCCTCGAGATCGAAGACGTAACCGGCGGTAAGCAGGCGGGCATCGCTTTCGCCGCGCAAGGTTTCGTGCTCGGATTCTTCGACCTCGACCAGCAAGCGCGCGAGTTTCTCGCCTTGGTTGCGCTCGGTGTAGCCGGCTGGCGAAATAAAACGTTCGTAATTGCTGTTGTCGCCGATCTTCACCATCGAATCCGCGCTGGCGGTCAGGTCGGTGGCCGGCTTTTCGAAGTTGTAATCGTGGGTGACGATGCGCCCGCTGCGAATCAGCTCGCTGCGGCTGATGCCCGAAATGGTGTCGCCATCCTGATAGTTGCCATGTAGCCCGAAGCGAATCTGAGGCGGATCCAGCGGCGGGTTGCCGTCCTTGTTGTCGACCAGGACCAAGGTCTCGGTCTTGGCTTCGTGGCGGAAGTAGTAATAAATGCCGGCGCGTTCGAGCAGGCGTGCGATGAAATTGAAATTGGTCTCGCGATACTGGGTGCAATACACCAGCGGTTCGTAGGTTCCGGTGAGCTGGAACTCGTAGTCGCTGAACTGAAAGTCGGCGAAGATCGCCTCGACGATTTCGGGAATGCTCTGGTTCTGGAAGATGCGGCAATCTTCGTTCAGCATCATCAGCCGAATCCAGGGCACGATCTCGCAGTGATAGGTGGTCAGCGTTTCATCGCTGGTGCCGGCCGCTTTGCGCGTGCCCAGCCGGGTGAAGCTGGATACCAGGCCGGTCCAATGGCGTTCGGCATCGGCGGTTTCGATGCCCAGGGTTACCCGCTTGCCGATCAATTTGTCCGGGGTGATGTCGTCGCGCTCGGACAACAAGGTCAGCTTGAAATGAAACGGCTGCGAAAGATGCTCGCTGCCTTCGAAAGTCTGGATCAGCAGTTCGTCTTCGCCCAGCGGCGTGCCCAGGGTGAAGGTACGTTCGCGAGTGGTGAACGGCATGGCGGCACGCGCTTGATGGCAAGGTGCCTATCCTGCGGACTCGTTATCGCGATGCCTATTTGCGGGAAGGTCTAGGCCGTGTGGCTATATCCGCCGGGCTGGTCGGTCGAATGGCCAGTTCGCTTCGACCAGCGCCGATCCACGTGGCGTCGTTGAACGATCGGCGCGCGGGCGTACCGACCGTTGGTTGCGGCATCGTTCGCTCAGGCTTCGGACAAGGTATAGGCGAAGCGGCCGTCTTCGCCGACGCTGGCATGGATGCGCTGCACGGCTTGGCTCCGGCTCATCCGCTCCAGAACCTCAGCGGCGATCTCCGGCAGCAGGCTGCCGCTGAGGATGTTGTCGATATTGCGGGCGCCGGAATCGACCTCGGTACAACGCGCGGCGATGGTTTCGACCAGGGTGTCGTCGTAGTCGAAGCGGGCACCGTGGTTGGCGGCGATGCGGCGGGCGATCTTGCCCAGCTTCAGCCGCACGATCTTCTTCATGTTCTCGTCTTGTAACGGATAGAACGGGATTACCGTGGTGCGGCCGATAAAGGCCGGCTTGAAGTGCTCCTGCAATTCCGGCCGTAGCAGTTCGTTGAGCTGTTCGGTGGTGGGCACCACGCCATGAATCGAGCAGGCCTGCATGATCAGCTCGGTGCCGGCGTTGGAAGTGAGGATGATGATGGTGTTCTTGAAATCGATTTCGCGGCCTTCGCCGTCCTCCATCACTCCCTTGTCGAAGACCTGGAAGAACAGCTCCAGCACATCCGGATGGGCTTTCTCGATTTCGTCCAGCAACACCACGGAGTAGGGGCGGCGGCGCACGGCTTCGGTCAGTACCCCGCCTTCGCCATAGCCCACATAGCCGGGCGGCGAGCCCTTCAGACTGGAGACGGTATGCGCCTCTTGGTACTCGCTCATATTGATGGTGATCATGTTGCGTTCGCCGCCGTAGAGAATGTCGGCCAGCGCAATCGCGGTTTCGGTTTTGCCCACACCCGAGGTGCCGACCAGCAGAAACACGCCCTTGGGCTTGTTCGGGTCTTCCAGGTTGGCGCGTGAGGTGCGTACGCGCTGGGCTATAGCCTCCAGCGCATGGCTTTGGCCGATGACCCGTTCTTCCAGTTGCTCGCGCAGTTTGAGAATGGTCTGGATTTCGTCCGCGACCATTTTGCCGACCGGGATGCCGGTCCAGGCGGCGATGATTTGCGCCGCGGTATTGGCATCGACCAGGGCGTTGACCATCGGTGACGGGCCTTGCACGGCCTTGAGCTGGGCACGCAGTTGGTTGAGTTCGTCGATCGCGGCGGTGCGCTCGGGCGCATCGGCGGCCAGTGCCTCGACGGCATCGAGTCGGGCGTGGATCTGGCCGACCAGTTCCAGCTCCTGTTTCCAGCGTGCTTCCAGCGTCTCCAGGCTAGCCTGGAGTGCGTTGGTTTCGGCATCGATCTCGGCGATGCGTTTGCCGTGGTCGCTGCCGCCGCTGGCCTCCTTGATCAGTTGTTCGCGTTCAGTGGCCAGCGCGTCGCGCTGCTTGCGGGCATCTTCGACCGTCGCCGGTATGGCATTCAGGCCGATGCCGATTCGCGCGCAGGCGGTATCGAGCACGCTGACGGCTTTGTCGGGCAGCTGCCGGCCGACGATGTAGCGCGCGGACAGCTTCACCGCTTCGGTGACGGCCTCATCCAGCACGCGGACCTGGTGATGCAGTGCCATCGCCTTGGCGACCCCGCGCAACATGGTCACCGCCTTGGCCTCGTCGGGCTCCTCGACCTTGACCACCTGGAAGCGACGGGTCAGCGCGGCGTCTTTCTCGAAGTATTTTTTGTACTCGCCCCACGTAGTGGCGGCAATCGTGCGCAGCTCGCCGCGCGCCAGCGCGGGCTTGAGCAAGTTGGCGGCGTCGTTCTGGCCGGCCTGGCCGCCGGCGCCGATCAGCGTGTGCGCCTCGTCGATAAACATGATGATCGGCTTGCTGCTGGCTTTGACCTCGTCGATCACACCTTTCAGGCGATTCTCGAATTCGCCCTTGACGCTGGCACCGGCTTGCAACATGCCGAGATCCAGCGATAGCAGCTCGACCTGCTTGAGAATCGGCGGCACGTCGCCCGCTGCGATGCGCGCGGCCAGCCCCTCGACCACGGCGGTTTTGCCCACGCCGGGTTCGCCGGTAAGAATCGGGCTGTTCTGGCGGCGGCGGGTGAGCACGTCGACCATTTGGCGGATTTCCTCATCGCGTCCGAGCACGCTGTCGAGCTTGCCTTCGCGCGCACGCTGGGTGAGGTTGCTGCAGTATTTGTCGAGGTTCGGCGTGGCGCTCGGCTTGCCGCTCTCCGCCGGGTTGGTGGGCGTGCCGATAGTGCCGCCATCGCTGTCGCCGAAGCTGCGCGCTTCGCGCGCTTCGGCCGAGGCCTCGACCAGCGCAGGAAAATGTTGGCGCAGTGTTTCGATATTGACCTCGGCCAGCGACTTCGCCGCCACCAGCCGGCGCAGCTCGGGCACCGCCAGCAACGCGACCAACAGGTGACCGCTGCGTATTCTGGTTTCGCCAAACTCGATCGAGGCATAGGTCCATGCCTGTTCCAGCAGCTCGGGGATATGCGCGGACAACGCCGGGGTGCGGGTGTTGCCGGTCTTGAAACCATCGAGAATCTGGCCCAGTTCGCGCTCTAGTTTTTCGGGGGCGATATCGAACTGACGCAGGATGCGGCGGATGTCGCTGTTATCGACCTCCAGCAGTTTCAACAAGACATGTTCGATTTCCACATCGTGGTGCGTGCGCGACAGGCACAGGCCGGCGGCCCCTTCCATTGCGCCTCGGCAGGTGGTGTTCAGTCGTGCCACCAGTGCTCGCAGGTTTACCGCCATGACCTATCTCCTTAGTAAACAGTGATGCTGCCGGCCAGCCCGGCGCGCGGGTTTCAAGTCAACCCCATGAAGACAAAGCGGCACTCGTCGGCCGCCTGTTCGCTGCGCCGCCCGGCCAGCCAGCTGTTCCAGCCCAGGCGCGCGGGTCGGCTGCCGCCGATGCGCGTGCGTGGCACCGCCTCGGCACGCAGTAGCAGTTGGATGTCCAGATCCAGCGCCAGCCCGGTAAGAAAACGCAGCAGCTCGACCACCGCGCCAAGCAGTTCGCGATGTGGCAGCAAGGCTTCGAAGCGGCGCAGGCTCAACGGGCCGATGCGCAGGCGCACCGTGGTTTGCCGGTCCCAGTAGTGACTGCCCAAGACGCAGCCGTCGCCAAAGCGTTGGTTGCTGCGCCCCAGCCGGGTGCGGTCGGCGAGCGGGATGCGTTGCCAGGTACCGTGACAACCGATCACCTCGACCGTGGCGCCGACGACGTCACCGACGACTTGGGTCAAGGCGCCCACGCCGTGCGGCCGCTGCGCGACCAGTCCGCTGTAATAGCCCAGCGCGGTGCCCGGTAGTTTGCTCTTGCGTGCGTCGTGGTGTGCGGGATGGGCCAGCGCATGCAGCGCCGGTGTGCCCAGGCCGATCAAGTCATAGACATGGCGCAGCACGTTGTGGCCGCCATGGATACGATGGGTGCCGAACTCCTCACTCAGCTCGGTACGGTGTTTGGCCCAGGCGCGCCAGAACAGGCCGATCAAACGATGGTTAAAGATATCCAGAAAATCGCGCGGCGCCGGATCGCGGAACTTTTGTAGCGCGATCAGCCATTCGGTGTAGTGCAGCGGAAGTACGCCGGAAGGGCCGGTGAGCCCGACGAAGTTCACGCTCATGCGGTAACGCGCGGCGTGCTCCGCGGCATCGGCGTCATGCTTTAGCGCGTGCAATTCGCTGGCCGGAAAACTCAGGCTTGCCGGCACCGTGAAGCGCAGCGGTTCGCGCAGGCCGGCCGCGCCCGAGCGGGGCGGCACGCCATGCACGTGGTAAAGCAGGCGCACCGCCTGAAAGAAACCATAGCGATGCGGTTCGCGCAGCAAACCATCCAGCGGCGCGCGTGGGGCCAGGCCGGGCAGGCTGGCTGCGCCGGCCAGCAGTGACGGTGTGGCGACGGTGGATTCGCGCGGGACTTGGCTGTCTTCCATCTCAGACCAGGGGCTGCGCGCCGGCGCGCGGGGCGAAAGTCGCCAGCGGCTCTTCGCGCTGCAGGCTGTGTGCGGTGAGCCGGGTAAACGAGTTGGCAGTGCAATAAAGCCCGAAAAACAGTTCCAGTACCCGGGCCAGTAGATAGGCTCCCGAGCCTACGTATTGTTCTTCGTCAAACCGCAGTTCGATTTCGGTGCCGCGCACGAACGATTGTCGCGGCGCCTTGCCGATCCGGCCCAGCGAAGGGCGACTGCTGACCTCGACGATGCCGGCGATCTGCTTGCGCAAGGTGGCTGAGTCGGTGAAGTTGTACAGGCTGAGAATTTCCAGCAAGGCGTCGCGGCCGCCTTCGACAATCGATAAATGATTCAGTGAAAGGTGCGAGATCAGCCGCCATTGATTGGCCATGCGCATCGGTGCGCGCCAGGTCGGGGTGGGCTTTTTCAGCAAGCGTGCCTGGCCGATGACGCCGCCGTTTTCTATCTGCAAGGCGCTCTCCTCACCGCCAAACGGCAGCAGCGACGGTAGATCGCGATTGGTGCAGGTGATCGACAGCGACAGGGTTTCCACCGCCGGGACGCACGGGTCCATCGCACGGTCGACCAGGGCAATGGCGACCTCGGTACCATCGTCATTGGGACGCGCCGATGGCTGCCGTTGGGCGTGCCAATAGCAGCCCTTGTCCTCGCTACCGAGGCCATGGCGGGTCGAGAAGAATGGCAAGAACTCGGTGCCGACCGCGGTGTCGCCGCTGCGGGTCAGGCGTTGCACGCGATCGATCGAATACACCTCCAGACCCAGCGGGCGGCGCACGTCGGGAATCACCGGGTACTGGCTCAGTTCCTGGCTGACACGGATCGGCTCGGCCTGCTGGGTGAACAGGTTGACGATGGGTGTGCAATGCAGCCGGAAGGTATCCCGGTTGACGGTTTGTTCCATCCGCGCCGCACGCTCGGGCCGTCCAAAGGTACGCAGGGCGATGCGTAGCTCGACCGAGCGGCTGAAGCGCTTGAGGTCCAGCCCATCGATATCGATGAACAGGAATTTCTCCGGCAGCGTGAAGTACTCCTGCAGCAGGCGGTAGCCAAGAAAGCTGCGCGGGTCGTAGTCGAGCAGTCCGTCGTCGCTATCGAAGCCGACCGCGCGGATGTTTTCTGCCGCCAGCGTCTGCGCGGCCACTGGCGTTTCACCCTCGGGCGCTACCACCGATATCGCCTCGACGCTGTTGAGCAATAACTCGTGCAGCGCATGCACCAAGGGGCTTTCGCCGTCGAGATAAAAGCGCAGGCGGCGGATCTCCAAGGCGGCCAGGCTGGCTTTGCCGACGACCCCCAGGCGAATACGCACGGTAGCCGCGACATGGGTGCCACGCACGGCGAAGGCCGAGCGCTCGACCGGCTCGAAGGCCGCTTCGCTGACTTTCAGCGGCCACACATCCACCGGGTAAGCGGTGCGGTAGCGCACCGGCATGCCTTGCACCGCACGGGTCAACAAGGGCGTGCCGCGCGGCAGCGATTGCACGCCGCTCAGTTCCGCGCCTGGGGTGGCGGCAAGCTGGGCGATCGACATCGACGGTATCGGCCGCAGGTAGTGCGGATACAGCACCGACAGCAGGGCTTCGGTGATCTGCGGAAAATCGTCGTCCAGCTTCTTGTGAATGCGCGAGGCGATAAAGGCAAACGATTCGATCAGCCGTTCCACATGCGGGTCTTCACAGACGTCGCCTTCCAGTGCCAGCCGCGCGGCAATTTTCGGGTAGCGCGCGGCAAACTCCTTCGACAGCGAGCGCAGGCTGGTCAGCTCGTTTTCGTAATAGGGCAGCAATTCGTCGAGCATGGCCATGACAATGGGTCGCGGCCCCTGCCGCGCTCCATCGAAGTCTCGAACGATGGCGCAGGCGGCGATATCCATCGGAGGGTCTAGAACCTATGGCGGTGACCATGCATGCGGCGGCGCCACCGTGCCTGCGGCGCTGCGGTGGTGTCCGCTCAGTTCTCTACGCAGCTTTGGTCGTCGGGAATCACGCAGTCAGGCGCCGCGGCCGAACTGCCCAGGCTGCGTGTGCGTACCCGTGGATTGAGCGCGCCCAGGGTCAGCCCCTTGGGCAGCAGCAACCACATCCGGCCATTGGCATTCATCGCCGCCGCCATATTGCCGGCGTCGTCGCCGAAGCCCCAGAAAAAGTCGCCGCGCACACTGCCGCGAATCGCACCGCCGGTATCCTGCGCAAACATCAGCCGGTCGATGGTGCCGGCGCCATGCGGTGCCGCGGTAGTGACGAAGACCGGTGCGCCCAGTGGCGTAGTGCGCGGATCGACCGCCAGCGAGCGGCCGGCGGTGAGCGGCACGCCGAGTGCGCCCAAGGGGCCTTGCGGACCATCCGGGATCACCCGGAAAAACACATAGCTGGGATCGCCGATGCCACTGCTGGCGCCGACGCCGGACCTGGCGGTTTTCTTGTGCCCCGGATCGACGGCCATGCGCGCCGCCTCGCTGCCGGTCATGGTGATGGTCGGATGGGTTGCCGGTGCCGGCGTCGATGTATCGGCCGCGCTGGCTGGCGCCTTGCCCAGCAGCTGGGCGATCATCGCCTGCACCTGCGGGTCGCGGGCCCTGGGCGCCGGGGTGTCAACAGGCAGTGGCGCCGTCGCTGCCTGCACGGTGGCGGTCGGCGGACTGCCGCTGTGTCGTCCCAGCTGTTCAATCATCGATTGAACCTGCGCAGTGCGCGGTGCCGAGCCGGTCGCGGCGGCGACCGGCGTCGGCGCGCTGGCCTGGGTTGGATAGCCGGCGGGGTGATCGCCGCTGCGTTTGAGCTGGGCAATGATGGCGCTTACGTCGTCGTTCGTGTTGGCCGCCGTGCCGGCGGCCGAGGCTGCACCCAGGCGCAGGCCGCGGGTCTTGATCGCGCTGTCGGCCAGGGCGCTGTCGCTGGCTGAGGCATTGGGCAGAAACGGCTGGCCATTCTGTTCGGCATAGGCGACGCGGATCAGGTTGCCGTTTTGCAGGCGGATCTTGCCCGAGCCTTGCACTTGCATGGAGTAGAGCGCGTAGGCGTCGTCGACCCAGGCGATCACCTCGGCGTCGATGCCCGAGCTCTCGATTTGCTGGCGGTTGTAATAAGGCACGATGCGCTCGCCGTCGATACGCACGCGATAGCGTTTATCGGCCACGCCGGCGCTACTGTCCTGCAGCGCCAGCTCGTAATCGTGCGCATCGCTGCTGCCCGGTGCGGCGGCGAGCAGACGGTTGCCCTCGATGCGAAAGGCCTGACGGTTGGCGCCACTCAGCGAGCGCGCATCCAGCTCATACAAATCATGCGGCTGGGCATAGACCGGGTAGCGAAAATGCTCGTTGCGCTCGCTGCTGCCATCTAGCTGCGGCTCGTAGTAGCCGGTGATGCGGCCATCGATCGAGGTATCCGGGTTCATCACCTGATAAACCTGAAAATGCGCCTCGAAGAAGTGCCGTGCCGTGTCGTCGCTGCTGCCGTCGGCCGGCGTCAGCCCGGTACAGGCCGTACTCCAGGCATCCTTGCGCGCCAACACCGCGCAGCTGCGACTGAACACAGCGAGGCTTTCGCGCACCGCATCCGTGCGCCACCCTGGAATGCTGTCGAACGGCACCGGCTGAAAACGCGCGTACTTGGTGACAAAGGGTTGCCCGAGGTCGAATTGCCCTGGGTCGCCAGCCGCCGGCGATGCGGCGGATGAGGATGACGCTACCGGCGCCACCGTTTGCGCATAGGCGGCGATGCTGCCGCAAAGCAACAGTATGCGGACACCGCCGCTAAAGGCATGCTGGATATAGGTGCGACGTCGCAGCGACATGAGGGTCTCCCTTACGCGAGAACGCCCACCATGATTGGCATCGACGCGCGTTATCGCCATATCTCGGACGCGCTATGGCGACTGCGGGAGATGGCCGGGCGTTGGCGGCGAGGTGTTTGCTATTAGCGTAGTCATTCGGCTCAGGTCTGCTCAGGTAATCCCCCCGCTTTTAGCGGACGCCAAAAGTGGAGCTAGGCAACAAGGGCTAATTTCTGCATCGGCGTGATGCCGCCGAGCGCCATATTCGGGCGCTCGTGGTTGTACGTCCAGAGCCAGCGTGTGGCCATGTCCTGCGCAATCAAACAAGGTCCGTGCAAGCCACGCATAGCGCACGGTTCGGTTGTAACGTTCGACGTAAGCGTTCTGCTGCGGCTTACCTGGTTGGATGTGATCGATCCGGATATCGCGCTGTGCGGCCTAGGCCAACAAGGTGCCACTGATGTATTCGGGCCCGTTATCGCAGCGGATCGCTGCGGGCTCGCCGCGCCATTCGATGACCTGTTCCAGGGAGCGAATCACCCGGGTCGAGGGCAGCGACAAGTCGACCTCGATCGTCAGTCCCTCGCGGTTGAAATCGTCCAGCACGTTGAATAGCCGGAAACTGAGCCCGTCGCTGAGCTGGTCGTGCATGAAATCCATCGACCAGACCTAGTTGATCGTCTCGGGTACAGCCAGCGGCTCAGGCCGCTCATGCGCAAGCCGCTTCTTCGGCTTGACCCGCAGGTTCAATTCCAACTCCCGGTAGATGCGGTAGACGCACTTGTGGTTCCAGCCGAAGCCCTTCACGTTGCGCAGGTGCAGAAAGCACAGCCCGAAGCCCCAGTCACGATACGCCGTGGTCAACCTCACCAGCCCATCGGCGATCATCGCGTTATCCTCGCGTGCCTTGGCCTGATAGCGATACCCGGTCTCGCTCAACGCGAATGTCTGGCAGGCATGCCGGATGCTCGAACGCCCGCCTTCAACTGCCCAGCGGGCCATCTCTCGGCGCTGAGATGGCCTCACCATTTTTTTCCATCGCCTCCTTCAGCAGCTCCGCGCTGAGCTGGGCGTCGGCGTACATCTTTTTCAAGCGCCAGTTCTCGTCCTGTAGCTCCTTGAACTGGGACATCAGCGATGCGTCCATGCCGCCGAACTTGCTGCGCCACTTGTAGAACGTTGCTGAGTTGATGCCGTGCTCGCGACACAATTGCGGCACCTGTGTACCGGCCTCGGCTTGTTTGAGCACGGCCAGAATCTGGCTGTCGGTGATTCGGGATTTCTTCATGGAACCTCCTCGGGGCAGACTACGAGAAAATTCCACTTCTGGCGCCAGCTAACGGGCGGGGGATTGCCGGACTACGAATTAAAAGTGAGGCATGGGTGACATGCTATTCCCGAGGCTGGAACTCGCGCCCCTTTGTCAACTCTGACATTTTCCTGATCCCAATGATTCACCTTGAACCCTAAAAGACCAAGGCCTAGATTCAAGTGGCTCTGGTGTAGTCGTAGAGGTCTGGGTCCACAATTGCTAGCCGATCCTCAAATTTTTCCCAGCCATGCTCGGCTTCGAATCTGACTTCGTCATCGAGCATAGGAACTAGCCACGCAAAAATTACGTCCCCTATTTTTTCCGTTGAGACAGAGGTGAACTCATCGGGAAAATAGACGGGAATCGTTACATAAAGCGCCTTAGGCTCGAACGATGGGAATAACGCTCCGCGTGGTCCAATAACTTCACCTCTTAGGTAGGCGTGCCCACGTGTGATTGCCTCTAACCCAGCTTGTTGAATAATTCCAACGATATTGGATGGTACGGCGTCGGCGCGAAAAAGCATTATCAGCTCTTGCCGAATGATCTTATTGGATAGCGTTGATTTTAAAGGGTGATTGCTTAGCCCCAGAGTCGCAAATGTCACGCTACCTTCGATGGGGCCGCTTTCGGTGCGAACAACCTGAAACGGCATGGAATTGCCATCGGCATCTTTGCTCCAGCCCTCAGCAATTTGACCTGAAAACTTCTCTAAATGCTCAACTATATTTGTCATTTGTTGAATCGCCCATCGTTATTTTGGCCGCTTCGATTGCATCCAATGCATTCAAGCCTAACGCCTTCTTGGTAGGCGTTTATTATATCTTGTCTTGTTGAGGAGGTCGGAAAGTAACGATTTGTCCACGAGGGAACGTGACTGCCGTCCCAATCTCGCTTTTCTCCGCTGAAGGGGGGGACAAGCACTTCCGTTTTGCAAGTAAAGCACAGGCGCCCACCATTGGGACCCGGCTCTGCATTGTCCCAAGCTTTCTGAACTGTGGCGTTGCGGAAGGTGCTTCTATTTGTCAATGCGCCGCGTACATTCGATCCTTGAACGGCAGGGCAGGTGCTATAGATGGCCTCACGCTGCATGTCTCGAAGGACTGAAGCAAGGAATTCGACGTCGGCTTCGGTGTAACGAATGCTGCCGGCTGGGCCAATTGTCTGATAGGCATAGTCCGGGTCGATGGCCCGAATTTGTCTCATCAGCGTTTTGAGCTGTGTCAGGACGAATGGGCTCGTTTCGGTTAGAACCTCCCTCATCTCCTCTTCGTCTTCATCTGCCAAGCCAGTAGGGTCCACAGACACTAACGGGTTCCCACCTACATAGGCGTAAGTACTGATACCACCATTGAGCCCCATGGGATCAGACTGACAGTAGCGCCCCGTTGCAGGTTCGTAGCAATCCCTAAATCCGTTAGTGACCAGCCCTGACTCTAGATTGAAGTATTGGCCAGGAAAGCGAAGGTTGAAGACGTAGCCGCTGCTTGACGTAGGCTGCTGCTCACCAAACGGATTGCCCTGGTAAGACCACAGCCACTGCGTGATGCCGGCAGCATTGCTGATAGCGCGTGGCGTACCCAATCCATCTGCGTGCACATAATTAAAGGTGCTGGTCGTGCCGTTGGTATCAACCATCGCCACCGGCAAGCCTGCCATCCAGATGTAGTCGCGATTGATCGTGCCGTACTCGCCGATCAACTGACTGCCTTCGTCATAGGCAAAGCGTTGGCTGCTCACTTGGGGCAGCATGGACGTCTTGGCAATACGCTGTCCCAGGGCGTTGTAGGTATACGTGCCGACCGTGCTGCCGTTGAGCTGTACGACGGTCATGC
>NZ_JAPDPE010000033.1 GCF_026283955.1 Dyella silvatica | reverse complement strand
ATATCGATCCCATGCGAAACAGTTCTCAAAAATACGATCGAAGCGCCCGACCTACCGTCGTTCCTGCTTTTACCAAGTTCGTGCGCCGTTGATCGTATCCATCGTCGATGAACCCGGGTCAACATGTATCGACGCATCGCGTGGTACATCACACGCGCTTCAAGAAGCCCACCAAGGTCACCATGGGAACTGCATCAGGGCGACCTTCGGGGCAATGAAACACCAGCCGATCTCACAAACGTCACATCGGAGCTCGTCAGGTGGACGGGATCGGACTGCAAACCGCTGCGCTACTCAAAATCGGGGGCGTCGTCTCTCGCCAAACTTGACTTGACAAGCCAGCATGGTCAGATTTAAATCGATCTAAGTTACATGCCAGCCCGGCTAAAGTGAGGCAGATGATGGGGTCCGTTTGGGTGCATCTGCAGAACGAGCTGATCGATTTCTTCGGTGTAGGAGAGCTGCTGAAATTGCTTGGTGCAGGGGACTACCGGGCCCTGCTGAGCGGGAAAGGGCTGCTCGCGCTGCTGTCCACGGCGATACCGGTGCTATTTGTCTACGAGCTGCTTTATGCAGCGGTGACGCGCAGATTCAAATTACTGGATTACAAATTGCCGCTGCTGGTGATGGTGGTTAACCGAGTCATCGGGAAGTTCATCAGTGTCGGCATGGTGGTCCTATGCATAGGCTTGTTCCAGCCCTACGCGCTATTTCAGGCCAGCCTTAGCTGGTATGGCCTGCTATACGGCTATGTAGTTTGGGAATTTTCCCATTTCGTTTATCACTATTTCGCGCACAAGGTGCGCTTGCTGTGGTGCCTGCACTCCACGCACCATGCGCCCGTGGCGATGAATTTGTCGGTCAACTATGCGCATATTTTTCTGGAAGCGCCCTACGCCGATTTTGTACGCACCAGCATCTGCATGCTGGCGGGTGTCAGCCCACCGCTACTACTGATGATCATGATCATCGACGGTTTTTGGGGATCCTTTATCCATATCGGCGAGCATGTGCTTAAAGATGGGCGCTTCGGATTCCTGAACACCATCATGCTCACACCGGCGCATCATCGCGTCCATCATGCGCGAAACGTGCAATACATGGATACCAACTTCTGCAATCTGCTCAATATCTGGGATCGGGCCTTCGGCACTTACCAACCAATACGCGACGATATTGCGATTGAATACGGCATCACGCGGCCGATGAAACCCGACAGCTTGCTCGATGCTTATCTGGGCGAGCTCTATGTGTTGTGCAAGGACGTGGCGCACGCACCCGGATGGAAGAACAAGCTGTTGTACCTGTTGATGCCTCCGGGCTGGAGCCACGACGGTCAGCACAAGACCGCCAAAGCTTCCAAACAAGCGCTACTGGCAGACCAGATGACGACGGCTGCGCCGGCAGCCCGCAAATCCTCGACGCCAGGCGCCGTGGCGTGATCACACCCCATGCCGCCCCACGCCACCCATGATCATTGATTGGGCTATGGCCAACGCCTCTTCGGGCTTCGATCTGATTACGGAGAACACCGCATGCGCCTTCCACGCTGGAATCACGCCCCACGCGCCTGCGCCTCACGCCGAGCATGGCTGACTTGCTGCACCTGTTTGCTGGCCATTGGTGCCACCACGTTTGGCGTCGATCGTGCGGCAGGGGCGCACGATGGGCAGCAGGTGGACTATGCGTTACACCAGCCCACCACAGGCTCGGTGATCTGCAAGCCCGGCGAGGAAGCCGAGAAAGCCGTCAACGGCCTGTGGGCTAGCAAGACCCAGGACAAGTTCTGCAGCAAACAGCGCCCCGCCTGGCTGCAAATCGACCTTAGCAGTGAGCGCGAAGTGCATGGCTTCAGAATCCGTCATGCCGGAGCAGGCGGTGAACCGGTAACGATGAATACACGGGCGTTCCATATCAGCACTTCCGATGATGGCAACACCTGGACCACGGTGGTTTCCGTGCAGAACAACCACGACAGCGTCAGCACCCACCCCATCAAACCCATCCGTGCGCAGTACGTGCGTCTGGTGGTAACTCAGCCGACGCAAGCCGAGGACGATCCCGCAACGCGCATCTATGAAGTGGAAGTATGGTGACTCCCCAGCGCACCTTCACGGCAAGGTGATGATGGCCATGAGTCCACCGCCATCGCGATGGCTTAGCCGAAGCTGTCCGCCAATCGAGGCGACAAGCTGTGCAGCAATCGCCAGACCGAGACCTGCACCACCGGTGTCGCGGTTGCGCGATGACTCCAGTCGATAAAACGGTTGCAGCACCAATTCAAGCTCGTCTTCGGGGATGCCGGGGCCTCGGTCGGCCACGGTGATATTCAACGCGTCGTGCGCGGTGCGTTGCACGTCGATATCGGCTGAGCCAGCGTACTTGAGCGCGTTGTCGATCAAGTTCGACAGCACCCGCCGCAATGCCTGCGGGCGCACCATCGCTGTTCCGGTGACACGGCCGGACAATGTGACGGCACGGCCCATGTCCTGATAGTCGAACACTATGCTTTCCAGGAACGCGCCGAGATCGAGCCGTGCAGGTGTCTCGGCACCGCCATGCACACTGCGGGCATACGCCACGCCCTCGCGGACCAGATGTTCGAGCTCATGCAGATCATCGACGATCTTCTGTTGCTCGGGCGACGCATCCAGCGCCTCCACGCGCAAGCGCATCCGGGTGATCGGCGTCTGCAAATCGTGCGAGATGGCGGCGAGGATGTGCAGACGCTCCTTGAGGTGATGAGCGATACGGTCCTGCATGGCATTGAACGCTCTGGCGGCGTGGGCCACTTCCGTCGGCCCATCCTGTGACATGCGCGGACCCTCCGCCGCCGGAATCATGGCATCGGCTGCTTCGGCCAGCGCCGTCAATGGTCGTGTGGCTAAACGCACCGCCAACCAAGTGCACAGCAACAGCAGAATGACCTGGAGAATGAAGACGAAGGGCAGCCACGTAGCCAGTGGCTTCATATGCGGCGTGATCTCCAGCGTAAGCGGAGACCCGTCGTGCAGGATGAAGTGCACCTGGTAGCGTTCCGGCGCCATGGAAATGGTATGGCCGTACACCTGGAAATCGGCGCCGACTTCCTTGGCGATCATGCTGATGACGTAGCGCGAGCGCTCGGTGCTCAAGCTGCGGCCCGGCTCACCGGGACCGAGGATGTAATGATAGTTATCGCGCTCTAGTCGGTTAAGCCAGGTCGACCGCTCCGCTGCCGGCAGCCGGTCCAGCACGGCCACCGACGTACCGACATCGTGCTCCAGGGTGTTGAACATCACCGCCGTCGCGCTTTGGTAGCGTTCCACATAGAGCAAGGCGAACGAAAGCCCCTGCGCCAACATCAGGCCAGCGAAGATGATCAGGTACAGACGCGAGGCTATGCTGCGCGGCAGCCAGCGTCGCGCCAGGTACGACGGCGCGGCACTCATGGTTGCTGTCCGTTGATGATGACCGGCATGGAGAACACGTAACCCTCGCTGCGCACGGTCTTGATATAGGTCTGGCCGCGCGCATCGTCGAGCAAGCGTTGGCGCAGACGGCTTACCAGCAAGTCGATGGAACGGTCGAACAGCTCCGCGTCCCGGCCCTGGGTGAGGTTGAGCAACTGGTCGCGCGACAGCACGCGCTGCGGGTGATCGAGGAACACGCGTAGCAGGCGGAACTCCGCACCGCTCAGCGATACGACCGTGCCATCCTCGTCAAGCAAGTGACGTGCGGTCGTGTCCAGGCGCCAGCGTCCAAAGGAAATCGTATCGCTGCTTTCAGTGACGCGCAGGTTGGGCGGCAACATCCGCGTGCGGCGGATCACCGCCTTGATGCGCGCCAGCAGTTCGCGCGGCGAAAACGGTTTGGTGACGTAATCGTCGGCGCCCATCTCCAGGCCGATGATGCGATCGGTTTCGTCGTCGCGAGCGGTAAGCAGCACCACTGGCACATGGCGATGCTTGCCACTGCGCAGCATGCGACAAAGCACCAGCCCATCATCGCCCGGCATCATGATATCGAGCACGACCAGATCAAAGGCCGAGGTATCCAACTGCGCGAACATCTCGCGCCCGTCCCCAGCCGCGCTGGCGCGCAGCCCGTTCTTGCGCAGGTAGTCCACGATACCCGTGCGGATGCCGTGATCGTCGTCGACGACCAGAATATGGTCGGTGTGTTCCATGGCTATGTCCCGTAGTCCGTCGTATTCGTGCCCGCGTGAATCACGCCTTGCCCAGCAGCTGGCGAACACGCTCTTCCGTACGATCGTAGCCTCCCTCGCCGATATGGCGATAGACCACCCGACCCTCGCGGTCGATCAGATAGATGGCCGGCCAGAAGCGATTGCCGTAGGCATTCCAGATCCGGTAGTCGTTATCCACCGCCACCGGCCAGCCGATGCCCAGGCGCTGCATCGCCGCCTGCACGCTCGCCGGATCGCGCTCCTCGTCGTACTCAGGCGTATGCACGCCAATCACCACCAGGCCGCCACCGGCGTAGCGCTCGTACAAGGCCTTGGTATGCGGCAACACGTGCAGACAGTTGATGCATTCGCGTGTCCAGAACTCCACCAGCACCACCTTGCCGCGCAGCGCCCCCATGGAAAGCGGCGGCGAGTTGAACCAGCGCGTGGCGCCGGATAGATCTGGCGCGGACACGCCGGTACTCGGCGTTTCCGCGCTGGCCTCGTTCCAGCTGCCCGGCCAGACAGCGAAAAGGGCGGCACTGAAAGCGGCGGCGGCAGCCGCTATGCGTAAAGAGATCATCGGATTCGTCCTTCAAGAACATGGGCTATGCGGCATGTATGGCATCGGCATTCGCGCCGGGCATGTGGCTATTGAAGCAAGCCTGTTTGTACCGGGCGTGTCCTCAAAGCCGCTTTTTGTATCGCTTTGTATCTGCCCCGCCGGTACGCCCGGGGCGTGGCCTGCGCGCGTTTTGTATCGGAACGTATCGATCTGCCGCGGCGACACATTTCGATGCGCTTCGGCGCCGCGCAGGACACATCGCGGATACGTGGAAAGGGTCTCCTAGTCACACCGGCTGATCGACAGCCTCTCGACCCATCACCCATCGACCCATCACCCAAGGAGCACCCGCCCATGTCCGAGCACAACACCATTCTCTATACCGGCAAGACTCTCACCACCGGCGGTCGCGACGGCCACTCGCGCAGCAGTGACGGTCACCTCGACATCAAGCTGTCACCGCCGGGTTCCGCCGGTGTCGGTACAAATCCTGAGCAGTTGTTCGGCGCCGGCTGGTCGGCTTGCTTTATGGGGGCGATGCGCCTTGCCGCCCGCGCTCGAAAGACTGACCTCCCCGTCGATGCCGCCGTATCCGCCGAGGTGGATCTCGGCCAAGGCAAGGATGGCTACTTCTTGCAGGCACGCCTCGCCGTCTCCCTGCCCGGCCTCGACCACGAGCTGGCGCAAGCGCTGATCGATGCCGCCCACCAGACCTGCCCGTACTCCAAGGCAACGCGCGGAAATATCGACGTTGCGATTGCACTCGTCTGATTCGCCCCGCCCACCACTTACCCAACGTCAAAGGAATCCTGCATGAAACGCACACATGCCACCCTCGCCGCCACCTTGGCGCTCAGCCTCGCCACGCTTGCCGGGGCCGCTCATGCCGATGAGGCGAGAAAGCCGATGGAGAAGTGTTACGGCGTCGCGCAGGCCGGCAAAAACGATTGCGCCGCGGGCACGGGCACGACTTGCGCCGGCACGTCCAAGGTCGACTATCAGGGCAATGCCTGGGTGCTGGTCGACAAAGGGACCTGCACCACGATCAAGACTCCCAAAGGCCACGGCTCGCTTGAGGCCAAGTCATGATCGCCGCGTCACGCACTGCGCTGTCGATGCCGGTGGATGCGGCATATCCCTTGCCGGCGTCGCGCTGGACGACGCTGGTTCCGGATGCGCTACTGCTGTTGATCGTGCGCGTCGGCATCGCCGCTGTGTTCTTTCAGTCCGGGCGGACCAAGGTCGAGGGGTTCCTGTCGATCAAGCCATCGACCTACGACTTGTTTGCTGCGGAATACGCCTTGCCGCTGATTCCATCCGAGTGGGCAGCGCGGTTGGCTACCGGCGCAGAACATGTGTTTCCGATGCTGCTGGTGCTCGGCCTGTTCACGCGGATCTCCGCGCTGGCCTTGCTCAGCATGACCACGGTCATCGAGATCTTCGTTTATCCGGATGCATGGCCGACGCACCTCAGCTGGGCCGCCCTGCTGCTTCCGCTGGCGGCGCGCGGTGGAGGTCACTGGTCGCTCGACCACGCCTGGCGCCAATGGCGGCTAGCCCGCTGAAGCCATTTCTATCTCCCTGATTACCCCCTGACTACCGCAAGGACATGACCCATGCGTACTTTGTTGAGCCTCGCCATCGTCTTGATGGCATCAGCCGGACCGGCCCTCGCGGCCGCTGCGACACCCACACCCAGCGGCGTGAAAAACATCGTGATCGTACCCGGCGCCTTCGTCGACGGCTCCGGCTGGCGCGTCGTCCACGACATCCTGATCCACAAGGGCTACAGCGTAACCGTGGCGCAGCCGCGCATCGACACGCTGGCAAACGACATCGAGCAAACCCGCGACCTGATCCGCCGACAGGACGGACCGGTCGTGCTGGTCGGCCACAGCTACGGCGGCGCCGTGATCACCCAGGCCGGCAACCGCGACAAGGTCAAGGCACTGGTCTACGTCGCCGCGGTAGAGCCGGATGTCGGCGAAAGCCTGTCGCAACTGGTCGGCTCGATGCCCGCACCAAGCAACGACATCGTGCCGACTCGCGACGGCCATTTGTACTTCGACACCACCAAATTCGGCACCGATTTTGCCGGCGACCTGAGCAAGAACCGCACCGACTTCATGGCCGTCTCGCAGGTAGCGGCAAGCACCGCGGCCTTCAACGCCACGATGGCGGTCGCCGCCTGGCACAGCAAGCCCAGTTGGGCCGTGGTGACCACCGACGACCACGCACTCAGCCCCGATCTGCAGCGCTGGATGTACCAGCGTGCCGGCTCCAGGGTCACTGAAATCAAAGCCAGTCACGTCGTCTACATCTCGCAACCCGAAGCGGTGGCGAAGGTGATCGAAGACGCCGCCACCAGCGTGCACTAAGCACGCCAACCACCACTCCGCCCACCATCATCCAAGGAACATCGTCATGACCTCGCTCGCCATCAAATCGCGTACCGGTTTCGCCTCGGCCGCCGCCCTTATCGCCCTGACCATCGCCTCCATCGCCTCGCCGGCGCGCGCCGCCGACCAACCAGCCGGCAAGGAAGAGCCAGGCCGCTGCTATGGCGTCAACAGCTGCAAGGGCACCAGCCTCTGCGCCACCTCCAAGCACGACTGCAAAGGCCTGAATGACTGCAAGGGCCAGGGCGTGATCGTAAAAACCAAAAGCGCCTGTCTCGCCGCAGGCGGCACGCTGACCGAACCCAAGTAACGACATCGCAGGGCCCGCGCTGCGCGGGCCCTGCACTTTTCTCTTACGCCCGGAGCCACGCCATGCTCGCCCCTCCTCCTACATTTGCCGGTTACGGCCTCGGCTTGCGCAAGGAGCACTACCGCGATTTTCTCGACACTGAGGTGCCGGTCGACTTCGTAGAAGTGATCTCGGAAAACTTTATGATCGATGGCGGCCAGCCGCTGCACATCCTGCGCCAGGTGCGAGAGCGTCACCCCGTAGCGCTGCACGGCGTATCGATGTCGCTAGGCTCAGCGGATGGCCTGAACCCGGATTATCTGCGCCGCCTGCGTGCACTGGTGAACCACATCGAACCGCTGTTCGTGTCCGACCATCTGAGCTGGTCGCGCATCGGCCGCTTCAACTCGCACGACTTATTGCCGCTGCCCTATACCGAAGAAGCACTCGATCTCGTCTGCCACCATATCGACATCGCGCAGCACGCGCTTGGCCGCTCGATGCTGTTTGAGAATCCGTCGAGCTATGTCGCATTCGTAGAGAGCGCCATGCCCGAACACGTGTTTCTGGCGGAGATGACCCGCCGCACCGGCTGTGGCTTGTTACTGGACGTCAACAATGTCTACGTCAGCTCACGCAATCATGGCTTGGATGCGCGTGATTTTCTTCGCGGCATCCCTGCCGACCGCGTGCGCCAAATTCATCTGGCGGGGCACACCGAAACAAACGAGCTGCTGATCGACACGCACGACCAACCGGTATGCGAGGACGTGTGGGCGCTATACGCCGAGGCGATCGCGCTGCTGGGTCCGGTAGCCACCATGATCGAACGCGACGATGCCATCCCTCCCCTCGCCGACTTGCTCGACGAACTCGCCATGGCACGCGGCATCGGCCAACGTCAGCGCGATATGCCGGAGGCCGCGTGAAACTCGCCGAACTCCAGCAGAGCTTGCGCAACTGGCTGACCTGCAGCTCGGACGAAGCGTCGCGTGACCTCGACCCACCATCGATAGCCGGACTGACGGTCTACCAAAACAATTACCGCGCGCAACTGGTCGGCTGCCTGCAAACCAGTTATCCGCTCCTGAGTACCTGGATGGGCGCGGAGCTTTTCCGCGAAGCCGCGATCACCCACATCGATAACCATCCGCCTCATGCATGGACGCTTGATGTCTACGGTGCCGATTTCGAGGAAACCTTGCGCTCGATGTTCCCTGACAACCCGGACATCCATGAGCTGGCCTGGATCGAATGGTCTCTGTCGGAATCCTTCGTCGCCGCCGATGCCGAACCGATAGCGAGTAGCCACCTGTCAGATGTCGATTGGGACCATGCCCGCATTTATTTCACGCATGCTCGACCAGACTGGCGGACTGATCACCTGGAGGCGCGAATTCACATGCCAGCTTAAACACATCGACGCCATCGAGTACGCCGCGCTGCTCTCGCTGCACGATGGCCAAGGCTTTGCCGCCCTGTGCGATGCCCTGGTCGAACATCTCGGCGAGGAGGCCGGCGTGAATCGTGCTGGCGCACTGCTCGCCGAGTGGATAGGCGCCGGCATCATCACCGGCATCGCATCCCGCCATGAAGCCTGAGCGACGCGCACCCAACCGGGGGCCCGACCTCTGCACGGCATGGATTGAACCGGTTTTGTATCTCTATGTACTCGGCCGGCCGCCTGCTACACGCGCTTTCAATTCCGCAGAGAACCAACACGGCGGGGATACATCGAGCGGGCCTTCTATAGCGACACCTCATCAGTCAGGAGCAAGTCTATGCCGGACCACATCGATCAACAGCGGCGAAAATTTCTTGGCGCAACGGCCCTGGGTCTTGCGGCCGCTCCCTTCGGGCTGGCTGCCATGACCAGTGCATTACCGAACAGCACCATGCCCGCTTCCGTCAAAACCGCGGCCAGCGGCTCGCGCTCCGCTTTTGCACCGCTCAAGCAGATCGAGGCGGGCATGCTTCATATCGCCTATGCCGAGGACGGCCCGGCGAATGGCACGCCGGTTCTGCTTTTGCATGGCTGGCCCTACGACATCCACAGCTATGTCGAGGTATCGCCCATTCTCGCCGCCGCGGGATACCGGGTCATCGTTCCCTACTTGCGCGGCTATGGCGAAACCCGCTTTGTATCAGCAGGGGCCATGCGGAACGGCCAGCAGGCTGCGCTAGCCAGTGATGCCATCGCACTGCTGGACGCGCTGAAGATCGAGAAAGCAGTAGTCGCCGGCTACGACTGGGGTGCCCGCACCGCCAATATCATGGCCGCGCTATGGCCTGAGCGATGCCGATCGATGGTTTCGGTAAGTGGCTATCTGATCGGCAGCCAGGCGTTGAATCAGGCGCCGCTTCCGCCGCAGGCGGAGCTGCAATGGTGGTATCAGTATTATTTCGCCACCGAACGCGGCGAAGCAGGCTATGCGAAATACACGCACGACTTCGCCAAGCTGATCTGGCAACTCGCGTCGCCGCAATGGGCGTTCGACAACCGCACTTTTGAACGCTCTGCCGCGGCACTGAACAACCCCGATCAGGTGGCCGTGGCGATTCACAACTATCGCTGGCGGCTGGGCCTTGCAGCGGGCGAGCCCCGATACGATGCGCTGGAGAGAAAACTCGCCACCTTGCCGACCATCGGCATACCAACCATCACCATGGAAGGCGATGCGAATGGCGCACCGCATCCGGACCCCAGCGTCTATGCGAAGAAATTTTCCGGCAAATACGAGCACCGCCTGGTCACCGGCGGCATCGGTCACAACCTGCCGCAGGAAGCCCCTCAGGCTTTTGCTCAGGCGGTGATCGATGTCGACACCTTCTGATCACCTGCCTCGACCAAAGTAGGCGAAAGTGCATGAGCCATGGATCTGGATCAGAAATTTCGGTTCTGCTCAGTGCGGGCACCGTGCGAAGCGCAAAACAGCGTTGGTCGCAGTCGATCGGGAACGTCGGGAAGATGCTGTTCGCAGGGAGCGTGAACGCCAGCGTCGACTTGAAAAACCGAGCCACTGCTAGCCACGTGCGAGATGCCTGTGATACATGGGATGAGAATTGATCTGATGCGATCGTGGTAAGCCAACCGCCAGTGCCGCAGCGGCGGCAAACTTTCTCGCCGGAGCAATGGCCTTTCTTGCAGATCTGTATCAACCTCGACAAAAACGTGCCACAAGAGTGCCGAAGCGATGATGTATTTAATTACTCCTTATGTGTCGGTCAATGACTTTGTCTTTGGCAGAACACGTACGCAGATAGGTAAAACGTCGGGAAAGCCATTTACCGTTAAAACTGACCATATTCAGGAAACGGTGACTGAGGAAAGGGATGGGTGCGAGCTTGTCTATGAAGGAAAGAAGCTGTCCTTTGTCACATTGAGCAAGCACGTGACTCCGGTTGTGAACGGAATAGAGATCTACGCCGATGGGGCTATCGACGCATTGAAGGCCATGGATGCAGATCACTTGATCGGATCTCAATACATTGTTTTCAGATCCCTGGGGCTGTGCATCGGCGGTTTCTCCAGGAAGAAAATCCCGGAAGGCCGCATCATCAATGCGTTTTCCGCGGAGAAAAAAGAATTCTTTGAATACTTTGTCGAAGACTGAGCGCCCCCTTGCAAGACACTGCCGGCGCACGACACAAACGCCCCTCCCCACCGTGGAAAATACGTCTTATGCAAAACCGAGCCAGGGCCTCTCGCACTGCCGTACTTTCCCTTGCCATCGGCGTCATGAGCATGACTGCCGTACTGACCGTGGTTCCGGTTTCATCGGCAAAGGCCCAGGAGGCGTACCTTCCGACGCAAAAGGATTTCATCGGCAAATGGAAGCTCAGTAGTGCGACCAGCCGACCGCCGCATGACATGAGGCATGCGCCCACCCCCTCGCAAGAAGCGGACGCCACGATGTTTCAGGAGACGGTGACGACATCTTATTCTGCGCTCGACTATCTGGAGATTACGGCGGACGGTCGTTACATTTTTCACCGGCCCGGTGCCTTGGCTTCAGCTCCCTGCGCCTGGTGCGGCGCCTGGTCCTTTAGCAGGGGTTCGTTGTGGCTTAAGCAGAATGCAGCGCCGAGGCTCGATATCCACGCCAAGAGTGGCGAGATGCAGATGACCTTCACCGCGGAAACCGATGAGAAATCGAAATACTCCTGGCTGGTTTTCGGCTGGACGAAGATAGAGTAAGCCGCGCGATAGGCATCCTCAGTTCATGTCACGCAGGCAAGTCAACTCGGCAGACTCATCATGCGGGCAGGTTGACTTCGAGTGGTCTCAATGCAATATGTGCGGGCATGGCGCGTCATAAGCATCGATGACGTCGGCAAGGATGGCCGTGTTTTCCCCCAAAGTCGCTGACTTGCAGAACGATCCAGCAGCTGAGCCCATAAGGAATCCTCCGTTGAATACGATGAACTCTGCCGATGCTGTTCCGCTCTCCCTTACGGGTTCCGACAGTCATAAGCTGGTGATTGCCCCAGGCATGGGGAGCCTCGTTGTCGGCCCCTCCGGGGGCATGCGACGGCCAGACCTCATCGTGGAGCCTGATCAAGCGATTGATTGGCACGTCTTCGATAAAATGCGCACTGGCGCCGGCAGTAATTGGCCGCGCTACATTTCCTATGAAGGCAATGACACTTCCTTGTTCACCTGGATGCGCGAGCGTGAGACCGAGGAGGTCACGTTCGCTCCCAGCGGGGACTTGGAGGTTGACGCCAGCGACGCGAATCTGGGCGGTTTGACCCTCAAGCCGGGAAGCCATCGGATCAAAATGACGCTGCCGCGAACACTTCGGCGTCTTTCCATCATGGGCAATCCCAAGCGGGTGCATTTGGACGTGCCTGTTGACGGCAAATGGCCCGATATTTACCTTGCCGATGACGACAGCGGCACGCTAACCAGCGTCGATGGCCTGCCGTACCTTGCTTCAGTCCAGTCTCTTGGCATCCGCAATACGGTTCTCGGCGCCCCTTTCGATTGCCGCAGCCTGCTGGCCTTGCGCAACCTCACCCATATACGCCTTTACGGGGCCATGGCGCATCTCGATGCCTTGGCGGAACTGCCGTTGAACGGGCTGGAACTGCGCTTCGTTTCCGACCTCGATGGCCTGCCCGATCTTGGGACCTGGCCGGGGCTGAGTTACTTCATCGCCTGGAATGTTGAGGAGAGCGTCGGCAAGGCCTTGCGCAAGGCGGTCAAACAGTTGCCGGATAGCGAAGACACTTTCTTCAATGTTAGCCAGCTCCGCAGCAAACAATGGTTCATCGAAGAGCACGGCCTGCCGTTCGCCAGCTGGACCAGCAAAAATGAAAAGATAGCCAGCAAAGCCTACAAAGCTGCCAGCAAGATTTTGAAAAAAGCGACGACGAAAGCGGAAGCCAGAAACACGATGGTCGCCTTCGTTGAAACGATCAACGGCCTTGCCGGCATCGAAACCAGTGAACGCGACGACGCTGGGGATGCGGTCGCTTTGCTCGCCGAAGTCAACCCAACGTTGATGACGCCCGAGGAGGCCTTGATCTGGTTTGATGAGATAAGGGATTTTTAGTATGCGCCGGCTAGGTCGGGTTCCAACCCGCCCGCATCAGGGTCAGACAGGCAGCTGCCAGGGGGAAAGATAATGGAGTTTGCGAAATATATTGAAAAGTTACAGCTGCTTTATTCCAGTCATGATGCGCACCTCAACCTTGCCAAGGGCAATACGGAAACAGCGCTGGCCAAGGCAGAAGTTCGGCTTGGCTTTTCACTGGATCCTGGCTTGCGTGCAGCGTGGCGCATCGCCGACGGCAGTGAACATGAGGTGCGTGTTTTTCTGCGGCCGGGCTTTCTGACGGGATATGACTTCCTGTCTTTGCCCTCAGCCGAAAAGGCCCGCGCCCGCATGGAACGCGTGTCGCCGCAATATGTGGACTATATCGAAGCTCCGCCCCGCGACCGACGCATCCGTGACGGCTGGTATCAGCGCGGATGGCTTCCATTTGCCGCCTTTGGCGGCAACTCGCTGACCTTGATACAAGACTACGCCCCCGCTGACAGAGGGAAAGTGGGGCAGATCATTGCCTTCACCCACGATCCGGACGAAATCAGCTATGTGGCGCCGGACTTCTCGACGTTCCTCCGGCTTTCACTGAAGGCGATCAAGGATGACCCCGAAGAGTTCCTCGAAATTTTCTAAACGTAGAGCGTGGCCATGAATGCACGACCACCACCCACATCCGCCGAGCGTCTGGCTGCTCGCCAGGCGAGTTCGGCGTCGATCACCAAACAACTCAGCGTCCTCATCATGGGGATGATCTGCGCAGCAGCCATTGCCGGGATCTTGAGGTGGGCTACGGAACAGACCAATCCCATCTGGGTGCTTCCGGTCATGGCGTCGGGATTTGTTTGCTTCATCGGATTTCTGGCCACGCTGAGCTGGACCATGCGCTCGGCCATCGGCAGTACGCCACGGCCGGTCGTGACCGGCGGGCTCTATCTCACTGCATTACTGTTCGTGGGCGGTGTCGTGGCCTACGGCAGCGGAGTCCCTCGCGCGGCCTATCTCACGCCACTTACGATAGCGGTCGTACTGGCAGCACTGACCACGATCGCCGCGCTACGGCGTCGGGCCAGGATCACGAAGATCGCCACGCTGCGACGCGGCACTCACGCCAAGGGCACCGTGACCGACGACGGACTCGCCGAGTTCGCCGCCACTCCCAACCTCAAGATCACCACGATCACGGTGTCGTTCCGAGACGCCAGCAACGTCGAGCGCTGGATCACACCCCGGGCCACTCAGGCGCCCAGTCGGCCGATTGCAGTGGGCGACAGCGTGGACGTGTGGTTCGACGCCGCCGCGCCGGGCGACATCAATCGCATCGTGGTCGAGCACGACAACGGCGCCTCCCGCATCGCTCTGAGCAGACCATTAAAACCAAGATAGCCACATCAAAGTAACTTCTTGGCACGTCCATTTCGGGTCGGGATCAGCCCTACCCCGATAACGCTCGCTAACCGACTGCCTTCATCCGAGGAAGCGCTCGACGATCTCCACCAGCATCGACTCGACGGGGAGCGTGTAGGGGGTGGTGTTCGGCACGATGGCGAGCTGGTTTGTGGGCCGCAAGAAGCCATCGATCCCGGCATCACGCTGACCGCCTCCCAGCGCCTTCCAGAACTCAGCCATGTGTTCGGGCCGGATGGCGGATAGCGACCTGCAGCGCCACGCTGGAGCCCGGCGAGTAACCCATGACGTCGGCCTCACCTAGCGCCGAACGGGTCGGCGCGGTGGTGATCGCGGGCTTTATCGTCATCCCTGGCATACGCGGGCGGCGCTGTGGCCACTAGCTGTCTGCGAGCAACTCATCCAGCTGTGCGAACTGTTCGGGCAGGCCTTCTGCCGAACCGGCGAGGGCTTCGTTGAGGGCTGCTTCTGTGGGATAGCGTTCGTGAAAGGTGACCAGCGTCTTGCCGGCATGTTCTTCGAACGTCACCGTGGTCACGGCACCCTGATCACTTTCTTCGTTGGTCCATACGAGGCGCTTTTGCGGCGTGACTTCTTTGTACGTGCCGAAGAACGCCATCGGTTGATCGAAGGCCGGATGGCTGAACACGAGGCGATACGTGCCTCCGGTACGAATATCCATATCGCACGAGATCAGCGACATGCCTGCCGACTTCGGAACCCACCAACGCTTAAACAGTTCGGGGTTGCTCCACGCTTCGAAAACGATATGCACCGGGGCATTGAACATTCGCGTCACGACGAGTTCGCGATCGGACTTGCGCTCCACGGCAGTACGGTGGGTGGCGGCGGAACTACCTTCTTTTGCTTGGGGCATCTGCCTTCTCCTTGCGTTTCAAGTGTTCGACAAGCTCGTCTAGCGCGTCGAAGCGTGCACTCCAGAGCTGGCTGTGGCGCTCGATCCAGGCGGCCTCTTCTTCCAGCCGGTGTGATCCGAGCTTGCAGGTTCGTACGCGCCCGACCTTCTCCGTGGTCACCAGCCCCGCCTGCTCCAGGACGCTGACGTGCTTCTTCATGCCCGTCAGGGTCATCTGAAACCTTTGGGCAAGGTCGGTGATGGAGGCGTCTGAATCCCCGAGCTGCTCCAGCACCCCGCGTCGGGTGACATCGGAGAGCGCGGCGAATGTTGCGTCGAGGCGAGCTTGATAGTGAACCATGTGGTTCACTGTAAAACGAGCACGGATCGTTTGCAAGCGGATGCCCCCACCGATGCAAATCGCACCTAGCTCTTCTGCCGCTGCGGACCCAAACTGCGCATGCCTAGCCCCGGCAACGTTCCGATGGGCGGCTTGGTGGCAGCCAGATCAAGACCTCGGATGACACCTCAGGATCGGGCCTACCCTGCCCTGGATAACGCTGGCTTATCGCCTTTTCATCGTCCAACCCGATCTCGAACACCTGCCAATGCTTGTCATCAAATCGACCGGGTTTGATAGGTTATGCTTGCGGCTATTTCACCCACAGGGAGTAGAAGGTGACCATCAACGCCAACATGGAAACGTACCGCGGCAAGCCTGTTGTTGACTTCGCAATGGGTGACGTCGTCAAGGGCGGCGATGTCATCTATCGACTGACGCAGGACTATGACAGCGAAGAAAGCCAGCGCGATCTGTTCGACAGCCTGCTCGCTCAGATAGCCCCCTCCTCGATCGAGGCGCTGATTATCGGTCCCTGGAGCGAGGCGCACGACCAAAGCCCGGAGGGCTTCCTGCAAGCATTGATAGAGCGTCGTGCCGAGCTGAGCGGTTTAAGGGCATTGTTCGTCGGCGACATGACGTTCGAGGACTGCGAAATTTCCTGGATCATCCAGACCAGCTACAACGATTTACTGGCTGCTTATCCACGACTGGAGTCGCTGCGTATCCGCGGCAGCAGCCAACTGTCGCTACAGCCGTTCGAGCATGCCCGCTTGCAGGAGCTGGCGATCGAATGTGGCGGCCTGCCCTCGACGATCGTCGATTCCATTGCCGCCTCCAAGCTGCCTGCCTTGCGCAACCTCGAACTGTGGCTGGGTGACGACAACTACGGCTTCGATGGCGACCTGGCCACCTATCAGGGACTGATCGAGGCCATCCAGCCCGAACGCCTCGAGTACCTGGGCTTGCGTGACGCAAGCATCAGCGACGAACTGGCTGTCTGGCTGGCCACCCAGACATGGCTTGGCTCACTGCGTGTGCTCGATCTCTCATTAGGCACGATAGGCGACGTCGGTGCGCAAGCCTTGTGCGAAGGTGTTGATCTCAGTCGGTTGGAGCGTGTCGATCTCAGCCATCACTACATCTCGTCGGAGTGGCAGCAGCGGTTGAAGGATCGCGGCTATCAGGTCGTGCTGGATGACCCGAGCGAAGAGGACGAGGGGGAGCGCTACGTCGCTGTCGCCGAATAGACCTCATGCCGCTCAGCTCGTGGCTATTGGTGGGGCCTCGTGGCAGCCGCCGAGTCGCCCTACTGCAGGCGGCGCTGCGTGCTTGTGGTCGGCCCGCGGCCATGCAGCTAGATTATGAAACGCTATGGGACGATCCGTCGCGCCTGGCGGAAGCGTTGGCGTCCTGCCCTGGCGTGATGGTCAAACTGGAGTCGCCTGGCGAATCACCAGCCCTGCACGCACGGCTGATTCTGCGTGGCTGGCAGAGCACGACTAGCCACGGCCTGCCACCGAGCGGCTTGGCACATGGCGAGTTAGCCCACCAACATCACTGGTATGCCGGCTTGGCTGAGCTATTCGCTACGTTGCCGGACAACGCGCCCTATCTCAATGCGCCCAACGATTTGCTACGCATGACCGACAAGCTCGCTTGTCAGCAACACTTGGCTAATGCTGGTCTGCCGATCCCGGCATTGCTCGGCCCTATCGCCGGTTATGAGGATATGCGCGAGCGCATGCGCCAACATGACTGCTCCCAAGTCTTCATCAAGGCACGCTATGGTTCGTCCGGTGCCGGCGTACTGGCTTATCGTCGCCGCCGCGACGACCGGGAAATCGCCATCGGTCCGATCGAATGGCAAACCTCGGCCCACGGCATTCATTTGTTCAATGCCCTGCGCCAACAGCGCTACATCAAGAGCACCGAGATTGCCCCGATAGTCGATGCACTGGCCAAGCAAGGCGCTTATCTCGAGCACTGGATCCCCAAGCCGGCAGTCCCGGGCACACGCGATAACCACTATGACCTGCGCGTCGTCGCACTGGACGGACAACCGCGCCAGCGTATCGCGCGCATCAGTCGAGGACCGCTTACCAATCTGCATCTGGGCAACCGCCGCTTGCCGGCCGAGACCCTGCTCGATCCCGCGGCGCTGGCAACCCTGGAAAGCGTCACCGCCCGTGCCGCAACGGCGTTTACAGCTAGTCGCATGATCGGCTTCGACCTGATCCTGCGTAGCAGTCGCGCCTGGTTGCTGGAGGCCAATGGCTTTGGCGACTTGCTGCTCAATGTGCACTGGGCCGGCCGCACCACCTACGAGGATCAGGCCATGCTGGTGGCATCGCGACATGCCGCATGTACAACGGAGGCTGCGTGTGGCTGACCCCAACCTGCCCGATATGAACGCCATTGTGGGTAAACAGGATATCGTCTTGCTCACGCTCGATACGCTGCGGTTCGATGCTGCGCAGCAGTGCTTTGATCACGGCGAGTTACCCGTATTGAGCGCCTATCTTCCAGCATCCGGCTGGGAGCGCCGACACACGCCGGGCAGCTTCACCTATGCCGCGCACGCAGCCTTCTTCGCCGGTTTTCTGCCCACACCCGCCAGGCCAGGACCGCATCCGCGCCTGTTCGCGCTGGACTTCGAAGGCAGCGAAACCACCCGATCAACCACTTACGTCTGCCGTGACAGCAGCAGCATCGTGGAAGGACTGCGTCATGTCGGCTATCGCACGATATGCATCGGTGGCACCGGGTTCTTCAACAAGAAAAACCCGCTAGGCTCACAGCTGCCTGGTTTGTTCGAAGAAAGCCATTGGGAACCCTCGTTTGGGGTCACCGCCACCGACTCCACGGAGCGCCAGGTCGCGCTCGCCTGCGCGCGGCTGCGCGCCACCGAGCTACGCAACACGCACTGTTTCCTCTTCATCAACATCTCGGCCATGCATCAGCCAAACCGGCATTACCTGATGGATGGATCCGAGGACAGCTACCACAGCCATTGCGCGGCCTTGCGCTACGTCGATGGGGCGCTGGCACCCATGTTCGGCGCTTTGCGCGAACGCGGCGGCGCCTTCGTCATTGTCTGCTCTGACCACGGCACGGCCTATGGTGAGGATGGCTACTACGGCCACCGCCTGGCCCACGATACCGTGATGACTGTCCCCTACGCGCATTTCACGATAGCCCCATGATGCCTACCCGCCTCGCCGACCTGTTACGCCTGCCTCCCTATCAGGCTTACTCATACTCGTACCCGCATAAGACCAGCTATCGCCCACTTGCCCCGGCCCTGCCGATTGAGGCGTTATGGTTGGGCGAAAAACGCGATGCACTATTCCTGTACCTGCATATTCCGTTCTGCTCCTATCGCTGCGGTTTCTGCAACCTCTTTGCGCTGGCCCGGCCCGAACCGGCCAAAGTCGATAGCTACCTGACTCAGATGGAACGCCAATTGCGCGCTACCACGAAGGCCTTGGGTGAGCATCGTTTTGTCCGCTTTGCCCTGGGTGGCGGCACACCCAGCTACCTCGATCCGTCGCAGTTACACCGTGTGTTCGAGATGGTGGCGCGCCATGCAACCATCGATCTTCCCGCCATCCCGGCTGGGATTGAGGTTTCGCCGGAAACCGTCGACGACGACAAACTGCGACTATGTCGTGACGCCGGTATCGATCGGATCAGCATGGGCGTCCAGAGTTTCAGCCCTGCCGAGGTCAAGACACTGGTGCGGCCACAGCAGAATGCCGTGGTTGAGCAGGCGATCGCCACCGTTCGCCGACATGCCTTTCCAACGCTTAACCTGGATCTCATCTATGGCATTTCTGGACAGACGGTGGAGAGCTTTCTGGCCTCGATCGAAAGCGTCCTAACCTATGTGCCGGAAGAGCTGTATCTCTATCCCCTGTACGTCCGTCCACTGACAGGCCTGGGCCGGATCGAGGCAAAACGAGGGGGCAAACCAAGCTTCACCTTGCAGGCCGAGCCGATGGATAACCGCCTGGCCATGTACGAGGCGGGTCGAAATCGCTTGCTGGCTGCCGGCTATACCCAGGTGTCGATGCGCATGTTTCGCGCATGCGCCAGACAGCGGCGGCCCTGCGTATTGCTGCCAGAGTGACGGCATGGTCGGCATCGGCTGTGGCGCCCGTTCGTACACCGAACAGCTGCATTATTCGAGCGAGTATGGAGTGAAGCGTCATTCGGTGGCAGAGATTCTCGAGCACTACTTGACTCGCGAGGAGGATGCTTTTGCGTACGCTGACTATGGCGTCGCGCTTAATGAAGAGGAGCGGCGGCGACGCTATGTCATCCAATCGCTGCTGACCTTTCCAGGACTGGAACTCTCGGCGTATCGCCAGCGTTTCGGGGGCGACTGCTTCGAACAGCTGCCGCAGCTGCGCGAGCTTCTCGAGCTGGAACTCGCCACGGCAGCGGACGGCTGGCTGAGGTTAAATGACACCGGCCTGGCCCGGGCCGACACCATCGGTCCTTGGCTCACGTCACTCGACATCATGTCGCGTATGCGCGATTACCAACTGGCATGAGCCTCGTCGCGCACCTGTCCTTGCTGTATCGGGGGCGACTAAGCAGTTGCAATTACGACTGCAGCTATTGCCCCTTCGCCAAGACGCGCGATAGCCGGGAGAGCCTGCGCCATGATGCGAACGAGTTGTCCCGCTTCGTGGCCTGGGTAGAACAACAAACCATGGCGCTATCCATCCTGTTCACGCCATGGGGCGAAGGCTTGGTGCGGCGCCACTACCGCGAAGCCATGGTCCGCCTGAGCCATATGCCTCAACTGCGCCGCGTGGCCATACAAACCAATCTGTGCATCGGCATGCGCTGGCTGGACCATGCCAACCTCGATACGCTGGCTCTGTGGTGCACCTATCACCCCAGTCAAGTTTCTCGTGAAGCCTTTCTGGGTCGCTGCCGCGAGCTGAGTCACCGCGGTGTGCGCTATAGCGTCGGCATGGTCGCCATGCACGAACACCTCGACGAAATCGACGCGCTGCGTCACGCGCTGCCACCCGATGTACCGCTCTGGCTCAATGCCTACGACGAGCGGCCACCTGGCTACTACAGTGCCGAACAAGTGGCTCGCCTCCAACGCGTCGACGCACACTTCCTGTACAACATGAATCCGCTGCCCAGCCTGGGCGCGCCTTGCCTGACTGGAGAGGAGGTGCTCTCCGTCGATGGCGCCGGCAACGTCCAGCGCTGCCACTTTGTGACCGAGCCACTGGGCAATCTGTACGACGGCAGCTTCGTCGCGCATTTGCGGCCGCGCGTCTGCCCGAATCGCCGCTGCGAATGCTATATCGGATACGCGCATCGCCGAGATCTGCCATTTCAGGTCGATTACGTCGGTGGCGTACTGGAACGCGTTCCGGCCCCCTGACTCACAGACTCTTGAGCTGGGTCGATACGACTTGCTCGAAAGCCACCGGTACCCCCGCGCACTGCATGCAGTGCCGGGAGCCTCTAGCCGCCGGCCTGACCTACTTGGCGAATGTCTGCATCTGCTACCGGGGCCTGGTATCTGCCGAGCCCGTGGCTTGCTTGGGATGAAAACGTACACAACTGCTTGCAACGGCTGCAACGAAGCCGGGACCGAACGCAGAGATATCTGCGTTCGGCCCGGCCCATATCGGCTGCAAAACTAGTTCACGCAGCACTTCTCATTTCGCCGACTCCCGCGTATTCCTCGGTGACCCGGCCTTCCGAAGCAACTTCTTCACTTCGTCACTGGGGACGACGGTCGATCCTTCCGGACAGATAAACGGATACTCGCGATCCTCGATGATCGGCTCGATGCCGAAGAAATCGTTGAGTACCGATTCCGACGTGCAGTAGGCGCCCTCCACCCAGGCCTGGTCGTTCGAATAGGCCTCGCCGACGATGAAGATATCGGCGTCCGCGCCATCGATCAGTTGCGAGGGCTTGCGGATCTTGCGCTGCACGTCGCCGATATCGAAATGCGGCGCCCATTCGTGATAGCCGGCGTTGAATGGAGGCAGTGACCAATCCATGTAGGCGGCCTGCAGCGGTTCGGGTACGGCGCTGAAATCGGTGTTCGGGCCGAAATGGAGTTCCGCCAGCATCTTGCGTAGCATCTTCACCATGCGTGCCGGCACCTTGCGTGGACCGTCCAGCGGTTGCGTGTCCTGCGAAACCGGCACTTCACGCTGATGCTTGGGGCCCAGTTCCAGCTCCTGCCAGAACGTGGTGTTGTCCTCGTCGTCGTAGCTGGCGAGGATGCCGTAGATCGGCTTCTTTTTCGTTTCGGTCGCGTTGTTTCCGAAATACACCACCATGCGAATCGGCGAGTTGGTCACGCTCGGGCCGATGGTGTTATTGCGCGAGATGGCGGTCAGCTGCTTGGTCTGCACCACGGTCAGTGCCTGTTCGGTGATGTTCTCGATCGCGTCCACCATATCTGCCACGGATTCGTAAGGCACATCGATCAGCGTCCGCATGGCTTTCAACGCAGCGCCGGGGAATTTCTGCGCACGCAATTGCGCGATCGTATCGGGTGTGATCGTGTAGCCGATGATCTGCGCGGGATAAGGCGCGGGGCTTTCGATGTCGGGTGCCCACCATGGCTGATCGAAGAACATGCCCACCTTGTACGACGGCTGCATGATCGTCGCCTCCAGATAAAGGTTCACCTTGTCGTGGTTGAGCACGTCCACTTCGCCGCGCTCCGGCAGCCGGAATCGGGTGGCCTGCGCCACCAGGTCGATCGCGGCGCGGGGCATCGCCATCCATGCCGCATCGGCCTCGCGCGAGCCGGCGGCGATATTGGGGTTGTCGCGATGGGCATACGTAAAGACCGCCTTGCCCGATTTTGCCAGGATCGAATGCAGGCGTGTGTCGGGGTGATAGCGGAACTCGATGCCCTTGGCCTTCGCCAGCTTCGCGATCTCCTCAAACAACGCGTTGAACATCCCCGAATAGCCGATCGATAGCGTGCGGTACTGGCTACCTGGCGTGAACTCGTTATTGATGTTGAACGAAACCCCGGCATGCGTGTTGATGACGTTGGAGCTATAGCCGTTGCCGTCGGCGGCGTAATCGTAGCCCTCGGCACCCAACTGATCGTAGAGCAGGTTCCAATAGCCGATGTCCTTAAGGTAGTCGCCTTGCTGGAAGATGCTGGATTCCGGCAACTGCGCGGTAATCCTTCCATCCTGATAAAAGCGGCACCAGTCGCGGCGGGTGAAATCCCCCCAGGGCTTGGTCGTCGCCAGGTCTTGCACCGTCGTAAAGCCCTGGTCGGGCGTGGTGGCGGCGCCGAAGTTGTTTACCGCGTACGGCGCAGGCGTGTTCGAGCCGATGTTGTTGAGATAGAAGTTCCGCGAGCGCAGATAGAACAGTTGGTTATTGGTAACGTTGAACGGTACCGAATACTTGTTCAGGCCAAGCTTTGCGATCACGGTGCTGACCACACGGTGGCCGGGTGCCAGGCCGTTGTTCGGATCCGGAAATGCCTTGGTCGGTGTGCTGTCCCAGTAGGAATAGCGCATGCCGCCAAGCTCGACGAACGAATCGGTCTTATCGTCGTTGTAATGCCAAGTGCAGATGCGGGCGCCGGCCGCGCGGGTGCCGGGATGGCGCTTGGAGAAGTCGTAGCGGCCCCAGTCGTACAGCTCCAGCACATCGCCCTTCTTCAACTGTTTTGCGGCGAACTTGGTTTTCTTGCATTGGCCTTCCAGCAGCCGCCAGGTGGTATAGAGGCCGGCGGCGCCGGCGCCAAAGATCGAATAGGTTTTCTTTGTCATGCTCGGACCCCTCGAAAATGAGAATGGACGCCTTATTCGCTGCCGAGGCGATGCATCTGGCCAGGCAGATCCTTTTGCGGAATGACCACTTCGACTAGAACAGGTTTGTTCTTGATCCCTGCAATGCGGGGCAAGGCGGCTTTCAACTCATCGACCGTCTCCACCCGGATGCCTTCCGCACCGAACGCCTTCGCCAACGCGAGGTAATCCCACTTAGGCAGGATGTCGAAGGTATCGAAGGTGTGCGTCGGACCGGGCTCGAATGCCGTCATGTCCACGTACACCTGCTCGATGGCGTAGACCTGGTTGCTCATCACGAAGATGACCGCGTTGAGCTGATTGCGTGCCAGCGTGGACAACGACTGGCAGACCATCATGAAGCCACCGTCGCCAGCGACCGTCCACGCGCGTTTGCCGCTACCCAACTGCGCGCCTGATGCAGCACCGGTCTCGAAGCCGATGCATTGCCACGCCGCTGAAGCAATGAAGCTGCCCTGCGACAGGCCGTAGCAATTAGTGGCAACGTACATCGCCGAACTCACGCCATAGGTCATTACGATGTCTTTCAGCAGATTCTCGTCCTGCAGAAACTTCATCGTGTGCGCGAAGAACCGGTTATAGGTGATGACTTGTGGCTGGTCGTCGTAAACCGGGTCGGAATTGCTCGCCCACGGCTCCGGATATTTCGGCTGGGGTGGCGCTTTGGCATGGATCGGATAGCCACTTTTGCTCGCCTTGAACTTCGCCAGCAAGGCTTGCATGAAATCCTGCAGGGTGACATCGCCGTACTTGAAATAGCCAGCGCGGACGCCGGCGGTATCGGCCAACACCATGTCGGCGTACTTGGTTTCGATGAGCGCGAGGTAGTCATCGGTGATGATGGCGCCCAAGGTCAACACGCAATCGGCGGCCTCTACGATATCTCGCACCGATTGAATCGACGCGGCATCGGAGTAGGTACCGATAAACTTGTCACCCCGCTCGTCCAGCACGCTCTTGCCGAGCGACGTCGTGGTGTAGAGAAAGCCGCTGGCGTCGATGATCTGCTGCAGCAAATGGGACAAGCCAAAACGCAGGATCTCCACGCCGGCGAGAATCAGCGGCTGCTTTGCCGCCGTGATCTGCGCCCAGGCCTGATTCACCGCATCGTTAAGCGCAAGCTCCGGGCTGTGAGTGACGCGCGGCTTGAGCGGCGTGTTCGATGGACGTGGACAGGACTGGCCCCACACTTCCTTGTAACAGGCGATATATACGGGACGCCGATCGGTGATCGCATCCACCAGCAATTCGTCAATCTGCTCGGCGGCCCCGACATTGGTGCTGAGCGTGATCGCTTTAACAGTGACGTTCTCGTAGATCTTACGGTCCGAGTCGAGGTCGCCAGTGGAATGGTGGAACAGCACGTCGTACATGTCGGTGATATTGCGCATGTCGGCACCGGGCGTGGCGCTAATCACCACGATCGGGCTGCGCTCAACCCAGGCACCTGCAACAGCGTTGAGCGCACTGTAGGTGCTCACGCCGAATTGCAGCGAAACCGCCGCAAGGCCGCGACAGCGCGCGTACGCATCGGCGGCGTAAGCGGCGTCCAGTTCGTTGATCGCGCCGATCGTGTTGACGCCGTCGAAATGCTCCAACGCCTGGGTGAACTGTTTCACGTAATCGCCAGGAATCTGGAAAACGTCGGTGACGTTAAGCTGTTTAAGTCGGGTCAGCAGATAGTCGGCAACGGTAAAGTCGGTGGCCACGGGCGGAGCGGAGGCGATAAGCGCCCTCTTCGAGAGGATGTTTGTCATGACGACCCCCATGATTCGCGTAGCCCGCTATCGTCAAAACTGAGTATCTTGAACGCCATCGCATCACTCCTTTAATGAATGAAATTGCTCGGCAAAAGGTGCGCTCGTTGTATCTGTCGTGCGTCAGATGACCAACGCTTGAGGTTGGGCGGATATCCCACGTTTTGCATAAGCGTGGCAAGCCACCTCAGCGGACAAAAGCTAACCGTCTACGCGGAGATTACGCATAGAAAAAAGGCACGTGCTGGAACATGTCTAAGACAAGAGATGCTTTATTCTTAGCTTCATAATCCCCCTGAACTCCCGTGAAAACCCGGATTAATCCGCGCCATGGGCGGAGCGAATGTGATGCCGGACATGGGATGCCAACGCATTTTGTGTGGTTACACCGTTGACCAGGCCCACGTGGATAGTTTATCGATAAACGTATCCAATAAATACATTTCAACCCAAGGCATTATCTTTCGAAGGCATCCGCTCAGTGATTAACTGATTTTTCTTATGTGACGTCGACCATGTAAGCATTTTATCGGGCGCGCAGCTTGTGATAACAACAACCCCTCAACAGCCACACCCCATAACAACTCCCGCACAAATTTTTTACTCATCAAAAATCACCGAGAGCCAGCGAAAGTTATTTCGCCACACGCCTTCATCACACCTGTCTTGATTGAAAAATTGCTACTTATATGGATGTTTTTCCTACTGTTTATGATGTCATCGAAAAGGTGAGTCTTTGACTTCCCATACGACCTAAGCCCTTGACATAATCTTCACATGTTTAGATTCACAGTTATAATCGATATACGGGGATCCAGATTTAGATATACCAGATGACTACTCATCGCCATCCCTGGCGATAGCGTCATTGGTCACGCGCCGAATTCGTTAATGCCACGCCATGCTTTTGGCTCGTGGAGGCTTGGCTATGATTAAGAAACCTTTGGGATAGCCCTCAGGGATCCATTATGTGGCATAGACCACGAAAGCGCCTTGAGGCCACTTATAAAAGCAACATACTGCCTGGATTTCGGCACAGGATGTTTCAGAAAGGTAAGCATGGATCGCCTCATTTCTAAGCCAGTTGGCTGGACCATCGCGCGTGGTCGTTGTTGCTATGTTTCAACGTTTTCGCGTTCCGCAAGCGTCTTGGCGAGTTGCATTCCGCTACCTGATCAAGGAGATCTGCTTATGTCCGTAAAGCCCTGGCTGTCCGCCCTTGCCGTGGCAATCGTTGCCGCCGCGACGATATCTTCCTTCACCCTGCGCACGCTGTCCGCCGCACCTTCGGCGGCCGTGTCTCAGACCCCGCAGTACCTCAACAACTTCCCCAACTTCAATCCGTCCCTATCGACTCAGTTGCCAGGCGACGTTGACGTAGCGCTAAAGAAAAAGCTCATAAGCACGAAGGAATTTCCACGCGTGCAGCGCCTGTTCGACCTCTGGTCGTGGCAAGCCTTTCTTTCCTTGAACTGGCCGATGAATAACCAGGGACAGTTCGCCCCGAGCATCAGCGATACGACATTTGGGCCGCCCATGTGGACCACGTGGCACGAAAGCACCAACATTTTCCGCGAGGACGGAGGCGTGCCATCGGCGTGCCAGATGCAAAACGCTCAACTGTCGCTCACCCGCGATACCAACCTGGCTGTAGCACGCGACCTCAAACCCTTCGCGCTACCCAGCACGTTCGATAAACGGCGTATTCGGCTGCTAGGCAACATCTCAGCCGTAGGTGACCGTAGCCCGGTGACCAAGGCCGCTGCCAAGGGGGCGGCGCCCGCTTCACTGAGTGACATCATGCAGGCATTCACGGCCCCGCTGATCGACCAGAACGGCAATTACGTCTTCTACGAAATCCAGATCAATCCAGATGAAGTGAACTACATCTGCAAGCACAAGCTGTACAACATCCAGGGCCAGGTCGCCTTTACCGGCGGCAATCCGCACACCAAGGCTGACTTGCCCAGCGGCATAGACAGCCGCGACGGCAGCGGCTCCTGGGAACTGAAGTTCGCTTGGCGCGTGCTGACGCGTGCCGACGACCGTACCCGCTACCTCTGGTCCGATGCCATCGTGCCACCGGTAAACGGTAAGTGTCCGGATAAGACGACACCCACTCACGACGAATGCCAGGTACAGGTTGGGTTAGTAGGCATGCATATTGGGCATAAGTCGGCGAGCTCGCCGCAATGGATCTGGTCTACTTTTGAACAGGTGGATAACCTGTCGATGGACAACGTGGCTCATCCTGGACTGAAGCCGTCGTTCTTCGATCCGGATTGCCCGGCCTGCGTTCCTAACCAGGCGCCAAGCCAGGACAACAACGGCAACTGGGCAACGACACCACCGACGCAGGTCGCACGCGCAGCACCGATTCCCGCTGACAAGATCGCGCTGAACGGTGCGGCTGAGGCCTCCCTGGAAAACGCAGGGACCGCACTGCGCTACTACCAGCTTATCGATTCGCAATGGCCGACCGATCCAACCGCGCCACCGACAAAGCCCGAGGCAGGCCTGCCAGGCGCGATCGAGAACAAGCCCGGCGGCAATCCGACGCCAGTGTTCTTGACCAACGTCACGATGGAAACCTACTTCCAGGTTGGCGTTCAGCCCGCCTGCCATCAAGAAGAGGGCGTCTCCTGTCCACCCGCGAAATGGCTTACCGAGAACCAGGCTCACGGCCAAGTTTCAGACACCACCGCCGTGTTCGCTACCGAGAGCTGCATGGGCTGTCATTCCTCTGCCGGGCTATACACCACGCCAACGAAGACGAGCGGACAGCTAACGGGGGATTTCTCTTGGTTGTTCTCGCAAAAGGCGAAATCGGATAAATCGTCCGGTCATTGAACCGCTTGCGGATTCTCGGTGCACGCCGCTGCATCGAGAATCCGCTTCGTCTTCGAGCGAGCAGTACCCCTGAGATTCAAGAGGCTGGGCCGTGTTGGTGCTCTGCCTCTTGCGCTTTCATGGCTTGCGTGATCACCAGGAAGTCCGCTTGGCTGATACCGAAGTCGCGCCATCGTTCAACATTCTTCCTTAGCTCGGAGGCTAAACTCGCTGCGGTATGACCTTTGCGAAAAAATCGGTGCGCGGCGTCGTTCGGACCATTGCCTAGCGAGCCGCAAGAACCGCAGAGTTAAAGAAGCAATGCCTATGCGTGGCTATCGCGAGCTCTTGACGATGTGGATCTACGCGATGTCGACCATCGGCTTGACATTGGGCACGCTGACCACGAAGTCTCGGCGATGCCCTCCACCCTCGATAACGTGTCCTAATCACCTGACCTACGCCCTGCCCTCAATCCTCTGGCAGAGGAAAATCACCACGACATAAGGGCGAGCAACGCTAGCCGCGATAGTCCCCGCCGCTTTACCGACCGGCGTCTTCAGGGGTGGCCGATCCTGCATTTCATTAAATCGCGCCGGCATGAAACGCCGCGCTCGGATCGGTCGCATCCAGGCCAAGGGCACTCCAGGCATCGCGAATTCCCGCGGTCAGACACTGCGCATCAATGCTGGTCGGTTTCATGGCCAAGCCTCTATCACCACGGGACCGTGCGGCCCATGCGGTCGAGGTACTCCAGGCCAGGTCTTCCCCGCTTCGAGAGCAGCGTATTCACTATGTCCGGAATGGTTTCCTCAAGACCGAACGGTGCATGCGGGCCGCCCAGTGCCGTACGAATCCAGCCCGGAGCCATCAGCACTAAGGCGCGTGGCCCACCTGCATGGCGAGCAGCGTAGCTGCGCATGTACTGATTCAAGGCAGACTTGCTGCCGCGATAGACTTCAAACCCACCGCTAGTATTGCTGGCGATGCTGCCCTGTCCCGACGACATGACACCGATGAGGCCATCGGGAGGGACAAGATCCTGCAACGCCTCGACGCTACGCATAGGCCCCAGTGCATTGGTGACCATCACGCGAATGAATTCCTCGGTGGATACTTCAGCGATGGTGTCATTCGGATTCGCATTAGCGACGCCAGCGTTCACGAACAGGATGTCGAATACCCGGCCCGACAAGTGGGCGCGAAGTGCCGCGATCTGCTCCGGCTCGCAAATGTCGACGGTCTCGACCTGGAGGCGGCCCTGGCTCTCATCGGCCAAGTCATGCAGTTGGGTCCGGCCTTCGAGCGGACGCGTGGTGCCGACGACGCTCCACCCCTGGTTCAAGAGTTCAGCGGCCATCGCGTGCCCGAGGCCACGCGATGCTCCGATGATCAGAATGGCAGGCGCTTTATCGCTGCTTGAGCGGCTCATAAAGATGCTTCGAGATTGGACAGCCTTGATCTTGGTGGAGGAAGATTCATTGCACCAGACGCGTGGGATGCAATCATCGATTGCATCGAAATCAACCAATGCTCAATGCAGAGTGGGCGACTCGACATGCAAGACGTAGACTTGAATCTACTCACCGCGCTGGATGTCTTGCTCACCGAATGCAGTGTGACCAAGGCAGCGCAGCGACTCGGCCTGAGCCCATCTGCCATGAGCAGGACGCTTTCGAGACTGCGCATAGCGACCGGAGATCAACTGCTCGTGCTGGCGGGACGGACGCTGGTTCCGACGCCGTATGCCGAGAAGCTCAGCGAGCAAGTTCACGAACTTGCCAGTACCGCCAGAGCCGTGCTTCAACCCGCCAGCGGCACCCTGGACGTTGCCGCACTGGAGCGTACGTTCACGATTCGTGCGAATGACGGCTTCGTCGAACTGGTTGGCGCATCGCTCATGACGGCGATCTCTCAAACCGCACCGCACGTTCGTATCCGGTTCGTATCGAAGCCTGACAAGGATGCACGGCCACTTCGGGAAGGCATGATTGACCTGGAGGTCGGGGTACTCGGAGGAGCCACCGCACCGGAGTTGAAGGCGCGGCTGCTGTTTCGTGATCGGTTCGTAGGCATTTGTCGAGCCGGTCACCCTCTTTTGACAAGGGTGACTGCGAAACGCTATGCCGGCTATCAGCACGTGGTGGTGTCGCGCAAACGGCAGTTCTCCGGTCCGGTAGATGATGCGTTAGGCCAACTGGGCTTGCGCAGGACCATTGCCATGGTCGTACCCAGCTATGCAAACGCGTTGCAGATCGCCCGCCATTCGGATCTTCTCGGACTCGTTCCGCATTCATATCTTGGTAGTGCATTCTTGAGCGGCGCGGGCGTTCAGCACTTTGAACTCCCGGTACGGACGCCCGAGATCAAGGTGTCGGCCATTTGGCATCCCCGCCTCCATGCTGATCCCGCCCATCGGTGGCTGCGCGATACCATCTTTGCCATTTGCAAAAAGGCTTCGTGACGTAGAGGAACATGTCGGATGGCTGGCAGGCCAGCTCAACTTTCCGGAATGATTGCCGTGACGAACGGCGCGAGCACCGTCCAGCCAAGGTTCGCATCGAGGTTGCGGCCATCTTCCGACGACAGCAGCCGGGCCCGTCACCGTACGCGTCGACGTGCCCGGCCTGGCGTCGCCGGAAGTCCGCATCGACGCCGTGTCGCCTTGAGAATCCGCTTTGCGAGTGGCGCTTACGAGATGCGACATTTGCTGACGCGGTTTAGCCACGTTTGCGCCCGCTTAGAAACTTACCCGGAATCCCGCCGAGGCCAGCCATCCGCCAGCCATCGCGTCGGTGCGGGACACGCGCCCTGCTTCGGCAAACGCGCTCCAGGATTCCGCGATCGCTATTCGCATACCGGCGATCGCCTCGCCCGTCGTTGCGTGACGCGTCGGCAACACCACGGGCACCGAGCCGCCGTCGAGCGAGGCGGTGACATCGGGCCGATCGCCTACCATGTGCACGACCGATACGCGCGCATACACATCGCCGGCAAGAGCCGGTGATAGGAAGAGCGTCTTGCCGAACAATACGCCAGCGCGCGCCAGGAACATGCTGTTGCTGTGCACGTCAACGCGTACACGGTTGCTGGCGGAGTAGGCACTGCGGCCGATAGAACCGTATGCGGCTTGCACTTGCGGTTCGATGTAGCCACCGCGTTCGCCCTGGAAACGCTGGCCCGTGCGCACAGTCACGCTGGCGGCGCGCGCGTGGTAGCTGCCAGAGGCCATGCCCAGCGCATCTCGCGCGGTGTAGCTATCGCTCAAACGACCTACGCGAGCTACAGCGTCGACGAACATGCCATGGGCAGCGTTCCATATTCCATAAAGCCCTACCGCGTTGCCGCGCAGATCGGCGGCACCATTCTGCAGATCCGCACGAGATTGCGTGTGCGTGTAGATCAGGCCGACCGTCCTTCGTCCGTCATCGAAATCCGCACTCCACTCCGTGCCCGCCGAGGCGCTCGCGACATTTTGGCGGTAGCTGCGTCCGTTGCTGCCGTCACCTTTCAGGTGACCACCATCCACGTCGGCCCAGCATGTGGATTCGCCCGGCGTGTCGCCTGCGCGCAAGGCTTCGCTGCGGCGAGAGATCGCATGTTCGTCGACTTGCCAGAGGTTGGACATCGCCAGCGCCGCGTCGCCCGCGACCAGTACACCCGTGGAAGGTGCGATGGCCAACCTGCCAGCAGAGGGCACGATGGGCGTGGGCGTCACGCCGCCGAGGCTGCCCGTCTGGGTGTCCGTGCCGGTGTTGCCGTTCGAAGACGGCGCAGTCGCGCCGGGGCTACCACTGCCCGATGAGGCCGGCGGCGGGGCGCTTCCGCCGGTATTCGAGGCTGCGCCGAGAATATCGATGCCGGTGAGCCATATCTGCTTGCTATCCGCGCTGGTCTGCACACGCGGCACATAAGAGAAACGCACCAGCGCATTCTCATACGCCGTACTCCACTGCCCGGCCAGTCCTGCGGCGGCCTGAAACGCTGCCGTGCCCCTGGCCGCCGCGCTAACGTCTACGATGGCGATCGGCTGAGCGGCGGCAATAGCCGTGCCGTTCTTCAAGGTCAAAGCGTTGACCCAGGAGGTGTCATCCAGCACCGGGTCATAAGCGATGCGCACTTTCTGTATGCCCTGGGTCGCGAACGAGCCGATGCCGCTGCCGAGGATCACCTTGTCCGCCTGCGCATGACGAATATCGCTGAGCAACGTAAAGGAGGCGCCATCGGCGAGGTTCACCGAGGCGCCGCCCGTACTGCTGTCGATGTGCAAGGTGCGAAAACTGTGTGCGGGCACGCTGTCGGGCGCGAACGCACCCCAGCTTGCCGCCAGATCGATGACACCGCTTGCACCGATGGTCAGGCTGCCTTTGCCGAAGTCGGTATCCAGCGTGCCGCTGCCGGCCGGTATCCAGCGAGCGCCGTTGGCGAAGGACAGTACGGGGATGCCCGCGCTGTAGGTCGCCGTGCCTGCGTTGCCGGCACCGCCGAGTACCAGGCCTTTGAGAAACGACGAGCCGCCGTCAAAATTCAGCCGGGTGGTGCCGGTGTACAAGGTGTTGCTGGCGTTGGTGAGGTTGCGCGTCACCACGTCGCCATCCACATCTATCAGCGATCCACCGAGCGGATCGACATCCAGCAACGCGTTCTGCCCATCCACAGCGGCATTCCAGATCGCGTAACGATGCCCGCTGCCGTTGTTCGTCACGGCCACATCGAGCCCACCAGCCATCCTGATGCTGCCGCCGTTGTTTGCGATACCGTAGCCGTCGCAAGCTGAGCAGTTGACGTTTGCCCGCAGCACGATGGGTTTGACGACGCTGGTGAAAGACATCACGCCGCTATTGTTGATCGCATAGCTTTCGGTGACGCCGGTGACTCGGGCGTCCAAGGCGCCGGCCAGGGTCATGGAGCTACCCAGACCGTACATGTTGCTCAGCGCGGTGGGCAAACCGAACGGCGTGTAGCCGGTCCCGTTGGTCACCGACACCGTAAGGTCACCGCCGACGTAGAAGCGCGAAGTGCGGTGGGTATTGTCGATACCGAAGGCCGAGCGCGGCCCGGTGGCGGTGACCGTAGCATTGCCGGCGATGGCGAGATTGCCCTGGTTGCGGACACCCATCACCGTCGAGCCATTGGAGGTAGCCGTGATGGTGGCGTCGCCGTTGATGGCAAGCTTGGTGTTGAGGTTGTCGTTATAAATCCCGTGAACATTGTCGCTAGGCCAGATGCCGTAGCCGGTGACGTCAACGTCGCCGTTGAAAACGACATTGCCGCGTCCGCCGCCGGAGTTATAGATACCGGCGGTGTTGGCGCCACGGCCCTTCGAGACAATCGTCGTCTTGCCGTTGACCGTGAGATTGCCCTGGTAAATCCACAACCCCTGGCTATAGGCGGGGGTCGAGACGTCTACCGCAAGGTCGCCATTGAAGGTGGCGGTGCCCTGGAGCACACGCACGCCTTGCGCTCCGGAACCGCCTTCGTTGTGATCGGTCACCCAGTGCACGGCGGCGTCCGCCTGAGCGTGCACTGAGGTGGCCCCGTTCACCGTGAGTCGGCCACCCGCTTCCACATCCACGCCGTAAGCAGTGCCCCACGTGTCCGTGCTGTTTCTGTGCGCCGACACATCGAGTGTGCCTTTGCCGTCAGCCGCAACCTGCAGGACCGTCGGGTGGCTGTTGCTGTCCAGCAGCACGCCATTCGCGTTGTCCTGGGCGGTGTCGACAGCGATGCTGTCGCCGGACGCGAGGGTGTAGACCAGGTTGCCGGCAGCGTCGAGGCGAGTGTTGTAGTTCCCATCCGTATCTGTCGAGCCCGTAATGGGCTTGTCGTACTGCGTCGCCAAAGCCGCCTTGGATACCGTGGCGGCCGCAAGCACCGTAAAGATGGACATCGACAGCAGCAATCGCTTTCGACTGGCCACAGCCCGCGCCTGCTCGGTCACATAGTTCTCGTAAATGGATTGCCGCCACGCCTCGGGAAGCCCCTCAAATAGCGCGGGCGACTGCCGGTAAAAGAGCCAAAGCTCCCTGCCCGGCATACTGCTCCGCCGCCGACTCATACCTGCTCCATCCATCGTCCCACCCATCGAGATTAAGCGCCCCCTTGGCCGACCCGGAGGGCCGACCCTTGGCGTTGTTGATCGCAGACGGCACCGCTTGGATGCCGCGTTTATCGCTGCCGACGCATACCCTTGCGGGCGAGCGGCACGCCCCCTGTTGAGCGCGGTCGACACATCCTCGATGCATGCTTAGTAGTGCGCATCGCCGTTGCAAGATAGCGGCGGACGCGATTCGAATCATGGGGGTTACTTCGGCGGCGTGAGGGAGCGCACATGCCGCTGAAAAACCATAATCGCGATGATGAATATCTGAAATAAGCTGAGGCGAGAGGCGCGCAAGGCGCTGAACTTCGTCATGCTGGCCAAACGATTCCATCGACCTATGGCATCGTTTGATCCGGATCACAAAAATCGAAAATCCATCTGAAGCATTTCGGCATGTTCAGACGATTCGCCACGTGCAAGGCTTCCTGTTTCTGGGTGATCGTAGGGTAGGAAATGAAGCGTCTCTTGCTTGGCGTGATGGGTTGGCTTGCCTGCTCCATGGCGCATACCTCTGTAGTCGTCAAAGAACTCAGCTATCGCGGCGACGATGATGGCCCGGCTCTTTCGCGCACTCAGTATCGCAATCCGGTACTGGCCGGCTTTTATCCCGACCCGTCGGCGATCCGGGTCGGTGACGACTTCTACCTGGTCAACTCCTCGTTCGGCTATTTCCCGGGTCTTCCTGTTTTTCACAGCCGCGACCTGGTGACTTGGACGCAGGTCGGTAACGCGATCGACCGCCCCAGCCAGATCGACTACGGCCGCAACGAATTGACCCGCGGCCTGTTCGCGGCCTCGATCAGCCATCACGACGGTACGTTCTACATCACCAACACCTGCTTCTATTGTGATGGTGGCAACTACGTCATCACCGCAAAAGATCCCGCAGGACCATGGTCGAATCCTGTTTGGCTGGGGTTCGAAGGCATCGATCCATCGCTGTTCTTCGACCAGGACGGCAGCGCCTGGCTCGTGAATAACGGTTTGCCTGAAGGCAAGCTTCGCTACCAGGGGCATCGCGCGATCTGGATCCAGCAATTCGACGTCGCTTCAATGAAGCTGATCGGGCCGCGCAACGTGATCGTGGACGCCGGCGCCGATCCCGCAACCCATCCCGAACACATCGAAGGCCCGCACCTGTTCCGGAACCATGACTACTACTACCTAACAGCGGCCGAGGGCGGCACGGGCGAACAGCATGCCCAGATGATTTATCGCAGTCGCCAGATCACAGGCCCCTACGAGGCGTGGGCCGGCAATCCGATATTGACGCAGCGCGACCTGCCTACCGATTACACGCATCCAGTGACCTCAGCGGGGCATGCCCAGCTTATCGAGCTGAAGGACGGCTCCTGGTGGGCGGTGTTCCTGGCCACCCGGCCCTATCGTGGGAATCAATACAACCTCGGCCGCGAAACCTTCTTGTTGCCGGTCACCTGGCAAGACGACTGGCCCGTCGTTCTGCCGCATGGCGAGCGCGTCCCTCTCGTGGCGAAACGTCCAGCACTGCCTCGCGATCCCGCAACGATGCCCATGAATGGTCCCTTCCACTGGAGTGAGCACTTCCATGGGCCGACGCTGCCGATGCAATGGATGACGATCAACGCTCCGCACAGTCCTTGGTATGTCACAGGCGCCGATGGACTCCACATCGAGCCATCGACGACGCCGCTGGGCGACTACAAATCGGGTCAGCCGGCTTACCTGGCGCATCGCCTACAACACCGTAAAGCGCGCATTAGCGCAACGTTCGATATTCACAGAATGGAGCCGAACGAACAGGCAGGGCTCGCGCTATTTCAGAACGAAACACACTTCTATACCGCCGCACTGACGAATGACGGATCGGGCCGCTCACTCGTGTTGTCCATGCGCGCGGGCAAGGACGCCCCGGCGACCGGCGTAGTCTTCGCTCGCCTTGCCCTCCCCGGCAACACCACGTTGGTCTCGCTGCGTTTCGAGTTGGATGGTCCGCGCCTTGATGTCTTCTACGCCCTGAAGGCGGACGACTGGCACCCGCTCGGACGGGGGCTGGACGCCAGCTTGCTAAGCACCGCAAGCGCCGGTGGTTTTACCGGTGTGACGTTCGGCCCCTATGCCTATAAACCGGCAACTGGCTCAGGGGTGACCGCGGCCGCACAGCAAGCTAAGGACTGAGGATGCCCCCTGCCCTCGTATGTCGTCATGGCATCCTCCTTGGGCTGACCATCGCCCTGACCCATCTTCCCGTCCTGGCTTTCGCACCGACGCCCATAGCGAACGTGGCCACTGGTCGCTTGTCAGGGGTTCGCGATGTAAAAACTGGCTTGAACGAATTCAAAGGCATTCCGTATGCCGCGCCGCCCGTGGGGTCGTTGCGATGGAAGTCACCACAGCCGGTGGCGGCGTGGACGGATGTGCGACGAGCCGATCACTTCGGCCCACGATGCATGCAACGCCCTGTGTACAGCGACATGGTGTTTCGTTCCGACGGCATGAGTGAAGATTGTCTGTATCTCAACGTCTGGACGCCTGCGAACGACCCGCATGCCAAGTTGCCTGTGCTGGTGTACTTCTATGGCGGAGGATTCATCGCTGGCGACGGCTCAGAACCGCGATACGACGGCGCCAGTCTGGCGCGGCAAGGTATCGTGACGATCACGGTGAACTATCGATTGGACGTATTCGGCTTCCTGGCATCCCCGGCCCTGGTTGCCGAGTCGAGCGAGCACGCCGCCGGCAACTATGGATTGCTCGACCAGCGTGCTGCGTTGCAATGGGTTCAGCGCAACATCGCCGCGTTCGGCGGCGATCCGGATCAGGTCACGATCGGCGGCGAGTCGGCAGGCTCCATGTCGGTGTCGGCGCAAATGGCTTCTCCGTTGTCGAAGGGCTTGATGCATCGGGCGATAGGCGAAAGCGGCGCCATGCTCGGCAACTTCGATCCAAAGCCACTCGCGCAAGCGGCGGCTGAAGGCGAGGGGTTTGGTCGGCGGGTGGGAGCACGTTCGCTGGGTCAGTTGCGCGCCATGAGCGCGCAGGCGCTGCTCGACGCGGCGGGAAAGAACGACGTGCCCGGGTTCCGGCCTACCGCCGACGGCTACTTCCTGCCCCGCCCACCCAAGGCGATCTTCGAGGCGGGCGCGCAGGCACATATTCCTCTGCTGCTCGGCACGAATTCGCAAGAGGCTAGTTACACAAGCTTGTTCGAAGGTCAGCCGCCGACGCTCGACAACTATCGTGCAGCTATGCAAAAACGATTCGGCAAGCATGCTACGGAAGCCCTCAAGCTTTATCCGGGACGGACCGAAACCGATGTCGAGGTGTCCGGCACGGCACTCGCAAGCGACCAGTTCATCGCTCTTTCGACGTGGCAATGGATGTGCCTGCACCGGCAGACCGGGCAAGCGCCTGTGTATTACTACTACTTCACTCAGGCACGCCCATCCAAGCGCGATCGCAGCAGCGCCCCGGATACCGGCGCGGTGCACAGTGGCGAAATCGAGTATGCCTTGGGCAATCTATCCAGCAACGAGGTCTATGCCTGGACCGCGGCCGATCGCCATATCTCGAACATCATGCAGAGCTATTGGGTTCGCTTCATCAAGACGGGCGACCCCAATGGCCCAGGCCTTCCGCCTTGGCCGGTCGCCGAGAGCCAAGGCGGCGGTCTGCTGCGTCAGGCCATCGGCGCGGCCACACACACCATGGTTGATCGCGATACGGCGCGTTACGAGTTTCTGCGGCGCGTCCAGGCAGATGGCAGCCTATAGGGTCGATGGCCCATGACTATCGCCATCCGGTAGTTACCTCGACTATAGCGTCGACATATAGGCGATGCCCTGGCTTGCGCAACCGCGTTGCCAGGCTTTCGACACCTTACCTAGCCATGATCTTGGCAAGTTCCGGGACTTTCTTGTTGAAGGCCGCATCGCCGCCAGTGCCATTCAAGCTACCGGACGCATTGTTCCAATGCAGTAGGGTCGTGGTGCTCTTGCCCGCCTGGTAGTCGTACGACGTACCGTCGTCGTCATAGAGCGCAAAGTCGGCATCTTTACCCGGGTAAACGCGGATCTCGCTGACTGACTGCTTCGACGCCGTCGACTGAATGTCCGAACCCAGCGGCACGATGGAGCCCGCCCGAACAAAAACAGGGATCTGCTCGATGGGAGCGGCTACCTTGACCCAGCGTCCGCCAACCAGCTTTTCGTTGGTCCAGAAGTTGTACCAATCACTGCCGGCAGGAAGATAGACGTCTTTATCCACCTGCCCCTGCTTGGTGATGGGGGCCACCAGGAAGGCCGGTCCGAACATATATTCCGTCCCCAGGTCGGCGACCTGGGTGTCGTCCGGAAAATCCATCCACAAGGGTCGCATGAAGGGCGCGCCCGTGTCGTAGGCTTTCTTGGCCTGGCTGTAGATATACGGAATCAGGCGGTAACGAAGTTTGTCGTACTTCGCCATGATGGCCTCGGCTTGATGACCGAATGCCCAGATCTCCGTGTGCTTGCGATCGCCATGCAAACGCAAGGTCGGGAGGAAGGTGCCGTATTCGAACCAACGCGTGAGCAACTCTGGATAGTCGTTGTTCTGCCCCACAGTGTCGCGCGCATCGGAAGGATCAAGCAGTGGGGCATGGGTGGCGCTGGTGGTCTGCGGCAAGTATTGCCAACCACCGATGTCGTTGCCCCAGTACGCGATGCCGGAGGCGGTCATGTTCAGACCGGTGGGAATCTGACGCTGCAGTGCCTCCCAGGTGGGGTCGATATCCGACGACCAGAACAACGCGCCGGTGCGCTGCGAGCCTAGGTAGGCCGCACGGGAGAGAATCAATACGCGTTCGTCAGGCTTCCATGTGCGCAGTCCTTGCGCAACGCCTTCCACGTGCAACAGCGGAAAAACGTTGTGGTAGCGATCGCCGGAGCCGATCGAGAAGAAGTAGCCATCCGGCACGAGATCTGGCTCGGTCTCGTCCAGCCACGGATAGTCGAAGCCATGCGAAAGAATGTTGTCGCGGGCGTGCTCCCAGAACCACTGGCGTGCAGCGGGGTGGGTCGAGTCGATCAGCGCGCCGGTGCGATCCGAACGGAACGGCAGGCCATCGACCGTCTTGCCGTCCTTGTCCTTCAGGAAATAGCCCTTGGCATCGAGCTCACTAAAATAGCGCCCGGATCGCTCGAAACGTGGCCAGATCGAGATGATCGATTTCACCCCCGCATCATGAAGCTGCTTGTTCATGCCATCGGGGTCGGGAAATTCCGCCGGGTTGATGTCCAGCTGACCCATGTGCGTCCAATAGAACCAGTCGACAACCATCACGTCGAGCGGATAGTTTTTTTCGCGATAGGTATGCGCGACGCGCAACACTTCGGCCTGGCTGTCGTAGCGTGCCTTGGACTGGATCAGGCCAAAGGCGGCCTTGGGCGGGATCGGCGTCTTGCCCGTCACCCGTGCATAGGCCGAATAGATAGCTTCGGGCGTGTCGCCCGTCACCACAAAGAAACTGACACGCTCCCCTACTTTCGACTGGAAGCTTGTGCGACCGCGTATGCCGGCGACAAATCGTGTATCCGATGGGTTGTCCCAGATGATGCCGTAACCCTTGGACGACACCATGAAGGGCACGCAGACGGTTTCCCCACTCGGTGCGTCGTACCAGTGCCGGCAATCGATGACGCGACCGCGCAGATCGAGCGGACCAAGGCTGCCCTGATTCTGGCCCATGCCGTAGTAGTGTTCGTCCGCAGCAGCCGAGAACGTGGCGCCCACCTGATAGGTAGCTTCACCGGCCACCTCATACGGGGACATCTCCCAACTGGTCATGTTGACGACGGTCGCGCCTTTGGCGTTCTTCACCTGCAGGCGGATCGGTGCCAGATCCGGTGCAAAGTACCGCTCCATGGTGCCGGGCGTGTGCGGCGGTGGCGCCGCGTCGACATGCAAGGTCAGCTCGGGCGATGCAAAGGTGTCGCCGCTTGGATCGTGCGCCTCATGGAACGCCGAATGGTCGGCGTGTTCGGCAAGAATCCCGTAGCCGGGCGCCTTCAATACCTGGGCTTTGTCGGCGGCGATCGTTACATGGACAACATTTGGGCCATAAGCTTCGATGCTTACCCATGCGCCATGCCGATCGAGCGTAACCGCCGGTGTGGCGTTGACAATGGTGACCGCCGTGGCGAGTGACCAGACCAGACCAAGCAGCGCCAAGTTCGAGTTTCGCACCTCAGCCCTCCATCTCTTGTAGCTCATTGCCTCGCGTCTCCTGCGCATGGCGCCGCACGAAGACCACCAAGAGTGCCGCCGCCAGGGCATACAGACCGTACCCACCCGCTAGCCCCGGCGCGACGCCGGCCACGGCAAGTCCCGAGCCACGGATCTGCTGGGGAAACATGTCGCCAAGCATCAGCCACCTCACGGGGCCCATGACCTATTGAACAAGGCCACGCAGAGGTTGGCCGCCACCAGTGCGCGCCTGCCCTGTCCAGCTGGCAGGCGGAGCTTGCCATTGGCGATCAAAGTGGTGATGACGGTGATCTTCATGCGTACGTTTCGGCCCCGAGCCTGTGGAGTGGCGACACCGGCCGCGACAGGTGGCGCCCGGACGGGGCGTCGACAGTACGACCCCAGACAACGCCGGGATGCTGCAGTCTGGCCGTAGCCGCCGCAATTGCGAAATCTGCCAGCGCGGCACGTTTTTTCCCTGTCGCGTTGCGTCATGCTAGGTGCGGTGGGAGCTGGTAGCGTCGGGTTCCCTCGGCCCTTTCCATACGGCACGTGCAGCCGGACCATGTCTCCACACCGCATCGCCCTGCTGTTCAATGCGAACAAAATTTATGACCGGCAGATCATTGCCGGCATCGGTCAGTACCTGAAATCCACACGTGTGGAGTGGGACCTCTTCATGGAAGAGGACTTCCGCAGCCGCACCCTTGGCATCCACCAGTGGCGCGGCGACGGCATCATCGCCGACTTCGATGACCCGGTGGTGGCCGAGACCCTGGCAGGCATACCCATTCCGGTGGTGGCCGTGGGCGGCTCTTATGCCGATTCAAGCCAGTACCCGCCTGTCACGCCTTATGTGGCGACCGACAATGTCAAGCTGGTGCGCCTGGCTTATGACCACCTGATTGAACAAGGCTTGCAGCGCTTCGCCTTCTATGGATTACCACCAACGCCGGGCAACCGCTGGGCCCAGGAGCGCGAATCGGCCTTCCTGCGAATGATCGAAGCGGACCGGCTTGAGGGCCTGATTTACCGCGGCTCGCAGACCAGCGCAGGCGGCTGGGGCCGTGCGCAGGAAGACATGGCCGCGTGGGTCAAGTCATTGCCCAAGCCCATCGGCATCATCGCAGTGACCGACGCGCGTGCGCGTCAGCTGCTGCAGGCCTGCGTGGTGGCGGATGTGCCGGTGCCTGAGCAGATTGCCGTGGCGGGCATCGACAACGATCCCCTGGCGCAGCTGCTGAGCCGAATCCCGCTGACGTCGGTGACCCAGGGCGCAGAGGAAATGGGCCGTACAGCCGCACAGGTGCTGCATCAGATGCTGCATGGCGGTGCGGCCGCGGGGACGCGCATCCTGGTGCCACCGGCGGGCATCAACATCCAGGCCAGCAGCCTGCACCGGCCGATGAAGAGTCCGCATGTGATGCGCGGCTGCCACTACATCCGTCAATACGCGTGCCTCGGCATCAAGACCGAGCAGGTCGCCGACTACGTCGGCGTTTCGCGCACCCTGCTGGAAGAGCACTTCAAGCGGGAGCTGAGGCGCACCGTGCACCAGACCATTCTGGAACACAAATTGGAAATGGCCCGCAGCATGCTCAAGGAGACGTCACGTCCGCTGGCTGACGTGGCCGTGCTCAGCGGCTTCACCTCGCTGCAGTACATGTACGCCGTGTTCCGGCGTGAATTCAATTGCACGCCGCGGCAGTTTGTAGAGAACGCGCTGGTGAGCACCACCGGGTCGCCGGTCGATCCGGTGGCTGTTCCCGATGACTATCGATGCAGCCGCGACGACGAAGGCATCATGGTCGCCCTTCCATCATGAAGTCCGCACTCAACGGCGTCTGGTCGGAAGCGTCGCCCACGTAGACCGCGAAACGACCCGGATCAACCCGCCAATCATGCTTGTTGGCGTCGTACCATGC
>NZ_JAPDPE010000032.1 GCF_026283955.1 Dyella silvatica | reverse complement strand
GATGCCGAGCAATGCGTTGGTGAAAGATTTGGCAACGGAGTAACTCAATAGCGGTGTATCGACGCCAAAGCCCGCGGCGTATCGCTCGGCGATCACATGGCCATGCTTGACCACCACCACGGCTTTGACGTCTTTGACCAACTGCCCGGGCTGCTCGGTAAACAGGCGATCCAGCGCCGCCGTGATCAAGGGATCGGTGCTGACCACCGCTTCGGCTGGCGCAAATCCATCCGACGCAGGCATCGGCGCAACCGATAACGGCGATGGCGACGGCAGGTTCTCCGGATAGACCAGGCGACAACCGTAACCCGGCGTGAAATCGGCGCGGGCATGCACCAACCCGGCAAATGAGGCTTCTACCCGATGATTCGCACGGTCCACGCTGTAGCGCAAAAACCGCTGCCACGGACTGCCGAGCATCGGCGCCACCAGTTCCCGATAAGTGGCTTGCGCATCCTGGCCACCGACAAAAATAACCGAGCACAAATTATGTGCCGCCATGCCGGCACCCACCGCTGGGGCGCGATCCGGCCGAAACACCGCGACAGCGACTGCCGCCGCAAGCAAAACCGCCCCACCGACCCACAATATCTTGCGCTTTGCCATATGCCGTTACCCCTGCTCAGGCCATCGAAGTGTCCCGGCAAGCATGCACCAACTGAGCGCCCTGCAAGAGGCGATCGGGGACGAACCTGATCTGTGGGAATGAACGCTTGCAGCAAGCGCTCAACACTTGTTGATGCAAGAGCGCACCATGACCAGCTTGCCAAACGATCATGGGCGATTCCCGATAGCCCGGAAGTCACGCGTTGCATCGCCACGCTCGTCATGTATACACTGTATACATGACACGTTTAACGACTGCCGAAAAAATCCTCCGCGCCGCGCACAAGCTGTTCGATCGCGAAGGTGCCGATGCCGTAACCATGCGCCGCGTTGCCGATGCCGTGGGCATTACGCCCATGGCGATCTACCGCCACTTTCCCAATCGCGATGCCTTGCTGAAAAGGCTTTCTGACGACAGTTTCAGCGCGGTCGCGCACGAGTGGGAGGAGAGTGCGCGAAGCAAGGATGTACTCAAGCGCTTGATGGCTTTGGCCGACCCTTACCTGGACTATGCGCTAAGACATCCGCATCTGTTCGATCACGCCTTTTCGGTGCGCCGCGACGATGCGCGGCTGTATCCCGAGGATTTTCGCGCCGGCCACTCGCCGACCTTGAACGTCGTGGTCGAGGCGATCAAGGCCGGCATGGCCAAGGGCGTGCTGAAACAAGACGACCCCTATGACGTTGCCATGGCGATATGGGCGCAACAGCACGGCTTGATCGTGCTCTATCGCGCGGGTCGTTTCAGCTATGACGAGGCGCAGTTTCGTGCCTTTTATCAACAATCACTGGGGAGATTGATTCATGGCCTCAAGGCCTGATGGTTTTGTACGACCCGCCTGGCTGGCGGCGACCGCATTGGCTGCTCTGGGCTGGTGGTTCGGCAGCGGCCTGCATCCGCTGTGGTGGCTTTCCTGGCTCGCACCACTGCCGGTGTTATGGCTGGCTCCGCGAGTCAGCGCGCCATCGGCCGCGCTGGCCGCCTTTGTGGCCTATGCCATCGGCGGGCTCAATCAGTGGACCTATATGCACACGTATATCGGCCTGCCGCTGCCGGTGATTGCCTATGCCACCGGCTTGCCCAGCCTGATACTCGTGCTATGCGTGTTGTTGTACCGGCGATTGCTGTGGCGTGGCCACACCCTGGCAGCGGCGTTCGCGCCACCGGCGTTATGGGTTGCCTGCGAGTACATCAACAACCTGCTTTCACCGCATGGCACCTTCGGCAGCATCGCCTACACCCAGATCGATGCGCTGCCGGTTATCCAGGTCGCGGCTATCGGCGGCATTTGGGCGATCAGTTTTCTGCTGTTGCTGGTGCCCGCCGCGATAGCCGTGCAGACGGCACCGCTGGCAAGCAAACAGGGCCGCGTGTCGGCCGCTGCCATCGCGGCGATATGCATCGCGTTCACCGTCGCCTACGGTAGTTGGCGCTTACAGGCACCCGCCACGACAACGATGCGCATCGGCCTGGCGTCACTGCAAAAGCCGATCATGCCTTCGCTGCAAGAACCCAGGGGGCAGGCGCTGGAGGCGCGTTACGCGGAGGCCATGACGCGTTTGGCGAATGCCGGCGCGCAAACCGTGCTGATACCGGAAACCTCGCTCACCACCACAGACGCTACCGTGCCGGCCTTCGCAGAGCTGGCGAAACAGCGCGGCCTGACCGTAGCTGCCGGCATCAACTTCAAAGGCGACCCCAGCACCCCGCGCAATATGCTGACCGTGTTGCAGCCGGGCGCCACCTCGCCCGCCACATACAGCAAGCATCACCTGCTTATCGGCCTTGAGGAATACACCCCTGGCGACAGCTATACCTTGCTGCAAGGCACGCCACGCATCGGGCTGGCGATCTGCAAGGATCTGGATTTCCACGACACCGGCCATGCCTACGCCACGCGCAATACCCAGCTGCTGCTAGTGCCGGCGTCCGATTTCATCGTCGACGGCTGGCTGCACAGCCGCATGGCCATCATGCGCAGCGTGGAAAGCGGCTTCGCCATGGCACGCGCGGCGCGCAATGGTCGCCTTACGCTAAGCGATGACCGCGGCCGGGTGGTGGCCGAGGCATCCAGCGAACAGCGAGACGCCGAGCTGGTGGGTGACTTGCCGTTGCGCGATACGCACACGCTGTATACGCGCTGGGGCGACTGGCTTGTATGGTTCGACCTAGGGGCCTTGGCGGCATCGCTGGCACTGGCTTTTCGGTGGCGTCGCGCCGCAGCATGAAGCACATCGCCGCCTTTCGTCTTTAATCTCAGCCGGCGTTGCCATAGTCTGCCTCCCGGATCTCCATCATTGCGTCATCGTCCAACGGTTCATTGTCACTGACCCATCGCGAGGAAAGTCATGTCGAAAGTCCGCGTACTAAGCTTCGCCATGTCCACCGACGGCTTCAGCGCCGGGCCGAATCAGAGCCTGGATAACCCACTCGGTGTCGGCGGCATGGAACTGATGGAGTGGTTTTTCCATACCCGCATGTGGCGAACCATGCAGGGCCACGACGACGGCGAAACAGGCGTCGACAACCGTATTGCCGAGCAAGCTTTTGCCGGCATCGGCGCATGGATTCTCGGACGCAATATGTTTGGCCCAGTGCGCGGCCCATGGCCTGATGACAGCTGGAAGGGCTGGTGGGGCGACGAGCCGCCATACCACACGCCCGTCTTCGTATTGACCAAGCATCCGCGTGCATCGCTGAAGATGGCAGGAGGCACCGAGTTCCATTTTGTTACCGAGGGCATTCACGCCGCCCTGGAGCAAGCCACCGCGGCCGCCAACGGTGGCGATATCCGCATCGGTGGTGGCGTGGCCACGATCCGCCAGTATCTGCAAGCGGCGTTGATCGATGAACTGCATCTCGCCGTCCGCCCCATCCTGCTCGGCTCTGGCGAGCATCTTTTTCACGGCATCGATATGCGTGCGCTGGGCTATGAATGCAGCAGGCATGTTGCCGGCGAGCGTGCGATGCATGTTTATTTGAGCAAGCGTGGGTGATCTACAAGCATGACTTCGCCGCGATGCGCCGTGAAGATAGCGAGACCCATGCGGTATCGAAGAACATAAATTGATGGGCTTGCCATCAGTTGCCTATGCCTGAGCTATCCCTCGGCCTAGGTGCATCAGAAGACAGAGGCTCGCGTGTATCGGCACCAGCGACGATCAATGACCTAGCAATTCGAAAAACCAAGAACATGATTGAAGAACGTAACATTGAGACGCGATCATTGGAGTGACTCAATAGTCCAAATGGCCTTATCCATTTGCAGCTATGGCTCTCACTAAGGAGACGAGAATGAAGCGTTATAGATGGATGACTTTTTTTCTGCAGGCCATACTTTTTTTTGGCGTTAGCCTCGATGCACTTGCGACCGCCAGCGGATCGATATCTTCCAGCCCCTCACACCTAGTTATCGAAAAAGGCGCTTTGGGTAGCTCGACCATATCGTGGACCACATCAGGCACTGCGGATGCCCAAGTCTACGTATCGAATCCCGGCGGCCAGGAAACGCTTATGGCGCAAGGAGCCTCCGGCAGCGTCTCGGCGCCCTGGATTGTTTCAGGCCAAACCTATGTCTTCCGGCTTTATGAGGGGACGGCGCACTCCAATATCCTGGCCTGGTCAAGCGTCACCACTCAGGCGTCTCCGGCGAACACCTTTGGCTTTGATTATTGGCCCGCAGGCCATGGCGATGACACGCTTTACAACGCGAACTGGCCGAGCTTGAGCCCCACGGTTCAAGCGGATCTCGACCATATCTCCAGCTTGGGCGGCGGCGTGATTCGCATATTCTTCTGGCCCCAAGTCAGCGGCTTCACCGTATCCAGTGGCAATGGCGGCCAGTTCAACAGTCAGCTCACTGAGATTTCCGGAAACCTTCCGTCTTTTCTCAAACTGTGTGCCGACAGAAATATAAGTGTCATCGTTACCTTTGGAAATAATTATTACAGCGACAACGATCCAACCTCTGGTCTGCCTTGGTGGGCCTGGGCTTACGGAAACACCAATCAGGGATTTTCAGCCTTTCTCAATGACACCGCCACGTGGATGAACAAAATCGTAGGCGCCATTGAGTCCTCGCCATACGCGAATTCTGTTATCTATTACGACTTGGAAAATGAGTACTTCCAGCAAACCACGAACGCACAGTGGTACATATCCTTCTTGTATGACTGGTCGAATGTTCCAGATGGAAAGCGCGGAGTATCTGTTTTAAATGCGGCGCCTGACGCGGCGGACTTGGCATTTGCGCTCAATAACGCGGCGGGTCCAAAACTAGGCACGCGTCATCTCGACTATGTCGATTTTCATAGTTACATCACGCCGCAGACGTACCCCAATTACGTCTCGAATACGCCCTCGCAAGCGGCTGCCACAGTAAAAAGCATCTTCCCTGACGCCGCCATCGTCATGGGAGAGTTCGGCTACCAGACGGGCGACACTAGCCCCAATGGATCAGCAGATACGCTTCAACAGCAGCGCGCCACTCTCAATGCGATCAATGATGCTCAGCAAGCAGGCGTGTCTTACTACCTTAACTGGTTGATCTGGGATGCCATTGCACCAGCGCAGCGGACTCCAGCGTTCGGCGCCAACCCTAACTCCCCAAGAGATGTCATGGGCGGGGTCTCTGCCGCACTGGGGATTCTCTACAACCCTGACATGGAAATCGTGAGCAATGGAGCACCTGCCGGGTGGTCTATTGGAGGCACCGTGCCTGCCACGCTCTCATCACAATCCGGATATGGTGTCGGCAATGCCTCGACGAATTACAACTATGCCCGCGTCTCGACGAGTCAGACGTCTGGTGCCGTCTGGATGGTATCGAACCAATTTCCAGTCAAAGGTGGCCGCCAACTATTTATGAACTCGTATATCCGCTCCAGCATGCGCAATGTTGGAATGGCTATAACGGAGTACGACCAGAACCGAAATAGCATCAAGAGCGATGCTGGTCCAACATTCAACCCAACCAGCTGGGGCTTCGTAAACTATCTGCAGCAAATAAGCTCAAGCTGTAGCGGTGCGGCTGTCGCGCAGGACCAATGCTCTTGGAATGTCACGCTGCAACCTAATACGGCATACGTGATCATTTCCTTCAATGCACAGCCTGGGGCCACAGCGCCCTCCTATCTTGATGTTGACACGGTATCCGCGTGGCAGCGCCCGTAGCCGCTGCATGATCGGCTTCGAGCAGAGATAATGAAGTTAATGAAAGGCCCCTCGATTGAGGGGCCTTTCAACGCTCTCGCCTGGGAGAGAAACAAAGGGCTCAGAGACCGATGGGAGAGCCACGCTTTCGATCGACCTCGCAGCGAAATCGTGGCAACCCGCCTGAGTTCGTCTGCCATGAATATCTGAATAGCGTTAGCGCTTCAGCGAGACGCCCCAAGCAAGCCCACCCGGTACCCAGCCACACGCAGCCTGCGGGTGGCCTTGGCGTTCAACACCAATAACACGATCAAGCCCAGCAGCGGGACGAACATGAGAATGAGCAGGATGATCTTTGTCGCAGTGGAGTAACCCATGCCCGCGGCAAGACGAAAGATGCCGATCAAGCCCATCACCAGCGCACATAGCAGGACGAGCCAACCGACCCAAGCCAGGTTTGCCTTGGCCGCCGCGGCAAGAAGGTAGGTAAGCACCGCGTAGATCACCAGCTTCTGCCCACGGGCGATCTGCTCTATGCCGACACCGCCGGTTATCGGTGTGGACACATCGGCCGTTGGCGCCTGATACGGATTATTCGTGCTCATGTCATTCCCTGTTTGATGAATCATCGTCTTGCCCAAAGACTTCGCGATACGCCTTGGCATCATGCCGTAATGACTCCCGCGCGCGCTCTTCGGTCAATGAGCGCCAGCTCCAGGTAATGAGCAATCGCTGGTGTTGTGTTTCTCCCTGGGCAATGGCGCACCAGAACTGGCCATCTGGTGATCGGCAAAGCCAGTTCGCATCGAACGTGACGGCAGGCCAAAACTGCCCGCGCATGATATTGCCCATCGCGCGATGCAGCACCGACAGCTGGCGAGCAGGCAGCGAAATGCCGTTGACGGTAATGGCCTGAGTGAGAAACGAGGCCGCCAGCAGCTTGTCGATATCCTTGCTGTGCTGGAGCGACGAAAGCCATGGAGACACCAACAGCAGCAGGCAAAGAGTAAGTATCGGCCACATGTTTTCCATGCCATTCCCCAGCTGCAATCGACCTAATGCGATTGTTATATTGAGTATGACAAAGGGCGGCATGGCTGCCGCCCTTGTTTATCTACACGGCCATAACCAAGATAAAAGCGCAGATCATTAAGCCCAAATAGCACTTAAGCCAATCCACTTCTTTTGCATGGCCTTAGTTTTAGGCCCCTCTCACTAGGGACCTTCTAATCCGGCAATCAAACGCTGATCGCGCGGAATCGCCGGGTTAATCGTTGCCACCGGAGCCACCGGCAACGTAGCGGTCGCCTGCGCTTGGGGCGGGTCGTTGGTGCAAAGACGGAAGCAGCCGAGATAGTCGGCCTGGCAATGGGCCTGGCTCTGACCCGAGGCAACACAATTTGCGACTAATTGTTCGCAGTACGAGCAAGGCTGTACGTTGGCGCGGGCAGCCCCGGCCGAACCCAATACCCCAACGGCGACCAGGCATGCAGATAACGCAATATGACGCAGCATAGGTTTCCCCCTCCCGTGGATACTCCCCCCGGCCGGCGATACTACTCCCCTGTCGATCGGCGGCAAGATGATGAAAGGCGATATCAAAACGAAGCTTTTTTATTCGCCAAGGAATGGCGGCCATTAAAGCCAAATACGACATCCGTTTAAATAACACCAACAATCTGCCTCATAACCTGGAGATCGTTTGCTATCTTCCAAGGTCAAAGGCACCACGCCATGAATGACAATACCCCCATGCCAGCAACACGCATCTATGCCGACTTTAACGGGCTGGTTGATGGCCCCAGAAACCCTCAACGACTTGCCGTTGTATTGGACACTTGGGGCTCTCTTCGCGACCTTGCCAATGCGGGCCTGATACTGCGTGAGGGTTTACCGCTGATCGCCGTGGACTGGTCAGACGATGAGGAAGATCTCGAGGGACACGGAACCGCCCAGTACGACCACGATGCTCAATGGTGGGTCATTGAGTTTGACGAGCTGGGCGTTAGGTATGTGCCCGCCGGCGACAGAAGCCTGGTCAACGAATTCCTCTGCGTGCAATGCCGGCTGCCCATTCGCGGGCTATCATCTTCTGCGATATGCAAGCCGGGTCAACCTTGCCCTTATTGCGGCACCAGCGTGCTGGGGCCCTTTATGCCGCCGCCAGCGCCGTAATCTGGAGAAATATCGCCCGATACAAGATCAATCTACGCGGCAAGTCCAGGCGAATACCAACTCACGTCCACCGGGGAGACCATCGTCAACCCGGATGTCACTGTCACATTCTCAGTTCGGACGTCAGATAAGCCCGCTGGCTGATGCCGAAAAGCTCACGATGCAGCGATAGAGAGCAAGCCGGGTAGCTCTATAACATTCGGCGTTGCGGATGGAGCTCAGCAATGCCGGCATAGAGACCGCGGCAGCAACTCCTGCCATCCGCCGCAGCGTGAGTCAGCCGCAGAGCCGCGTGACTGGTCCAAGGCCTTTTGACCTCTGCACCACCGGTACCCTTAGCCGCACTTACTGTACCCGCAGTTCAAGCAGGTCTGGCAGCCGTCCATCAGCACCAGCGCCTTGGTATTGCACTTGTGGCAAAGGCTGGCGCCGGGCGGGAAGCCGTTGGAATCAGCGCTATCGGCAGCGGGTGCAGCGGCTGGAACCGCCGCTATCGCCGGGGCAGCGCTTATTTCAGAGTTTTTTTTTGCGGCGGCGCCGGCCTCGTAGGCGGCGCGCTTTTCGGCGATGAGGGCACGGGTGGAGTCGCTCATCTCGGGGTCGTGGATGAGGCCGATCATCTTCATGTGCTGCTCGATCACCCCGCCGATCTCGGCCACGATGCTGGGCATGTAGATGCCGCCGGCCTTGAAGTAGCCGCCGCGAGGGTCGAATACGGCCTTGAGCTCTTCGACGATGAAGGTAACGTCACCGCCCTTGCGGAATACGGCAGAGAGAATGCGGGTAAGCGCCACGATCCACTGGAAGTGGTCCATGTTTTTCGAGTTGATGAAGATCTCGAAGGGACGGCGCTGTTCGTGCGGGGTACCGGCGTTGAGCACGATGTCGTTGACGGTGACGTACAACGCGTGCTCGAACAGCGGCGACTTGATCTTGTAGGTGGAGCCAACCAGCGTCTCGGGACGCTCCAGGCTCTCGTGCATCTGGATCACTTCCGCCTTGGGTGCCTCTGGCGGCTGGGCGGGGGCGGCGGCCGGCGCGGCCTTGTCTTCGGGCTTGACGACTTGGTAGCCCTTGATCTTGGTTTCGATCTTGATCGCCATGGTGTGTGCTTCTTCTGGTGAGCTTTGGCGGCGCGCGGCGCGGATGAAAAATCCGGCCCGGCACAAGGCCGGGCCGGATCGGTAACGACTTACTTTTTACGGCTGGCCTTCTTGGCAACCGGTTTACGGGTTGCCTTGACGCTCAGCTTCTTGCTGGCAGTGGACCTCTTGATCGCCTTAGCGGCGACTTTCTTGCTGGCGGACTTTTTAACTGCCGCCTTTTTTGGTGCGGCCTTGTGGGCCGTCTTTTTGCTGCTGACCTTCTTTGCGCCGGCCTTCTTGGCAACCTTGGCAACGGCTTTCTTCACCGCTTTCTTGGCGACCTTTGCCTTACCGGCAACTTTCTTGACGGCCTTCTTCACCGCTTTCTTGGCGGCGCCGGCCTTCTTTACGCTGACCTTCTTGACCGCCTTCTTGGCAGCAACTTTCTTGGTTGCGACCTTCTTGGCAACCTTCTTGACCGCTTTCTTCACGGCCTTTTTAGCGGCGCCGGCTTTCTTGGCCACTTTCTTGACGGCCTTCTTCACGGCAGCCTTCTTCGCGGTTTTCTTGGCGGCAGCGGCTTTCTTGGCCGGTGCAGCTTTCTTGGCGGCTTTCTTGGGAGCAGCCTTTTTGGCGGCAGCCTTCTTCGGCGCTGCAGCGGGAGCGGCTTCGACCTTGGGCGCCTCGGCTTTCTTCGCTACGGGCTTTTTCGCTGCCGGCTTGCGCTTGGCGGCTTTCTTGGGTGCGGCAACCGGTGCGGGCTCGCTCACGGCTTCAACAACCTGCGGCGCTTCCGGTGGCATGGTGATGACGCTTTCTTGTACTTCAAAGTCGAGATCAATGGACATACTGTGTTCCCCTCCGACATGGATTTGGTATTTGTCGTGAACCTTCTACGCAAGGCTTACGCGTTTACTGCTAGCTCTTCAATGTTAGCCATTCTACGCATGCGCCGCACATTTAGAACTTACCGTAATAGCCTTCCTTCAAAGCATCGAACAAATTGGCGGCGGTGTGCATCTCGCCATCGTATTCCACTTCTTCGTTGCCTTTCAGTTCGATAACGCTACCGTCTTCTAGCTCGAACCGGTAGAGGGTACTTTCCAGGTCGGACTCTTTCACCAACACGCCCTGAAATGCGGCGGGGTTGAAACGGAACGTCGTGCAGCCTTTCAAGCCTTGTTTATAGGCATAAAAGTAGATGTCTTTGAAATCTTCGTAGGGGTAGTCGGTGGGTACATTCGCCGTTTTGGAGATGGACGAATCGACCCACAACTGTGCCGCGGCCTGGATATCGACATGCTCTTTCGGGCTGATGTCGTCGGCGGCGACGAAGTAGTCCGGCAGTTTGGTCAGCGTATCGGTGCTGAACGGCATGGCGTCGGCATTGATCAGCGCGCGGTAGGCGAGCAACTCGTAGCTGAACACCTCGACCTTCTCTTTGGTCTTGCGGCCTTCACGAATCACATTGCGCGAGTAGTGATGGGCAAAGCTGGGCTCGATGCCATTGCTGGCGTTGTTGGCCAGCGACAGCGAAATGGTGCCGGTCGGGGCGATCGAGCTGTGATGGGTAAAGCGTGCGCCGGTCTCGGCGAGCTGGGCGACCAGGTTGGGCGCGATGCTGGCGATACGCTGCATGTAACGGCTGTACTTGGCGTGCAGCAGGCGGCCGGGAATGGTGTCGCCGACGCTGTAGCCGTCACTGACCATTTCGGGGCGCTTGCGCAGCATGTCGCCGGTAACGGTGAAGTCGCGCAGCAAGATCGGTGCCGGGCCCTTTTCCTTGGCCAGGTCAAGCGCGACCTCCCAACCGGCAACGGCCATTTCACGTGACACATCTTCGGTAAAGGCCACCGACTCGGCGCTGCCGTAGCGGTGCTTAAGCATGGTCAGGGTGGTGCCCAGGCCGAGGAAGCCCATGCCGTGGCGCCGCTTGGAGAGAATTTCTTCACGCTGCTGCGGCAACGGCAGGCCATTGATCTCGACCACGTTGTCGAGCATGCGGGTGAAGATTTTCACTACCTCGCGGTATTCGTCCCAATCGAAACGCGCCTTGGGGCCGAACGGATCGCGCACGAAGGTGGTGAGGTTGACCGAGCCCAGCAGGCAGGAGCCGTACGGCGGCAGCGGCTGCTCGCCGCAGGGGTTGGTGGCGCGAATGTGCTCGCACCACCAGTTGTTATTCATCTCGTTGACCTTGTCGATCAGGATGAAGCCCGGCTCGGCGTAGTCATAGGTGGAGACCATGATCATGTCCCACAGATGGCGCGCACGGATCTGACCGTAGATCTTGCAGGCGACCAGGCCGTCGTCGCGGCCGACGTAGTTTTCGTGGGTGGGCCATTCGCGCCACACCACTTTGCTTGCGTCGGTGAGGTCGTTCTCGTCTTGTTCTTTCACATGGATCGGGAACACCAACGGCCAATCCTGATCGTGCTCCACCGCCTGCATAAAGCCATCGGTGATCAGCAGGGACAGATTGAACTGGCGCAGGCGGCCATCCTCGCGCTTGGCGCGGATGAACTCTTTCACATCGGGATGACTGACGTCGAAGGTGCCCATCTGCGCGCCGCGGCGACCGCCAGCGGACGACACGGTGAAACACATCTTGTCGTAGATATCCATGAACGACAGTGGGCCGCTGGTGTAAGCACCCGCGCCGGAGACGTAGGCACCGCGCGGACGCAGCGTGCTGAACTCGTAGCCGATACCGCAACCGGCCTTCAGCGTGAGGCCGGCCTCGTGCACTTTCTCGAGGATGTCGTCCATCGAGTCGCGGATGGTGCCGGACACGGTGCAATTGATGGTCGAGGTGGCGGGCTTGTGCGCCAGCGCGCCGGCGTTGGAGGTGATGCGGCCAGCGGGAATCGCACCGCGGCGCAGCGCCCACAGAAAACGCTCGAACCAGTGTTCGCGCAGTTCGGGCGTGGCTTCGACTTCGGACAGCGCGCGTGCGACACGCTGATAGGTTTCATCGACGCTGCCGTCGACCGGCTCGCCCGACTTCGCTTTCAGACGATACTTTTTATCCCAGATGTCATAGGACGCTGGCTGCAACGGAATCGCCGCAGCGGCATCGCGACTTACATCTGATCCATTACTGTTTGATCCCACGGCTTGTGCTCGCACGATGCTCATCGGCTTCCTGACCTCTCGGTATGGCCTTCACGGCCCCGTTGGTTTTTATTCTGATCGGCTTAGCCATTCGCGACGGGGCCCCCGTGCAGCCAGTGCTATCAAACCGTTCGCCCGAAGGCGTCCTGCCTGAATCCTTGCCTGGACTGCGACAATGCTCCCTACAACCGTGGCGCCAATAACAACACTTGGGTTTTACCCTGGCACCAACACACAAGATATTGTGGTTGCGAACGGAGTTGAAAGTTACCCTCGCACCCGCCCGATGTAAAGTCTTTTTGTCTACGGAACCGTCACGCAGGTTATGAGTCAAACCCGCGTTCGTTTTTACCGCTGCCATCCAGTCAAGGAGCCCTTATGCACGTCCGTCCCGTCCATCGGCTTGTTACGTGGTTTGCCGCCGCGTTAATCAGCTTGTCTGGCACGGCTTTGCCGATCGTTGCGCACGCCGCCTTGCCACCTGCACTGGATGGTCAACCGCTGCCTTCGCTGGCACCGATGCTGGAAAAAGTGACGCCGGCGGTGGTGAATATTTCAACCAAGACGCGTGTGCGGGTACGCGATCCGTTTTTCGACGACGCGATGATGCGCCAGTTTTTTGGACTGCGCGGGCAGCCACGCGAACGCATCTCGCAAAGTCTCGGCTCGGGCGTGATCGTCGATGCGGCCAAGGGTTATGTGCTGACGAATAACCATGTGGTGGGCGGTGCCGATGACATCACGGTGACCTTGCAGGACGGCCGCGACGTCAAGGGCAAGTTGATCGGCACCGACCCCGATACCGATGTTGCCGTCGTACAAATTCAAGCGAGCAACTTGCAGGCGCTGCCGCTGGCCGATTCGGCCAAGCTGCGCGTCGGTGATTTCGTGGTGGCGGTGGGTGACCCCTTCGGCCTGGGGCAAACGGTGACGTCGGGCATTGTCTCGGCATTGAGCCGTTCGGGCCTGGGTGGCTCGGGCTTTCAAAACTTTATTCAGACGGATGCCTCGATCAACCCCGGCAACTCCGGCGGCGCGCTGGTGAATTTGCGCGGCGAACTGGTGGGCATCAATACCATGATCTTCTCGCCGTCGGGCGGCAACGTCGGCATCGGCTTTGCCATCCCCAGCAACCTCACCCTTGAGGTGATGCAGCAGCTGGTTGCGCATGGCAAGGTCAGCCGCGGCAACCTGGGGCTGGAAACGCAGGACATTACGCCGAGCATTGCGCAGGCACTTGGCCTGAAAAGCAGCAACGGCGTGGTGGTGACGCAAGTACAGCCCGACTCGCCCGCCGGTAGAGCTGAAGTGCAAGTGGGCGACGTGCTGACAGCGGTCGACGGCAAACCGCTGCGCAGCCCGCAGGATCTACGCAACGCCGAGGGCCTGTTGCCGGTCGGCAGCACCGTCAGCTTAAGCGTCATGCGCGGCGGTAATAGCCGCGAAGTACGCGCCACTCTGGCAGCGGAGAAACTAGCCACGCTCGACGGCGGCAAACTGGATCAGCGCCTGGCCGGCGTTACCTTTAGTGAGCTGCCACAAAACCAGCGCGGCCAAGGCATTACCGGTGTCACGGTAAGCGGCGTCAATGCGGGCAGCCGAGCGGCCAAAGCAGGCTTGCAGGCGAATGACATCGTGGTCGCGGTGGGCAATTTACGCATCCCTAGCCTGCGTGTGCTACAACGCCTCGCCGGCGTCAATCCACGCCAACTGGTGTTGATCGTGGCCGGAGACGGTGGGCTTCGCTACGTGGATCTGCAGTAAGCGCAGGGGGCTTACGAAACGACCCGGACCTGGCCGCCCAGTTCTTCACCGTCAATCATTACTTAAACGCAAATCTGCAGCCGTGCTTGATGTTTTGCTCGTAGGCAGTTGAAATACCGAATCTTCGTCACCTGCTTGCACGCTTCGGATGGCTGCATGCGATCGCCATCACTTCGCCCTGGATTTCCCAACACCATGTCCTTCCGCCTTGCTCGCCTTCTTTCTTTTGCCTTGATCGGCACCTGCGTCACGACCGTTGCCATGGCGGCCGGGCCCACCCTGGTATGGCGCGGCGATGTCACCACCGCACGCGGCGTGGTTGTCGATGTGGCCAAGGCCTGGGAGAAGTCCGGCAAGGGCAAGATTGAACTGCAATCGTTCAATACCGCCTCGGGCCTGGAAGCGGTCGCCAGCGGCACCGCCGACCTCGCCGGCAGCGCACGCGGCAGCGCCGGCGGCAGCGAAAGCGGCCTAGAGTTCACGCCGGTGGCCTGGGATGCGCTGGTGGTGATCACCTACCCGTCCAATCCGGTCAACAGCCTGACGCTGAGCCAGCTGCACGATATCTACTACGGCAAGATCACCAACTGGAAAGACCTCGGCGGCAAGGACGAGCTGATCAACGTATACGCCGTGGCCAGCCCCGGTGACGGCGTGGAACACAGCTTGCGCCGCCTACTGTTCGGTCGTGGCAACCAGCCGGTGGCCGCACCTCGCTTGTACGTGAATACGGCCAAGCTGGAAGAAGCCGTGGCGCTGGACTCCAAGTCGCTGGGCGCGACCACCCTGGCCGGCGTGCATAACAACCGCAAGGTAAAAATCCTCAAGATCGATGACGTTGCACCAAGCAGCGCAACCATCAGCAGCGGCGCCTATTCGCTGTTTACCCCGCTGTACCTGGTAACTAATGCCAATAGCCCGAAAGCCGCCGATACCAAGGCCTTCGTCGACTTCGTCACCAGCGATACGGTGAAGTCGGTGCTGCGCTCGCATGAGCTGGGTCCGTACGCCGACGGCGAGGCATTGGTGGCAATGGACAGCTCGCGCCGCGCCAAGATTCTTGCCGAAGTGGGCGCACGCCCGAGCAGTGGCACCGAAACCCCGCTCGCCGCTCCTGGCGCGACGCTGGCAGCCCGTTCGGCGGTGGCACCAACCTCGGCACTCACCCAGCAGGCCAAACAGGCGCTGGAAGCACGCAATGCCAAGAAGGATGAGCCGCAGTTGGCTGGCGTCACCGGCAGCGTGGAATCGAGCGCACCAGCCAGCCTCAAGGGTGTGCATGGCGACGCGATCACGGTAAGCAATGCATCGGCCCACGGTGCCGATTTCGCCAAGGTCACCAGCGACGTCTATGTCAGCTACGGCAAACTGGCCAGCAACAAGCCGGCGCCGGCCAAAGAAGACATCAGCAAGGAAAGCACCGGCAAGGCGGCCAAGCAGAGCAGCAAGGTCGCCGCCGCGGAGCCCGCCAGTAAGCCGAGCAAGCCGGTGGCCGCCGCCACGGCCAAGACTTACAAGGTCGGCAATGGCGAAACCCTGTATTCGATTGCCAAGAAGCATTCCGTGGACGTGGCCCAGCTGCGTAGCTGGAACCACATCAAAGACAACACCGTGCATCCAGGCCAGGTACTGCGCGTCAGTGCACGCTGATGTGCCGCTGAGTGCGCATTGACGCGCATGCATTCTTGCCCTAACCCTCGATCTCGACGACACCCTGTGGCCGGTGATGCCGGCCCTGGAGCGTGCGGATAGCGAACTCGACGCTTATCTGCGTGCCCATTACCCCACCGTTGCCGCCGCCTGGCCGATACCCGCGATGCGCGAGTTGCGTGCCAAGGTCGCCCTGGAGCGCCCAGATCTGGCGCACGATTTCACCACCCAGCGGCACATCACGCTGCAGCAAGCGTTTGCCGCCTGCGGTATCCACGAGGTGCCGCTGGATACGCTGTGGAATATCTATTTCAACGCACGTAACAGCGTGGATCTTTATCCCGACAGCCTGCCCGCCCTGGCACGCATTACCGCGCGCTGGCCTATTGCCAGCCTGACCAATGGCAACGCCGATCTCGACCGCATCGGTATCCGCGAGCATTTCGCGCACCATGTCTGTGCCCGCGACAGCGGCACCCTCAAGCCCGATCGCCGAATCTTTCATCTCGCCGCCGAACAGCTCGGCATCGCGCCGAGGCATATCCTGCATGTCGGCGATGACCCCGAACTGGATGTAGTCGGCGCACGCGACGCTGGCCTGCACGCTGCCTGGATCAACCGCACCGGCGAGCGTTGGCCGAACGCGCTCGGCGCCGCACCCGATCTCGAACTGCATGACATGACCGCCCTGGCCGATTGGCTGGAAGCGCATCACGCCTCGTAGAAGCCCACGCACGGAAGATCGAGCGCCCAGGCTGGATAGGTTGGGTTGAGCGCAGCGATACCCAACATCGGTGAAGCCACTGCCCGTAGTGACAGCCCATCACGGTCCGCCAACGCCCCGTCATTTGCGTCCCGAAGATTCAATCCGCCATCCTGCCCGCATTGCCGCTACGCTCATCACCTACTTACGCCCCCGTTTGGACCTTGTATGTCTTCCCTGATCGAACGCAAATCCGGCGAACGCCAAAGCATCGCCATCGAAACCACCGACACGGCAAACTACACCGCCACTCGCCGCCGCCTCACGGCTGTACAGCGTCGCTGGTTGGCCGAAAGCGGTTTTGAGGCCGCACCCGGCAGCTTTGCCCTGCTCGCCGATGCCAGCGGTAAATTGGTGCGCGTACTGGTTGGCGTGGAAGCGAATGATTCGCTCGGTGCGCTCGCGGCCTTGCCACGCCAGCTTCCCGATGCGGTCTATCACCTGGCGGACGAAAGCGTGCTGGCCGATGCCCAGCAGGCGGCCCTGGGTTGGGCGCTTGGCGCCTATGAATTTACTCGCTACCGCAAGGCCAAGCGTGCGCCCGCCAAGTTGGCGGTGAACGCCGCCGACCTGAAAGTGCTAGCGCCCTTGGTTGCCGCCACCGCGCAGGTGCGCGATCTGGTCAATACACCGACCGAAGACATGGGCCCCAAGCAGCTGGCCGAGGCCGTCAAGCAACTCGGCAAAACCCACAAAGCCAAGGTGCATGAGTGGGTGGGGGACGAACTGCTCAAGGCGAATTTCCCCACCATCCACGCGGTAGGTCGGGCCAGCCATCGCGCGCCACGGCTGGTCGAATTGAGCTGGGGCAAATCCAGCGATCCGAAGCTGGTGGTGGTCGGCAAAGGCGTGTGCTTCGACACCGGCGGTCTGGACCTGAAATCCGCCGACGGCATGCGCTGGATGAAAAAGGACATGGGCGGTGCGGCGCACGCCATCGCGCTGGCCGGCCTGATCATGCAGGCCAAACTGCCGGTGCGGCTGACCTTGCTGATCCCGGCGGTGGAAAACGCCGTGTCAGGCAACGCGATGCGCCCAGGCGAAATCATCACCACCCGCGCCGGCTTCACCGTGGAGATCGACAACACCGACGCCGAAGGCCGCCTGGTCTTATGCGATGCCCTGGCCTATGGCGCCGAACAGCAGCCCGACCTGATCTTGGATTTCGCCACCCTCACCGGTGCCGCGCGCGTGGCGCTTGGCCCCGATCTACCGGCCCTGTTCGGCAACCGCGACGACATCGCCGATACCGTGCTGGCGGCCGGCCGCAGCGTGAATGACCCGCTATGGCGGCTACCGTTGTGGCGGCCGTATCGCAAGATGCTCGAATCGTATCTGGCCGATTTCGCCAATGGCGGCCCCTCGCGCCACGCCGGCGCGATCACTGCCGCGCTGTATATGGAGCGCTTCGTACCCGACACCACGCCATGGCTGCATCTGGACACCTACGCCTGGAACGATGCCGATCGGCCGGGCCGGCCGCGTGGCGGCGAGGCCATGGGTGTGCGTGCGTTCTTTGCCTTCTTGCAGAAGCGCTATACGCGCTGAGCGACGCGCTTACCCCTCCCCGCTATCGGGGAGGGAGATGCAAAGCATGACTTTCGGCGATACCCCTGCCGGGCATTCGCTGCCATTCTGCGAAGCTTCGCCCATCAGCCTCCGCCCATGACTCTGCGCCCTCGCCTGCTTACCCTTGCACTTGCCACCCTGCTCGGCTCCAGCGCCGCCTGGGCCGCCGACAAACCCATCAACAAAGCAGCGCCCGTACCCAGCCAGCCGCCGTTGAGCGCACAGACGGAACGCTCGGGTGGTGTGATGCCGGCCGAGCAGGCCCGTGTGCATTTCGATCACGCGGCGCTGCATATCGCGGTGAATCCGGCGCAGCAGCGTATCGACGCCAGCGCCACCCTGACCTTTACCGCTCGCGCGGCCACTGACCTGTTGCTGCTGGATCTGGATCACAACCTGCCGATCAGTGCGATCGTGCTGGATGGCAAGCCGCTGGCGAACAGCGCCTGGAGCAATCCAGACGGCCGGCTGCGAATCCAGCTGCCGGCGACGCTGGCGGTCGGCGGCAAAGTAGAGGTGGAAGTGCGATACGGCGGCAAGCCCCATGTCGCCCAACATGCCCCCTGGGATGGCGGCTTTGTCTGGAGCAAGACGCCGGACGGCCAGCCCTGGGTTGCCAGCGCGGTCGAAGGCGAAGGCTGCGACTTGTTCTGGCCCTGCATCGATCATCCGCAGGGTAAACCGGACCTGGTCGATCTCTATGTGACGGTGCCCAAACCGTTAGTGGCTCCGGGCAACGGTGTGCTGGTCGAGATCAAAGACGAAGGCGATCGCCGCACCTATCACTGGCGTGCCAAGCACCCCACCACCTACGCCATCTCGATCAACGTCGGCCCCTTCGAGCTGTTAGAGGCGAAGTACAGCAGCCACTACGGCAATACGATTCCGATGCAGTTCTGGCATCTGCATGGCGATGAGCACAACGAGCAGCAGGCCAAGGCGTTGTTCGCCGAGTTTCCGCACATGCTGGATTTCTTCGAGCAGCAGATCGGTCCGTATCCATTTGGCGACGAAAAAATGGGCGTGGTGGAAACACCGCACCTAGGCATGGAGCACCAGACCATCAATGCCTATGGCAATGGCTACGCCAAGGGCCCGTTTGGCTTCGACTGGCTGTTGCAACACGAGTTTTCGCATGAGTGGTTCGGCAATCAGGTCACCAATGCCGACTGGGACGACATGTGGATACACGAGGGTTTCGGCACCTATATGCAGCCGCTGTATGGCCAGTACCTCTATGGCGACATGCCGTACTTCACCATGCTGCACGAAGAGCGTATCCAGCTGAAAAACGCGTATCCGGTGGTCGCCGGCCATAGCCAGTTCGAGCATCAGGTCTATGACGCCAAGAGCGGCCCTGGCAACGATATTTATTACAAGGGCTCGTTGATGCTGCACTCGTTGCGGCAGCTGATCGGCGATCATGCGTTCTTTGAAAGCATTCGCCGGCTGGTCTACGGCCGCCCCGATCCGCAGCCGGGCAATTTCACGCCGCGCTATGCCAACACGCGCGACTACATCGATATCGTCAACCAGGTGACCGGCCGTGACCTGAGCTGGTTCTTCAACGTTTACCTGTATGAGGCCACGCTGCCCAAGCTTGATGTGCAACGCGAAGGCGACACGTTGAACCTGCGCTGGGTGGTGCCGCACGACAAGCCGTTCCCGTTGCCGGTGGAGGTACAGGTGGGCGAAAGCGTGCGCACGCTGCCGATGGAGCACGACGAGGGTCATCTCGATGTCCCGGCCGGCACGCTGGTCATTGTCGACCCGCGCTCGAAACTGCTGCGCGAGCTGCCGCATGTACCGGAGCTTCAGCAGTGGATGAAGGAGCAGAGGGCGGCCAAGGCGGCTAAAGCGGCGACCTCGAAGTAATCCGCTGCGCTAACTTGGCGAGGTTGAGCACGTGCCAGCTAGCATGTGCTCAACCTGCCCTGCCAAGCTCAGACGGGGCCCGACAGTGCCGTCCTGACGCTACGCAATCGTCGCCACAACGCGCGTAAGCCGCGCACGATCTTCGGCAACAGCCAGATCAGCAACACCACGAACAACCCCAGCAACACCAGCAGTGCTACGGGGTGGCGCCACATCAAGTACGTCGCGCCGAGCAGGGAAATATCTTCGCTTGCGCTGGCCGTCCAATTGCTGAAAGGCTCCGGCGAGGTGTTGATAAGCGCGCGACCGCCCATCTTGGCCAGATGCGTACCCGAGACCAGTGCCCCGCCCATTAAAGCGGCGGCGAACTGCTCGCTCGGCGCGGATTCTTTAAACACCCCCCAGGCCAGCAAGGTGCCGGCAGGGATGCGGATAAAGGTGTGAATGGCATCCCACACGCTGTCGAAACCGGGGATTTTGTCGGCCAGAAACTCGCCCAGCATCAACACCCCGGAAACGCCGAGCACCCAGTTATGGGTAAGCATCTCCAGGCCGGCCGGCAAATGCACGAAACCCAGCCGGCCCAGCATGCCGGCGATGAATATCGTGGCGTATAGGCGGATACCGCTGGCCCAGGCCAGCCCGCCAGCAAGCGCGACGTTCGGCAACATATCCATGGTGTCTCTCGGGTGAAAGAGGGGGTTGCACGGCCTCTTATGTACGCGCGATGCCGTGACAAGTCCATCGCGCCCGGCCCGCCGCATGACCTGAGAGACCCGCACAAAAAAACGGCGCCGTAGCGCCGTTTCTTGATTGCGTGAGAAGCCTGAACTTAATGCGCGGTAGGGCTGGCCGGTGCCGGCGCAGCAGGCGTTGCGGCTACCGTCGCGGTGGACGAGAACTTGCCGCCGTAGGGCAACACTTCGGCCGCCAGCTTCGGATCGGCCTTGATCAGGCCAACGGCATCGAACATCACATGTGCCGCTTCTTGCACTTGTGGGTCCTTGGCTTTCTTGGCGTCCTTCTCTTGCTGGATCTCCGCCTTCAGGCTGCGCTCGTTCGGGTTGAGGCCGTCGTCGAGGCTGTCCTGATTTTCATCGGCGACCGCCGTGCCGCCGTCGATGGTTTTATGACGGGCACGGAAATCAGCCTGCAAGGCGTCCATCTGCTTGCGCTCGGTTTCGCGCTGGGCAAAGTTCAGCGAGATCGAGGTCTTGTCGCGCATTTTGCGGTACTGCGCCAATTCGTCGAGCATCAGCTTCCAAGCCGGCGATTTGGCGGTGCGGGCCTCGTGGCTGCTCTGCAATTGCGGCAGATAAGCCTTGAGGTCGGCTACCGGCTTGTACGTGGCTGGCGCGATCTGCGTCCACGGCAAGGCGTTGTCGTAGGTGGATTCGCCGAAATCCTTCTCGTCGCCGTTCAACGGGAACTGGATATCGGGAGTCACGCCCTTGAGCTGGGTCGAACCGCCGTTGATGCGGAAGAACTCGGCAATAGTCATCTTCAGCTCGCCGAACTGCGGCTTCTCGCTATTGCCGCGGGTGAAGCGATCCAGATCGACCAGATTCTGCACGGTGCCTTTGCCAAACGACGGCTGGCCGATGATCAGACCACGACCCCAGTCTTGAATCGCTGCCGCGAAAATCTCCGACGCCGAGGCCGAACCGCGATTGATCAGCACCGCCAACGGGCCGCTCCAGGTCATACCAGGGGTGTCATCGCCTTGCACATCGACCTGGCCGCGGGCGTCACGCACCTGCACCACCGGCCCCTTGTCGATAAACAAACCGGTGAGCGAGTTGGCTTCGACCAGCGAGCCGCCGCCGTCGTTGCGCAGATCCATCACTACGCCTTCGACACCGGCAGCCTTCAACTCTTCCAGCAGCTTGGCGACATCGCGGGTGGCGCTTCTGAAGTTTTTGTCGCCTTCGCGACGCGCACCGAAATCGGAATAAAAAGCCGGTAGTTCGATCACGCCGATCTTGCGGCTGACGTTGCCATCCTTGATTTCGACGATGCGCTTCTTGGCCGCCTGTTCTTCGATATTGACCTTCTGGCGCACCATGGAAATCGTTTCGTGCTTGCCATCGACGCCGGCGTCGGCTGGCAAGATCTCCAGGCGCACCGTGGTGTCTTTCTTGCCGCGGATCTTCTTGACCACGTCATCGACGCGCCAACCGATCACATCGACCAAGGCACCGTCGGCGCCCTGGCCGATTGCCACAATGCGGTCGCCAACGTGGATCTTGCCGGACTTGGCGGCCGGGCCGGCCGGAACCACTTCACGCACGACGATGTATTCGTCGCGCTGCTGCAGCACGGCGCCGATGCCTTCCAGCGAGAGCTTCATCGAGATATCAAAGTTCTCGGCGGCGCGTGGGCCGAGGTAGTCGGTATGCGGGTCGGTGGATTCGGCGTATGCATTCATGAAGGTCTGGAAGGCGTCTTCGCTGTCCAGCTGCCTTACCCGCTCAATATAACCGGCGTAGCGCTTGTCCAGCGTCTTGCGGATATCATCGTCACCTTTGCCGGCGAGCTTCAAGCGCAACCAGTCGTTCTTGGTGCGCTTGCGCCACAGATCATCGAGCTCGGCGGCGTCTTTGGGCCAGCTGGCCTTCTTGCGATCGTAGACGTAGCTATCGTCGGTCGAAAAATCGAAGCCCTGCTTGAGCAGGCCACGCGCAAAAGTCATGCGCTCGACCGCCCGCTGGACATACAGATTGAACACCGAGAACGGGCCGGATAAATCTTTACTCCAGATCGCATTGTCGAACTGCGTTTTCAGCGGCTCGAACTTGGCCATGTCGACCTGGGTGAAAAACACCTTCTCGGCATCCAGACCATCGAAATAGGCCTTGTAGATCTTGGCCGACATCGCGTCGTCCAGCGGCTGCGAGTCGTAGTGAAAACGAGTGAGGAAGCGCGCCGACAACTGGGCCGCCTCTAACTGATTGGTGGAGGGCTTTAACGGCAGCGCAGAGGCTTTGCGCGGCGCTTCATCACCGCTCACGGCATCTGCCGGGGTTTGCGCGTGAGCGGCACCGGCGATGGTGAAGGCAAGCAGCAGGGCTAGCGTGGGACGAAGTTTCATGAGGCCTCTCAGGCTTGCTCAGTGACGCCGGCTGCATGGGCTTGCAGGTCGGCATGATAGGAGGAACGAACCAACGGACCGGAAGCGACATGGTTAAAGCCCATGGCCTCGCCTGCCTCGCGCAGCGCGTCGAATTCTTCAGGTGTCCAATAGCGCACGACCGGGTGATGGTGTGGCGTGGGCTGCAGGTACTGGCCGATGGTAATCATGTCGACGTCATGGGCACGTAAATCGCGCATGGTCTCCAGCACCTGATCCATGGTTTCGCCGAGACCGAGCATGATGCCGGACTTGGTCGGCACCTCGGGATGCTGCGCCTTGAAACGCTTCAGCAGATCCAGCGACCACTGGTAGTCGGCACCCGGGCGCACTTCGCGATAAAGATGCGGCACGGTTTCCAGATTGTGGTTAAACACATCCGGTGGGAAATCCTTGAGGACTTCCAGCGCGCGATCCATGCGGCCCTTGCCGCGGAAGTCGGGGGTGAGGATTTCGATCTTGATCGTCGGGCTGGCGTGACGCACGGCACGAATGCACGAAGCGAAATGCTCGGCACCGCCGTCGCGCAAGTCGTCGCGGTCCACCGAGGTAATCACCACATAGCGCAGGCGCATGTCGCGGATGGTCTCGGCCAGGCGCGCCGGTTCCAGCGCATCCGGCGGTGCCGGGCGGCCATGCGCCACATCGCAGAACGAGCAGCGACGGGTACATACCTCGCCAAGAATCATGAAGGTGGCGGTGCCCTTGCTAAAGCACTCGTGGATGTTCGGGCATGACGCCTCTTCGCATACCGTCACCAGCGCGTTTTCGCGCAAGCGCGCCTTCAACTGCTGTACGGCATTGCCTTGCGGCAACCGCACGCGGATCCAGCTCGGCTTGCGCAGGGTCGGCACGGCGGTGTCGAAGCCGGCCCGGTTCAGCGCAATTTTGTCGTTGCCCAGCTGTTTCTCAACCGCGGGCGTACCAGCGACGACGCTGATCGGAATGACCTTGGACGGGGATGCAGAGGTATCGCTCATGGACCAGCCTAGACCGCTGCGTGAGCGGGGAGTTCAGAAGGGAATTCGGGAATCACAGGCGCGGCCAGCTCGGCATCGAAACCGAACTGGCGGCAAAACTCGGCCGCGAGTACGTCTTCGACGTCCGCCAGCCGCGACGGACCGCCCAAGTCTAGCACTTGGGTGACCGCCAAACCCTTGTAACCGCAGGGATTGATGCGGTGATAAGGCTCCAGGTCCATGTTCACGTTAAAGGCCAGGCCGTGAAAGCTGCAACCACGCCGCACCCGCAGCCCTAACGCCCCCACCTTGGCGCCACCGACATAGACCCCGGGCGCGCCTTGTAGCCGCTCGGCACCGATATTCCAGTGCTCCAGGGTATCGATCAGGACCTGCTCGATCCGGTTGACCAGCTCACGTACGCCCAGGCCGGCCCGGCGCAAGTCGATCAGCGGATAGGCCACGATCTGGCCAGGGCCGTGGTACGTCACCTGGCCGCCGCGATCCACCGGCACCACCGGAATATCGCCCGGCATCAAGACGTGCTCCATCTTGCCTGCCTGGCCCAGGGTGAACACGGGGTCGTGTTCGAGCAGCCAGAGTTCGTCGGCGGTATCCGCATCGCGGCGATTGGTGAAATCGCTCATCGCCTTCCACGTCACCTCATAGGGCTGACGCCCCAGGCGGCGGATTTTCAACGGCCGCGCAGCTGCATGGGCGGTCGGAAGCGGGAAATCGGCGGTCACGAGGCGGGCATCGGCGTTGGCATGATCTTGCACAATTGGGGTCGCAAGTGGGCGTCGCAAGTACCCGACGCCGCACCTTTGGCGATGACGATGACCGACCCGCTTGTCCGCATGCGCTGTCTCACATCGTGTAGCGAATGTCCGGATCCGCCCGCAGCGCGACATGCGCGGCGTCGTATTCTTCACGGGTTTCGCAGTGGAAGCTCACCGTCACCGAGACGAAGTTTCCTTCTTTCGAATGGCGGTGCTTTACGGTTTCGTGCAGCACCCGCACACCGATGCCGGTGAGGATTTTCGGCACCAGCACCGTCAGCTCGGCGCTGGCGTTACCCATGGCGGTAATTTCGAATTCACCGGGAAACTGAAAGCCCTGGCCTTCCTTTTTCGCCGCATCGATCGAATCAAGATCACGCATCATCCAACCTCCGTCACTTCGTTTCAGGCTTCTTGTCGCTATGGAACCACAGCATGATGCTGTCCCACAGACGCGAGAAGAAACCGCCCTGCGGCGCTTCGACCTGGGCGATCAGCGGCACGTTCTGCACCGGCTGGCCGTCCAGGGTGATGCGCAGCGTACCCACCTGCTGACCCTTGGTGAACGGGGCGATCAGCGTGGCCGGGATATCCATGGTGGCCTTGAGCTTGTCGTATTCGCCGCGCTTGACCGTGACTAGCACGTCGTCGGCAACGCCGATCGGCAACTGGTTGTCCTTGCCCTTCCACAGACGCGGCGTAGCCAACGGCTTGCTCGCCTCATACAGCTTGTGCGTCTCGTAGAAACGGAAGCCGTAGTTCATCAGTGCCAGCGCGGCATCGGCACGAGCTTTCTCGCCGGAAGAGCCCATCACGATGGCGATCATGCGCGAGTCGCCCTGCTTGGCCGACGCTGCCAGGCAATAGCCTGCCGCCGCGGTATGGCCGGTCTTGATGCCATCGACGCTCTGGTCGCGCCATAGCAACAGGTTGCGATTGTGCTGCTTGATGCCGTTCCACTCGAAGTCCTTGACCGCGGAAATCGCGTAGTCCTCGGGGAAATCATGAATCAGCGCGCGCGACAGAATCGCGATATCCCGCGCCGTGGTGTAGTGATTGGCGATCGGGTAGCCGGAGGCGTTCTGGAAGTTCGAATTGACCATGCCCAACTGCTTGGCATAGGCGTTCATCAGGTTGGCAAACGCCGACTCGGAGCCTGCGGTGTGTTCGGCCAGCGCAATGGCGGCATCGTTGCCGGACTGGACAATCAGGCCGAACAACAGGTCTTTCAGCGGCACCTGGCTATTGAGCTTGAGGAAGCTGGTGGAGCCATCGGTGCCGGCACCGCCGCCGCGCCAAGCGTTTTCGCTGATGGTGACCGGATCGGTCATGTGGATCTTGCCGTTGCCGATCTCGGCGGAGACCACGTAGTCGGTCATCACCTTGGTGATCGAGGCCGGCTCGAGCCGCACGTCAGGATCTTTCGACGCGAGAATCTGGCCGGTGGCGTAATCCATCAGCACCCAGCTTTTGCCATCGACATCCGGCGGCGGCGGTACCGGCGCTTCGGGCATCACCGGGCGTGGCACGGCCACGGGTTTGGGCGGGGTCTGCTGGGCAAAGGCGACGCCGGCGACCAGGGCGGCGACGGCAAATGAGGAGAGGGTGCGGCGAAGTAGGCTCATCGTTCGGTTCAATCCAATCTTTTGTATGGTCGGCACCCGATGCGCCGCCATGAATTAGGCGAAATCCGGGCAAGTTATCCAGGGACTTGCAGCGAATATCGCCAGTGATGCAGTGCGTTAGTCTACCGCGACCTGCGGCCGCGGCAGTCCCATACCTTCGATCTGCGTGGTTACCTGGTCGGCACGATCGACGTCGCTAAGCGGCCCAACCCGCACCCGGCGCACATTACGGCCGTTGATCTGAGCATCGACCACCTGTACCGGAGCAAACTTGGCGTCGCGCAGCTGTTGCGCCACCCGTTCCGCGTTGGCGTTATCGGTGAAGGCGCCCACCTGCAGATAAATGCCCGGGGGCGCGGTTATACCTGGGTTGGTTGTATTGGCCGCAATCACCGCTGGCGAGGGCGCTGTCGGCACGGATGAAGGTGGTGATGGCGGCAGAGGCGGCGGCGATGCGGGCGGTAACGGCAACGCGGGCTGTGGCGGCGATGTCGCAGGCGGCAAGTCTTGTACCGGCTCGCCTGGAGTAATCGCGCGGACCTCGACCAGGCCAGTGCCCTTGGGCCAGACGCCGATCTTGACGGCGGCCGCATAGGACAGATCGATCAGGCGGTTTTCGTGAAACGGGCCGCGATCGTTGATGCGCACGATGACGCTTTTGCCGTTCTCCAGGTTGGTCACCCGCGCATAGCTGGGCAATGGCAGCGTCTTGTGGGCGGCGGAGAACTGGTACATGTCGTAGTCCTCCAGGCTGGAGGTTTTGTAGCCATGAAACTTATTGCCGTAGAACGACGCGATACCGCGCTCCACATAGCCGTTTGCGCTGGGCAGTACCCGGTAGCTCTGGCCCAGTACGGAATACGGCGACTTGTTGCCATATAGCGCCCGTGGCTCCGCCTTGGGTGTCGGCTCGACCAATTTGCTCAGATCCGGCGGCGGGCCACCCGGCACGCTGTCACTGTTATCGCGATAACGGCTGCCCTGAGATTTGCTGACGTCGTCATAGACGCCGCCACGACGCGAGCTGCCGGAGTAACTGCCTCGCACCGTGCTGCCGCCCTTGCTGGGGCGCGGCTTGCTGCCGCTGCAGCCGGCAAGCAGCAGCAATGCCGCCAATATCGGCAGCACCAGGCGCCACCTCATGGCGTGGCGTCCGCCCGGCGCACGTCGCTGGCGATCGCCTCGGCCAGTTGATGCACGGCCAACGCATATAGCGGACTACGGTTGTAGCGCGTGATGACGTAAAAATTCTGGAAGGTGATCCAGTATTCCGTGCCGCTCTCCCCTTCCAGCGATTGCAAGCTGCTGGGCAGGTTCGGGTCCAGCGGCTGCAAGGGTGTATAGCCCCAGGCCTTGAGCTGTTCCACCGACCATTGCGGCTGAGAATCCTTGACCGTAATCAGCTTGGCCAGATGATCGGGCTGCGCGCGCGCCACCACCGGGCCACCCGTGACCCAGCCGTTCTTGCTGAAGTAATTGGCCACGCTGGCGAGAATGTCCGGCAGCGAGTTCAACATATCGATATGGCCGTCACCGTCTTCGTCCACGCCAAAATCGCGGATGCTCGACGGCATGAACTGGCCCCAGCCCTGCGCACCGGCGTAAGAGCCGGTCAAGCTATTGAGCGGCCCAGCCAGATGGTTGTCCGGCAAGCTCAACAGCACCTTCAGCTGGTCGCGGAAATACGACGCCCGTGGCGGGTAGTACAGGCCCAGCGTGACCAGCGCGTCGAGCACTTTGTATTTGCCCGGCATGCGGCCATACGAGGTTTCAACACCGATGATCGCTACCAGGTATTCCGGCGCCACGCCGTACTGCTGCCCAATACGCTCGATCAACGCGCGATGGGCGCGATAAAAGGCCACGCCGTCTTCGATGCGCTTGTCATTGAAAAAGATCGGGCGGTAATCCTTCCAGGCCTTGCCTTCGGCAGGCCGGCTGATCGCATCCAGAATGCTTTGCTGCTTTTTGGCGCGATTGAGCAGCGCGTTCAGCACGGCGGGATCTTTGCCGGTTTCTTGTGCGACCTCATTGACCAGCTGCGCCTGCCCCGGATGGACCTGGGCTCGTACGGGCGACCACGCGACGCTGAGCAAAAGACCTAGCGTGAGGAGCAAGGGCGAACGGCGCAGCGCGGACATCAAGGTCATGGAGTGCTTCACTTCCAGGGGTTTCACTTAGGAATAACTGAGAGTCATCGGCAGCCTAGCACGCGAATCTGCGCGATTCAGGCCAGCAGGCTGGCGAACGACGGCGCAGGTATTCGAGCATGCTTCGCCCGCGTTTGAACGATTCGCGCGTGCGTGATTCATGCCTGACTCATTCATGGATTTTGCGATTGGCGTGAATCGACATCAACACACCAAAACCCGTCAGCAGCGAGACCGCCGAGGTGCCGCCATAGCTGATCAGCGGCATCGGCACGCCAACGACCGGGAGCATGCCGGCAACCATGCCGCCGTTGACGAAAACGTAGACGAAAAAGCTCATGCCGATCGCCCCAGCCAGTAGCCGCGAGTAAGTGTCGCGCGCCTCCATCGCGATCCACAGACAGCGACCGATGATGAAAGCGTAAAGCAGCATGATGCCGATAACGCCCATCAGTCCGAACTCTTCGGAAAACACCGCAAAAATGAAGTCGGTGGTGTGCTCCGGCAGGAAGTCCAGCCGCGACTGCGTGCCGTGCTGCCAGCCCTTGCCAAAGGTGCCGCCCGAGCCGACCGCGATCTGCGACTGAATGATGTGCCAGCCATTGCCAAGCGGGTCGGATTCGGGGTCGAGCAAGGTGCGCACACGGTTGCGCTGGTATTCGTGCAAAAAGTGCCAGGCGACGGGAATCATGCCGCCAACGGCACCCAGCAAGGCACCGATTTTCCACCAGCACATGCCCGATAAAAACAACGCAAAGGCGCCCGCCGCGGCAACCAGCAACGCAGTACCGAGATCCGGCTGTTCGGCGATCAAGCCGGCTGGGATAGCAATCAACACGCCGACTACGACGACGTCTTTCCAACTCGGTGGCAGCTGACGCGGGTGCAGATACCAGGCCACCATCATCGGCATGGTCAGCTTAAGCAGCTCGGAGGGCTGGAAGCGCATCACACCCAGGTCGAGCCAGCGATACGCTCCGCGCCCCTCGCCAAGCAGCGCCACGACCACCAGCAACGCGGTGCTACCGGCATAAAGCCAAGGCGTCCAGGTGCGTAACACCGGCGGCGGAATGCGCGAAATCACCAGCATCAACATGGCGCCAAGCGCAAAGCGCCCCGCCTGGCCAGCAACCAGGGACATGTGGCTGTCGCCCGCACTGTAAAGCGTGAGCAAACCAACCATGGCCAGCACGAACAATCCGCCCGCCAGCGGCAGGTCGATCCGCGGCCGGATCATCACGCGCTTGAAAAAGCGCTGCATGCGTATGTAATACGTGTCGATCATGGGTTCGCCCCGCTCGAAGACGGTATCGCTGGGATGTCGTCGCTGTCGGAGTTATCCATCGGCGGCTCGATCGTCGGCCCGATTACTTCCGACGGATCAGCAACCGGGCTCGCCGGAGTGGCCGTAGGCGGTGGACTCACCGGCAAGGTGCCACCTTGTTGAACCACCCACGCATCGAGAATCTTGCGCACGATCGGGCCAGCGTCCTGAGCACCCCAGGCACCAGACTCCAACAAGGCGGCAACCGCAATCTTGGGATCTTCCGCCGGGGTATAGGCCACGAACCAGGCTCGATGACGACTGGCCAGATAGGCGTTGTTGCGGCGCTCGTCATAGGCGTTGGTGGTGCGCGAGTAGCGCTCGGCGGTACCGCTCTTGCCGGCGATCGCATAGGGAAACCCGATGCCCACGTTCTTGCCGGTACCGGGCCCGGTCATCACCGCCAGCATGCCTTGGTTGACCGCCGCCCAATCACCCGGCTTTTGAATCAACGAGGGTCCCGTGGGCGGATTGGCCAAGGGCTCGGGCGGGCTGTCTACACCGCTTTGCGTCGCCATGACCACGCGCGGGGCATAAGGCGTGCCGTGGCCGGCAAAGGTCGCAATCGCGTGGGACAGCTGCATCGGCGTTACTGCCCAGTAGCCTTGTCCAATGCCGGAAATTACCGTTTCACCGGGGAACCAGGGCTGTTTATAGCGCCCGGCCTTCCATTCACGCGAGGGCAGTACGCCGGATACTTCGCCGACTAGATCGACACCGGTTGGACGGCCAAATGAAAACTTGCTCATAAAGCTGCTGAGCCGGTCGATGCCAAGATCCAGCGCCAATCGATAGAAATAAGTGTTGGTCGACAACTGGATCGCACGCACCATATTCACGGTGCCGTCACCGCCACGCCGGTCATCGCGATAACAACGGGTTTGTCCGGGTATGCAGAACTCGCCGGTGGACAATACGGTGTCCTCCGGCCGCCGCACACCATATTCGAGGCCGCCAAGCGCCAGCAACGGCTTGACGGTGGAGCCAGGCGGATACACCCCGCGCAGGGCGCGGTTGTACAGCGGCTTGTCTTCGGCCGTGGTCAACGCGCTGTAATCGGCGTGGGTGATGCCGTTGACGAACAAGTTCGGATCAAAGCTGGGCACGCTAACCATCGCCAGCACCTGACCGTTACGCGGATCGATCGCCACCGCCGCACCCGGACGGTTGTCGAAAGCCTCTTCGGCGGCCTTTTGCACGCGTATATCGATGCTCAAGTACAGGTTTTTGCCGGGTACCGGCGGATGCCTCTCGAGCACACGCTGGGTTTGCCCATCGGCGTTAACCTCTACCAGCTCGTAACCCGGCGTGCCGTGCAGCACATCCTCGTAAGAGCGCTCCAGACCGCTGCGGCCGACATGACTAGTGCCCTTGTAACGCACCGGATCGAGCCGCTCCAAATCGTCAGCATCGATCCGGCCGACATAGCCCACGACATGGGCGAAATGCGCGCCATAGGGATAGCGCCGGGTCAGGTAGGGCACCACGTCGACACCCGGAAAACGCCAGCGATTCACCGCAAAACGATCGATTTCGTCTTCGGTGAGACGCAATTTCAGCGGCACGCTTTCGAAACGGCGGCTCTGCTTGAGCTGCTTTTTGAAAGCATCGATATCGTCGCTGCCGATCGGCACCACGGCGCCGATTTCCGCCAGCAACGCGGACATGTCGGGCACTTGCTCGGGAACCACTTCCAAGCGAAACGCCGGCACGTTGTCGGCCAATAACACGCCGCTACGGTCGTAGATCAAGCCGCGCGCGGGCGGAATCGCCCGCGGCTTGACGCGATTGTTCTCCGAACGCACCACGAACTCGTCGTGGTGCAGCACCTGCAAATACACAAATCGCGTCACCAAGGCCGTCAGCCCGAGCAAGATCAGCACGAACCCGACCAGCGCACGGCGCCGGAACAGCGCAGTTTCGCTCCGTGAGTCCTTGATCGAGCGTCGATTAAGCATGGTCGTGGATGATTCGCCGGGGGCTATCGGGTGGGGCTACGGGAGTGGGCTACTGAATGCATGCGCAAATCGTCGAGCAGCAAGAACACAAACGGCCACAGCAAGGCACCGACAAAGGGCGAAATCCACCAGCTTGCAGACGGCAGCGACTCGCCGGCAAACGTGCGCACGACCAATTGCAGCACGCGGTCATTCAGCAGCAGCACCAGCACCGCCGCGGCTTGCTGCCACATCGGGAAAAATCGCAAGCGCGAGCGGAAACGCAACACGATGAATACCAGCGCGCATAGGCGCAAAGCCTGCTCGCCCAACAATTGGCCGTCGAGCAGATCCGCGCACAGCCCCACGGCGAAGGCCACACCCAGGGTAATGCGGTCGCCGGATTCGATCGTCCAATACAGCAAGATCAAGGCCGGCCAATACGGTTTGAACGACTGCAATACGGCAGGCAACGGCACCAGCATCGACAATAGGCCGAATGCCAGCGTGCCGCTGACCCATAACAAGCTCAGACGATGCCGATTCATGGCTGCACCGCCGCCGCAGGAGTGGCTGGACTGGCTACCGACGTACTCACCGGCGGCGACGCACTGCTACTGCCAGATACCGGCGCCAGAGCCGCCGGCGGCCCGGCCGGTGTCGACGGTGGCGGCGGCCCGGCGGGCTCGGCCTGATCATGCAGCAGTAAGACGTCTTCGCTGCGATCGATATCTGCAGTGGGACGCGCACGCGCCTCCAGGAACATACCTGACGCGGACTGCCCGACCGAACGGACCTCGCCGACCGGAAAACCAGGCGGAAAACGCCCACCCAGGCCGGAGGTCAGCAACTTGTCACCCGCTTTCACATCAGCCGCCATCGGGACATTCGGCAGACTCAATTGACCACCATCACGCGAACCGAAGGCTACCGTGCGCAAGCCGGTGCGTTCGACCACCACGGGCACGGCATGATTGGGGTCGGTCACCAGCATCACCACCGAGGTTGTTGGCAGCACTTCAACGATCGGACCGATCACGCCATGCGCGTCGATGACCACCTGGCCCTGCTTGATCCCATCGCGATCGCCGCGATTGAGCACCAGGCGGTGACTTGCCTGGCCCATGTCCATACCGATCACCCGTGCCAGCTGCACGTTCAACTCAAGGCTGCGCTGGGTATCGAGCAGCTCTTTCAATCGCTGATTCTGCTCCGCCACCGCGGCCATGCGATTGAGCTTGGCGTTGGCTAGCAACAGATCTTCGCGCAGACGCTGGTTTTGCTCGGTCAGCAATTTGCGGTCGGCGAAGGCCACACTGAGGGTACGCATGCCCGCCGACGGCAGGCCTGCAAGGCGATAGACCGGCTCCACCACGATGGCGGCGTTATAGCGCAGCCGCCACAGCCAGCCGTTGCGATGGTCAAGCACCATCAACACCATCGCCAGTGCGAGATAGAAGATCAGCCGCAGCGTACCCGCCACGGAACCGGCGAACAGGGGCGAATTTTCCTCGCGCGCAAGCGCCATGAAACGAGCCTTTCAGCAAAACGAGCGCGCCGCGCCCATGGAAACCTCAACTAGGCAAGCCTGCGCGACATCATTGAATGCCTTCTTCAAGTCGAGATCCGGCGGGTGCCGAATCTCGCGTCGGAGAGCAAGCCGGAACGATGGGCTTACTAGCCTGACTCAGAAGCGAAGAAATCGCCGCCATGCAGATCGATCAACTCCAACGCCTTGCCGCCACCGCGCGCCACGCACGTCAGCGGCTCATCCGCTACCTGCACGTGCAAGCCGGTTTCCTCGGAGATCAAGCGATCGAGGTCACGCAGCAAAGCGCCGCCGCCGGTCAATACGATGCCGCGCTCGGCAACGTCGGAGCACAGCTCCGGCGGTGTTTGTTCGAGGGCTGCGCGTACCGCCGCAACAATGCCCGACAGCGGCTCGTGCAGCGCTTCCAGTACTTCATTCGAATTGATGGTGAACATGCGCGGCACGCCTTCGGCCAAATTGCGGCCGGAGATTTCGATTTCGCGCACATCGGTCTGCGGAAAAGCACAACCGACTTCCATCTTGATCCGCTCGGCGGTGGATTCACCAATCAAGGTGCCGTGATTACGGCGTACGTAATTGATGATGGCCTCGTCGAAACGGTCGCCGCCGATGCGCACCGACTGCGAGTAGACGATGCCGTTCAAGGAGATCACCGCCACCTCGGAGGTGCCGCCACCGATATCCAGCACCATCGAGCCGCGCGCCTCGTGAACCGGAATGCCCGCGCCAATCGCCGCGGCCATCGGCTCTTCGATCAAATACACGTCACGCGCGCCGGCGCCTTCGGCCGACTCTTTGATGGCGCGGCGCTCGACCTGGGTCGAGCCGCACGGCACACAGACCAGCACGCGCGGGCTCGGCCGCAGAAAACGCGAACGATGCACTTGCTTGATGAAGTGCTGCAGCATGGCTTCGGTCATCGAGAAATTGGCGATCACGCCGTCTTTCATTGGACGCACCGTGGCGATATTGCCCGGTGTGCGCCCCAACATGCGCTTGGCATCGGTACCGACAGCAGCCACCGCGCGCGGACCGCCGGGGCCGCGATCCTGACGGATCGCCACCACTGAGGGCTCGTTCAAGACGATGCCCTGCCCACGTACATAAATCAGCGTATTGGCCGTGCCAAGATCGATGGAAATGTCATTGGAGAAGTACCCACGAAACTTCTTGAACATTGAGTCCGCCGTGCATCGGCTTGGTTAAAAAGTAAGCGGATCAGTCTAGTCAGGCCAGCCCTTGCACGCAAGAATATTCTCGTTAAGAAAGCCTTGTACTACACGGTGATATGCGAGTTTCCTGCTTTATGAATCAAGCTTCAGCTCGCCCCGGCAGTCGTCACCGCCCCGAGATAACGGTAAGATCAGCAGCTTTGGCCGAGATCGTCGATTCGGCTTTGGCTCAGCCGTTCACGCGCTGCCTGTTCACTTGCCCTGGGAACATCCACTAACCATGTCTGCCGTCATCTGCGGTTCGCTTGCCTACGACACCATCATGGTCTTCCAGGACCAGTTCAAGAATCACATCCTGCCCGATCAGGTGCACATTCTGAACGTGTCCTTCCTGGTTCCCCGGATGCGCCGTGAATTCGGTGGTTGCGCCGGCAATATCGCTTATAACCTGCGGCTGCTTGGTGCCGATCCGTTGCCAGTGGCCGCGGTGGGCCAGGATTTCGCCCCCTATCGGCAGCATCTGCAAGATTGCGGCATCCGCATGGATTACGTGCGCGTGTACGACGAGCAGTTCACCCCGCAATGCTTCATCACCACCGACCTGGACAACAACCAGATCACGGCTTTTCACCCCGGAGCCATGTCCAGTGCCCATGAAAACCATGTGCGCGACATCCCGGAGATCACTTTCGGCATCGTCGCCCCGGATAGCCGTGACGCCATGCTGCAGCATGTGAGCGAGTTCGCTGCCCGCGGCGTACCCTTTATTTTCGACCCGGGCCAGGCGATGCCCTTGTTCAGCGGTGAAGAATTCCGCTCGATGATCGAGCAGTCGACCTACGTCATCGTCAACGACTACGAGTCGCAGTTGCTGCAGTCGCGTACGGAATGGACCGCCGAGGAAATCGCCGGGCGCGTGAAGGCGTATATCGTCACCCAGGGCCCGCGCGGCTCCACCATCTACACCAACGGCGAAGCACTGCAAATTCCTGCGGCACGCGAGCGCCAGGTGGTCGATCCCACCGGCTGCGGCGATGCTTATCGCGCCGGCCTGATCCTGGGCATCATGCAGGGCAAGGATTGGGCGACGGTCGGCCGCATGGCCTCGCTGATGGGCGCGCTGAAAGTCGAGCATCCGGGCACGCAGAACCAGCGGTTTACCCATGCCGAGTTCGCTGCCGAGTTCAAAGAGCAATTCGGTTACGCGCTGGACTAAAGCGAGCTGCACATTCGGCCTGCTTCTGGAGGCTGAAAAGAAAAAGGGGCGACGCGACAGCGAAGCCCCTTTTTTATGCCCGTCTACGGCGGCTATGGAGTGACTCGCCTGATCAGGCGATCTTGAAGCCCATCGTTGCCTGTACGGCCTGCTGCCAACCCGCATACAAGGCCTCGCGAGTGGCTTCTGGCATGACCGGTTCAAAGCGGCGATCCACCGCCCACTGCCGCGAAATTTCTTCCCGGCTCGACCAGAAGCCGGTGGCCAGCCCCGCCAGATACGCCGCGCCCAACGCCGTCGTTTCCGGCACCTGCGGACGCAGCACCGGCACGTTGAGAATGTCGCTCTGGAACTGCGCCATGAAGTCGTTGGCGATAGCACCGCCATCGGCACGCAGCTCTTTGAGCGGCAAGCCGGCATCGGCCTCCATCGCGGCGAGTACGTCACGCGTCTGGTAGGCCATGGACTCCAAGGCCGCACGCACAAAATGTTCTTTGCTCGTGCCGCGCGTCAGCCCGAAAACAGCGCCGCGCACATCACTGCGCCAATAGGGTGCGCCCAGGCCGACAAAGGCCGGCACGATGTAAACCCCTTCGTTGGAGCCCGCGCGCTCAGCATACGATTGCGAATCGCTGGCCTTACCCAGCATACGCAAGCCATCGCGCAGCCATTGAATCACCGAGCCGGCGACAAAGATGCTGCCTTCCAGCGCGTACTCGACCTTGCCATCCAGGCCCCAGGCGATCGTGGTGAGCAATCCATTTTTAGAATGGACGGCTTTATCGCCGGTATTCATCAGCATGAAGCAGCCGGTACCGTAGGTGTTCTTGGCCATCCCAGGTTCGAAACAGGCCTGTCCGAACAAGGCCGCTTGCTGATCGCCGGCCACGCCGGCAATAGGCACTTCGAGCCCGAAGAAATACTGCGGCAAGGTGTGTCCGTAGACCTCACTACTGGAGCGCACTTCCGGCAACATCGCCGCCGGCACATCGAGCATCTTCAGCAGCTCATCGTCCCAGCGCTGCGCATGGATGTCGTACATCAGCGTGCGCGAGGCATTGGTGTAGTCGGTGATATGAGCCTTGCCGCCTGTGAGATTCCAGATTAACCAGGTATCGATGGTGCCGAAGAGCAATTCGCCACGCTTGGCACGATCACGCGCGCCTTCGACATGGTCGAGTATCCACTTCACCTTGGTACCTGAAAAATAGGCGTCAATCAGTAAGCCGGTTTTTTCCCGCACCATCGGATCGTAACCGTCAGCCTTGAGCTGGTCGCAGATCTCACGAGTCTGCCGTGACTGCCACACGATGGCGTTATAGATCGGCTGCCCGGTGCTTTTGTCCCAGACCACCGCGGTTTCACGCTGATTAGTAATGCCGATGCCGGCAATCGCCGAGGCGTCGACCTGGGCATTGTTCATCACCTCGGTGACGGTGGTCAGCACACTGGTCAGAATCTCCCGCGGGTTATGCTCCACCCAGCCCGGCTGCGGAAATATCTGGCCAAACTCGCGCTGTGCCATACCGGCAATGCGACCTGCTCGATCAAACAAAATGGCACGCGAACTGGTGGTGCCTTGATCAATGGCGAGAATGTATTGCTTGTCCAAGATAATCTCCTTCCGCAGGGTTAGCCCTGACTAGGTTCAACCGCCGCGGCCGTCACTGGGTCGCCATGGCGGACACGGTGATGGTTTATTTATTGGGATCTGAAGTAAGCGCGCTAGCACCTTCCATGCGCAGCTTGTCCAACGCGCGCATCCGCGCTGGCAGAAACGGATAGATCAGCCATTGATAAGCCGCCGCACCGACCACACCGCCGATCAGTGGGCCGACGATGGGGATCCACCAGTAGTTGCCAGGCGACGGCAACGCAGAGGCGCCCCAACCGGCGAAATAGGCGAACAGACGCGGCCCGAAATCACGTGCCGGGTTGATCGCCCAGGCCTCCAGATAACCCATTGACGCACCGATCAAGGCGACCAGGAAACCGATCATCAGCGCGCCGGAATTAGCCGTGGGCGCCGCTTCGTTGTATTGCTCGGTGATCGCGAAAATACCAAATACCAAGAACGCGGTAAGAATGATCTGATCCAGCAAGGCATGCATCGGCGTAATCGCCAAACCAGGATGGGTAAAGAACACGCCTGCCGCGCCGCCGCCCACACGAGTCAATTGATGGGTCTCGTTGAAATGATCGATGACCGGCCCGAACAACACATAGACCAGTGCCGCCCCGAGAAAGGCTCCGATCACCTGCGCTACCCAATAAGGCAGTACTTTTTTCCACGAAAAGCCGCGGAACATGGCCAAGGCCAAGGTCACTGCCGGATTGGCATGGGTTCCTGACACCGAACCGGTGACATAGATCGCGATGGTCACACTCAAGCCCCAGGCGATGCACACGCCCCAGTAGGCGTTTTGGTATGGGCTGGGGTCATACAACACATACATGCAGGCGACCGAGTCGCCGAACGCGATGATGATGAAGATGGCGATCGCTTCGGAAATCAGTTCACCGAGAAATTGACGGCTCATGCGACCTTCTCCCGGTGCAACGGCACCATTCCCAGCGGCCATGCCGCTAACGCTTCACATCGTGGATCTGTGCACACCGACATGCCCGCTACCTCCCTTGATGGAACCTCATGGCACGACTGCATGGCCATGCCTCGCTGTCATTGTTATGGCCGATGCTTTGGCATTGATACCTCAGCGTTCACCCTGACGGCCCAGGGCCAAGTGAACCTACCGCACAGACCTGAGCTCATAATCCCCACTCAGGTTTACTTTCAAAAGCCTTCAAAATGTAGCGTTACGGCGACGTTCGTCAGCCTTCGATTCGGCCATATAGGCGGCCAATCGCGCAACACCTTCAGCAGGCAATCGCAAGCCCAACTTGCTACGTCGCCACAGAACATCTTCCGCCACCACCGCCCATTCGTGATGACGCAGATAATCCACTTCGACGCGGTACAAACCGGCGCCAAAGTGCTCGCCCAGGTCTTCCAGCCGAGTGGCATTGCCAAGTAATAGCTGGCTGCGCGTGCCGTAGCTGTGAATCAATCGCCAGGCTAGCTCGGTCGGCAGCCAGGGATGGCTGGCTTCGAATTCGGTCAGCAGGTGCGCCGTATCGCTTTGCTCGCCGCCAGGCAGCGGCTGGCCTTTGGCTGTCCATGCCGGCGCGGTCGAATCGAGCAGCGGCGCTAGTCGATCCACGGCCTCTTCGGCCAGCTTGCGAAAGGTCGTCAGCTTGCCACCGAATATATTAAGCAGCGGCGCCCCCTTCTGATCGAGCTCTAGCAGGTAATCGCGCGTCACCTCGGAAGCGTTGCCGTGCTCGTCGCCCAGCAAGGGACGTACGCCGCTATAGCTCCACACCACGTCCGCAGGCGTAATGCTGCGCTTGAAATAACGGTTGGCTGCGTCGCACAGATAGGTAGTTTCTGCCTGCTCGATATGCGGTGCAGCCGGGTCATCGAGATATTCGACGTCGGTGGTGCCGACCAGGGTGAAGTCGCGTTCGTAGGGAATGGCGAACACGATGCGCCGATCGGGTTGCTGAAAAATGTAAGCGTATGGATGCTCGAACATCCGTGGGACGACGATGTGGCTGCCCTTGACCAGACGCAGCGCGTGATCATGGCCGATGCCAGCCACTTCATCGAGAAAGCGTACTGCCCATGGCCCAGTGGCGTTCACCAGCGCACGTGCCGTCACGGTTCTGGACTCACCGTCGGCGCCTTGCAACTCGACTTGCCAGCCTTCTGCCGTTCGTAGCGCGCTCTGGCAGCGCGTGCGTGGCAGGATTTGCGCACCTCGCGCGGCGGCGTCCATCGCATTGAGCACGACTAGTCGCGCATCTTGCACCCAGGCGTCGGAATAAACGAAGCCTGTGCTGAATTCATCGCGCAGTGGTTTGCCGACGGCATGCTGGCGGAACTTGATCCGCCGCGATCCCGGCAATGTACGACGGCCACGTCCGAGATGGTCATACAGAAACAGCCCAATGCGAATCATCCAGGCTGGACGCAAATGCGGCTGGTGCGGCAAGACGAAACGCAGCGGCCAGATGATATGTGGCGCAGCGCGCAACAACACTTCGCGCTCGGCCAGTGCCTTGCCCACCAGGGCAAATTCGAATTGCTCCAGGTAGCGCAGGCCGCCATGAATCAACTTGGTGCTAGCGCTTGAGGTATGTGCAGCCAGATCGTGCTGTTCGCACAGCAACACCGAAAGACCACGGCCCACCGCATCGCGCGCAATACCTACGCCATTGATGCCGCCACCAACCACCAGTAAATCGACCTGCTCCGTCATCATCAACTCCAGCACGCAGACGGGGGAAACAACCGGTAAAGCAGGCGGCGCCGCTCCATTCATGACGGCAAAGGCTACCTAGGCTTGATTTGGTTCACCTTGCGAAAGCGCGCGAATAAGAAAATTGAGTTCCTTGCTGTGCCATTTCCCTCAGGATTTTGATCATATACGAACATTTTCGAACATCAACGCTGCACTGCAGCGAATCTTCCGGCTAAGGTGCGGGGGCCACGTGAACGCTGGTACCCGCCTGGGACAGCGCTTCTTGCAGATCCACCGGGGGCTCTCGATCAGTAAACCAGGCGTTCACGCGCGAAATCGGCCCAAGCCGGACGAGTGCATTACGCCCTAGCTTGCTGTGATCGGCGGCCAAATAGACTTGCCTCGAATGCTCGATGATCGCCTGGGTAACACGAACCTCCCGGTAGTCGAAATCCAGCAAGGTGCCATCCATGTCGATGCCGGAGATGCCGATGATGCCGAAGTCCACCTTGAACTGACGGATCAGCTCGATCGTGGCCTCACCCGTTACGCCGTGATCACGGCCACGTACGACGCCGCCGGCGACAATCACTTCGAAGGTCGGGTTGTCGCTCATCATGATGGCGACATTGAGGTTGTTGGTAATCACCCGCAAGCCGGTGTGCTGCATCAAGGCACGCGCGACGTCTTCGTTGGTCGTGCCGAGATTGATAAAAAGCGAGGCCTGATCGGGAACATGCCGGGCAAGCAAATGAGCGATCCGCTGCTTTTCGGCCTGCTGCAGCCCTTGTCGCGCGGTATAGGCCAGGTTCTCCACGCTGGATGGCAGGCTCACTCCGCCGTGATAACGGCGCAACAAACCAGCGTCGCAAAGCACTCCTAAATCGCGCCGAATGGTTTGCGGTGTAACGTCGAAGCGCTCCGCCAGAATCTCAACCGTCAAAAAGCCCTCTCGTCGCACCAAGGCGACGATTTCCTCCTGCCGGCGATTGAGCATCGTGTCCGTCATCATTGTTCCATCCTGCAAACACGGAGGCGATGATGCCGGTTCCCCCCCCCTCTTGTCATGCAAGAGCGCCTCAGACGTTAGGCCGCCCACTATCTAAGAGCTGCGAGGCACGGCAGTCCGCGCTGATCTTTATATTCAGCCAGATGCCGGCTAATGGCATGGTTTTGTATCTAAGGGCCATTCTTGGACTTAAAGAAGACTCATGACAAATAAGCCCCGATCTCTATCGCTCGATTGGGGCTTATCGATATCCATCGGGCTTAGTTGAAACAGTTGGTGTCGAGTCTTGCGTCCATTCAATGCGCAGCCGCGTGCTTGCTCAGCGGCTGGGTCAGCCTGTCGATATAAGCCAGTGCGACAGCCGAGACCACAAAGGTCAGGTGCAGCAGGATCTGCCACATGATGGTTTGATTGCCCATGCCATCGGCTTTTATAAACGTGGCCAGCAAATGAATCGACGAGATGCCGATGATGGCCATGGCCAGTTTCACTTTAAGCACCGTCGCATTGACGTGGGACAACCACTCCGGCTGATCTGGATGTCCATCCAGTTTCAAGCGTGAAACAAAGGTCTCGTAACCACCGACGATCACCATCACCAGCAGATTGGAAATCATCACCACATCGATCAGCCCAAGTACCGTAAGCATGATGGTGGTTTCAGCACTTTCGCCACCGGCAGTGGCGTCGATACCGTTATGGAACAGCGTAGTGATCAACAAATGCCACAACTCGCGCACAAACTGCACTACGTAAATACCCTGCGCGACGATTAATCCCAGATAGAGCGGAAGCTGCAGCCAACGCGAAGAAAAGATCAGATAAGAAAGCGGACTTAGGCGGCTCTTCACTGGAGTCGTCATATCGAGATGTTTTGGAATGGAGGCCAATTTTATCAGTGAACGTAAGATATTACGTCACCCGATATCAATCAAAGCCAAGGCGATCAAGAAGGCGCCTAAATCCATGGTCTATGAACTGATATCGATCGCCGATATCCCTCCGGATGGAGCGCGGCTGAGTTGACCGAGCCTGAGCAAAGCCCTTGCGAGAAAACACCAATAGAAGTGTTACGGACGCCAATCGTCGATGAGCAACATGGGCATCTCATTGAGCCGTGTGATGAGCCAGGTACGATGGTCGGTCGGTCAGCGAATCATCGGAAGCCGCGGCGTGTGGGCATGCGAGCGGCAAGGCCACGGAGGTGAGCGTTGGCGGGAGTTGTTGTACGAGTTGTAGGAGCCCGTAAAAAGAACAACCCCCGTAGCATTCGCTACGGGGGTTGGGGATAAAGCCCCTGGCGGTGACCTACTCTTGC
>NZ_JAPDPE010000031.1 GCF_026283955.1 Dyella silvatica | reverse complement strand
CCAACGACTTCATGCGCGCTGGAAACTCGCCTATGACCCTGCCTACGCCGCAACTGCAGCGCTGATCGACACCTGCAAACTGCCCTTGCTGGACATTGGCTGTGGCATCGGCCTGCTCGGCCAGTATCTGCACGCGACCGGCGCACTGACCCAATACATCGGACTGGATCATGACCCGCGCAAGATCGCCGCCGGCCAAGCCGCCGCAGAACACGGTGGACTTGAGCGAATCATGCAATTGCGTCGTGCCGATGTCGCCGACCTGCCATCGCTTCAAGGCCACGTCGCCCTGCTCGACGTACTGCATTACCTGCCTGCGGCACGCCAGGATCCCCTGCTAAAAAATGCCGTGGCCCATCTGGCTCCCAACGGCGTGCTGATCATTCGCAATGTGCTGCGCGAGCCCAGCTGGCGCTTTCATGCCACCCGCGTGGAGGAGTTTTTTCTGCGCGCTTCGGGCTGGATTCCCGGCGGTGCACAGCACTACCCCGCGGCCGCTGAAATACGCACTCCGCTAGAGGCGCTCGGCCTCACCGTGCAGATCGAATCGCTACGCGGACGCACGCCATACAACAGTTATCTGATCGTGGCGCAGCGGCCGGCACCGCAAAAAACCGCCCAAACCGGCCTCCGTTCATATTGATCCAGCGTAAACGGCACCAGTGCGCTATACTCCGCGCCGCGGCACCGTCCGCCACTCCCCTTTTTGAATAATGCAACGCGGTTCGATAGAACGCTCCGAGTTGCTCTGGAGCTTCTAATGTCTTTTGAATCGTTGGGCCTTGCGCCCGCGTTGTTGCGTGCGCTTGCCGATCAAGGCTACACCCAACCCACCCCGATCCAGGCTGCCGCCATCCCGCTCGTGCTGGAAGGCAAAGACCTGCTTGCCGCCGCGCAGACCGGTACCGGCAAAACGGCGGCATTCTCGCTGCCCTTGCTGCAGCACCTGTCCACCAGCGGCAAAACCATGACGCGCCGTCCGCGCGCGCTGGTGCTTACACCGACCCGCGAACTGGCCGCACAGGTCAACGACAACCTGCGCAGCTACGGCAAGCACATGCACGTCAGCACCACCACGATCTTCGGTGGCGTGGGCATGGGTCCGCAGATGCAGGCCCTGCGCCGTGGCGTGGATGTGGTTATCGCCACCCCCGGCCGCCTGATCGACCATATGCAGCAGCGCTCGGTCGACCTCTCCGGTATCGAAGTACTGATCCTGGACGAAGCCGACCGCATGCTCGACATGGGCTTCCTGCCGGCCCTGAAGCGCATTCTCAGCGCCGTGCCGCGTCAGCGTCAGACCCTGTTGTTTTCGGCCACCTTTGCCGCACCGATCAAGGCACTGGCGATGCAGTTCATGCATGAGCCGCGCGAAGTGTCGGTGAGCCCGGCCAATACCGTAGCGACCACGGTCAGCCACCATGTGCATCCGGTCGATGCTTCGCGCAAGCGTGATCTGTTGCTGCACGTGCTGTCGCAAGACAGCCGTCGCCAGACGCTGGTGTTCAGCCGCACCAAGCACGGCGCCGACAAACTGGTGCGCTTCCTGGAAGTTTCCGGCCTGCGCGCCGCGGCGATTCACGGCAACAAGAGCCAGAACGCCCGCACCCGCGCGCTCAGCGACTTCAAAACCGGCCGCATCACCGTCCTGGTCGCCACCGATATTGCCGCTCGCGGCATCGATATCGACCAGCTGCCGATCGTCATCAACTTCGATCTGCCGATGGTTGCCGAAGACTACGTGCACCGGATTGGCCGCACTGGCCGTGCCGGTAGCGAAGGCTTGGCGCTCTCGCTGGTCAGCCATGACGAATCCGGCCTGCTGCGCGATATCCGCAAGCTGCTCAAGCAAGAGATCGAAATCACCGACGTACCGGGCTATGCACCGTCGCAGCCACTGCGTTTGGATCCGGGTGCGCCGCGCCCGGTGCAAGGTCAGCGTCAGGCGCGTCCGCAAGGCCGCCCCGGCGGTCAAAACAAATCCGCACCGGGACATCGCCCGCACGGCCATGCCAACTCCAACGCCAACGGTGAGCACGCTGCGGCCAACCGTCAGCGCAGCCGGCGCGGCGGCCGTCCAGCCGCCAAGGCGTAAGTTCTATACCACCTCCCCCGGGCTTTGCCTGGGGGAGATGCGCTCAGGCCGCGACCACTTTCGCGGTGAGGACATGGTCCTCCCACACACCGGCAATCTGCAGATACCGCTTGGCATAGCCCTCGCGCTCAAAGCCCAAGCGCTGCAGCAATCGCTCGCTGCGTTGATTGCGCGGCAGGTAATTAGCCATCACCCGATGCAGGCCGAGATCGCCAAAGGCCCACCCCAGCCCGCTGAGCAACACCTCGTGCATAAGCCCTTGCCCCTGCTCGGATGCAGCGATGCCATAACCCAGATGGCAGGCCTGAAAAGCGCCACGCACGATATTCGCAAAGTTCATCGTCGCCAGCATCGTCTCCTCGTCCGGGCTGAACACGGCTAACGGATAGCCGCGATCCAGCCGGGCCGTTTCTCGCCCCTCCGCGATGCTTTGCAGGCAATGATCCAGGGTGAAAAAGTGGCATTCGCGCAACGGCTCCCACGCCGCCAGATGCTCGGCATTCTCCACTCGGTAACGCAGCAATTTGGCTGCATCCGCCTCCTCAGCCAGACGAATCAGCGTCCGCGCGGTGCGTAAGCGCGGCGGCACACTCACCCCGCACCCAAGGCCTTCGCGTGATGGCGAAGGTGATCGTCGATAAAACTGGCGATGAAGTAATAACCATGGTCATAACCGGCGTGCCGGCGCAGTAGCAGCGCCTGCCCGGCCTCGGCGCAAGCCTGATCGAAAAGCTCGGGCTTGAGTTGCGCTTCCAGAAAATGATCCGCCTCGCCCTGGTCGATCAGAATCGTTCCGGGGAGGGTCTGCTGGCGCACTAATTCGCAGGCGTCATAAGCGGCCCAGCTGCGCTCGTCCTCACCCAGGTAACGCGGAAATGCCTTGCGCCCCCACGGCACCTGGCTTGGCGCAACAATCGGTGCGAATGCGGACACCGAGCGATAGCGCTGCGGATGCTTCAGCGCCATAGTCAGCGCACCATGCCCACCCATCGAGTGGCCAAAGATGCCGCTGCGCGCAATGTCGACCGGGAAGTTGGCCGCGATCAACGCCGGCAGCTCCAGTGCGATGTAGCTGTGCATCTGGAACCGCGCCGACCACGGCGCCTGCGTGGCGTCCAGATAGAAACCCGCGCCCTCACCAAACTCCCAATCGCCCGTCGCGCCATCGATGCCGGTCTGTCGTGGACTGGTATCGGGCATCACCAGCACCAGGCCAAGTTCAGCGGCAAGACGTTGCGCGCCCGCCTTGACCGTGGCGGTCTCCTCCGTGCAGGTCAGCCCGGCCAGGAAATACAGCACCGGACACGGCCCGCGCGCAGCCTGCGGAGGCTGATAAACGGCAAAGCGCATCGAACCACAGTAAGCGGATGCATGCCGGTAAAACCCCTGAACGCCACCATGACAACGATGCTCAGACAGCGTTTCGATCACAAGATTTGCAGCACTCATCCTTGTCCCTCAACTCACTCGCGGAGCACACATGATGATAGCGGCGCCGAGCAGGATCACCGCTACGCCGAGCACATCCCAGCCACTGGGTCGCACACCATCGACCAGCCACAGCCAGCCCAGCGCCACGGCCACGTAAATGCCGCCATAAGCGGATAAACCCGCCCCGCCGCCGTCGGATGTAAACTCAGCAACCAGGCGAACAAGGCCAGCGCGCAGGCCGCCGGCAACAACAGCCACGCCGATGCGCCCTTGCGCAACCAGAGGTACGGCAGATAGCAACCCACGATCTCAGCCAATGCCGTCAGCAAAAACAAACACGCGGTCTTCATCGACTCAACGCTCTTGATCGGTCGGCCGCATCAAGATTTCGTTGATATTGACGTGCGACGGCCGCGTCACGCAGAACAAAATCGTCTCGGCTACATCGCTGCTCTGCAACTGGCGCATACCCTCAGCCCAGGCATTGGTCGCCTGCTGCACGCCGGCGTGGCCTATATGCTCACGCAGCTCTGTCGCCACCGCACCCGGCTCAATCACACTGACGCGGATATTGTGCTGATAGACCTCGCGCCGCAGCGCCTCAGAGAACGCCACCACACCGAACTTGGTCGCCGCGTAGGCGGCAGCATTGGGATTGGCCACCCGCCCGGCGGTGGAAGAGATATTGACGACATGCCCCTCGCGGCGGTCGCGCATGCCAGCCAATGCAGCCTGGGTCGAGGCAATCAGGCTCATGACGTTCAGCTGCAGCATCTGCTGCCAACGGCCCAGGTCGGCCTCGATCACCGGCTCCAGATACATCACGCCGGCGTTGTTGACCAGGATATCCAGTTGGCCGTAATGGGCTTCGGTCTCCGCCACCACACGCTGGGCCTCGGTAACCGACAACAGGTCGGCGGCCAGGATCAACGGTTCGGCGCCCAGCGCCTTCAGTTTGGCCGCCAAGGCTTCCAGACGATCCTGGCGCCGGGCGGCGATCGCCACCCGTGCGCCTGCCTCGGCCAGAGCCAGGGCGGTGGCCTCGCCAATGCCCGACGAGGCACCGGTAACCAGGGCAATTCGGCCTGTAAGACGCTTCTGCATGATCTTTCCTCGAAAAATGTGCTAGTTAGTCGTATAAAGTTATCGGTTGAATCGAGCCAGGCTGCTACAATAGCGGCCATTCTCCCGCATGCCGTTCTGCATGCCACATGAGGTTCACATGTCCTCCCCGTCTCCCGACACCGCTCCGGCTGCCGCCGGCTTCGCTACGCTTGGCCTTCATCCGGAGGTACTGCGCGTACTGGCCGATGTAGGCTACGAATCGCCTTCGCCGATTCAGGCTGCCACCATTCCACCGCTGCTGGAAGGGCGCGATGTGCTCGGCCAGGCCCAAACCGGCACCGGTAAAACCGCGGCGTTTGCGCTGCCGATTTTGTCGCGCATCAATGTCAAACCCGGCAAGCCGCAGGCGCTGGTGCTGGCACCAACGCGCGAACTGGCCATCCAGGTGGCCGAGGCCTTCCAGCGCTACGCCGCCCATATCCCGGGCTTCCAGGTACTGCCGATCTACGGCGGCCAGAGCTACGGCCCGCAGTTGCATTCGCTGAAACGCGGCGTGCACATCGTGGTCGGCACGCCGGGTCGAGTCATCGACCATCTGGATCGCGGCACGCTCGATCTGTCCGAACTGCGTTATCTGGTGCTCGACGAAGCCGACGAAATGCTACGCATGGGCTTTATCGACGATGTCGAGAAAGTACTGCAGGCCACCCCGCCACAGCGCCAGGTCGCCCTGTTCTCGGCAACCATGCCAACGGTGATCCGCAAGATCGCGCAACGGCATCTGAAAGATCCGGTGGAAGTCACCATCAAGTCGTCCACCACGACGGCGGCGAATATTCGCCAGCGCTACTGGTTTGTCAGTGGCCTGCACAAGCTCGACGCGATGACCCGCATTCTCGAAGCCGAACCGTTCGACGCGATGATTATCTTCGCGCGCACCAAACAGGCCACCGAAGAGCTGGCCGAGAAACTGCAAGCACGGGGCCTGGCTGCGGCCGCCATCAATGGCGATATTGCCCAGCCGCAACGCGAGCGCGTGATCCAGCAGCTTAAAGACGGCAAGCTCGACATCCTTGTCGCCACCGACGTTGCCGCACGCGGTCTCGACGTGGAGCGCATCAGCCACGTGATGAACTACGACATTCCGTACGACACCGAGAGCTATGTGCACCGCATCGGCCGTACCGGCCGTGCCGGTCGCAGCGGCGAAGCGATTCTGTTCGTCACCCCGCGCGAGAAAGGCATGCTGCGCGCGATCGAACGCGCCACCCGCCAGCCCATCGAAGAGATGAAACTGCCCACGGTGGAAGCCGTCAACGATCAGCGTATCGCCAAATTCAAGCAGCGCATCAGCGATACGCTGGCAGTCGGCGACCTGAGCTTTTTCCAGCAGTTGATCGAACAGTTCGAGCAAGAGCACAACATCCCGGCGATCGAGATTGCCGCCGCGCTGGCCCGCATTGCGCAAGGCGATCAACCGTTGCTGCTGACGCCGCCGCCGAAACGCGAATACGCCCCGCGCGAGCAAGAGTCGCGCGAGCGCACACCGCGTGATCGCAATGAACGACGCCCTTCGTTCGAGCGCGAAGGTGGCGATAGCCGTCCGCCGCGCGAGCGTGCCCCACGCGAACGTGACAGCGCCCCGCGCGAGTTCGGCACCCGCCCGGTGCGCGAACACGTCACCGAAGAAGGCAAGCGCACCTATCGTGTGGAAGTCGGCCACGAACACGGCGTAAAGCCGGGCAACATCATTGGCGCCATCGCCAATGAAGCCGGCCTGGAGAGCTCGTTTATCGGTCGCCTCAGCATCCGTGGCGAATACAGCTTGATCGACTTGCCCGACGGCATGCCCAAGGAGGTGTTCCAGCACCTGCAAAAGGTGTGGGTGAGCCAGCAACAGCTGCGCATCCATGAATGGGATGGCAATGACAGCGGTGCCGGCGACGCAGCACCGCCGCGCAAACCCGGCGGCTTCCGGCCGGGCGGCGGTGGCTTTAAGGGCAAACCGCGGCCCCAGGGCCAGGGCTTTAGCGGCGGCAAGCCACCGCGCCGTAAACCCTAAGCGATAAGTGACCGCGTAAGCGAGTCCGAAACGCCCTCCACTGCCTGCAGCGGAGGGCGTTTTCGTTGGAACGCACCGTTTCCCTCAGCCCCCTCAAAAAGTCCGCTAGCGGCCCCCATCATGCTTGACTCGCACCTCCGAGCACTGCCATGACTGCCCTGCCCAGCTTGTTTATCTCCCACGGCTCGCCGATGACCGCGCTGCAACCAGGCCTGACCGGCGAGCGCCTGAGCGAATTGGCCCGCGTGCTGCCACGCCCCAAGGCGATCGTGATCGCCACCGCGCACTGGCTGACACGCCAGCCCCAGGTCGGCGCCGCACCGACACCGGAAACCATCCACGACTTCCACGGATTTCCCGCGCCGCTCTACCAGATTCGCTACCCCGCCCCCGGCGCACCCGAGCTGGCGGCGCGCGTGCAACAACGACTCGATGCCGCCGGCCTGGCGTCCAGCATCGACGCCAGACACGGGCTGGATCATGGCGCCTGGGTGCCTTTGCACCTGCTTTATCCGCAAGCCGATATCCCGGTGATACCGCTGTCGATTCAACCCGAACGCGACCCAGCCCATCACCTGGCTGTGGGGCAGGCACTCGCCTCGCTGCGCGAAGAAGGCGTGCTGGTGATCGGCTCAGGCAGCATCACGCACAACCTGTATGACCTGCGCGGCGGTTATAGCGAAACGCGTGAAGCACCCTACGTACGGCCTTTTATCGGCTGGGTCGAACAAAAGCTTGCCGCTGGCGATATCGAAGCCTTGCTCGACTATCGCCGCCAGGCCCCCTTTGCCGAACGCGCCCACCCCACCGACGAGCACTTCTTACCGCTGTTTGTCGCCTTGGGTGCCGGTGGAATATCCGCCTCCGCGCAACGTATCGATGCGGGTATCGACCAGGGCTTTATGGCGATGGATATCTATCGCTTTGCACCGCAAGCGGCATAACGACGCCAGAACGACAAAGGCCCGCTGAAACAGCGGGCCCTCGGTTGCTGCTCAATGGTTTCTACGCAGAAATTTATGGCGTGCCTGCAAACGTATTGCAACGTGCAACGTCGCCACTGTCGAAACCAACGCGGAACCATTTCACTCGCTGAGCCGAAGTCCCATGAGTGAAAGAATCCGGCACAACGCGGCCCTGCGCCTGCTTTTGCAAAGCATCGTCGCCGATCACGGTCGCTGCATTGAGTGCCGACTCGATATCCCCCGGCTTCAACCATTGCAGACGCTGCTGACTGCGATTGCCCCACACCCCCGCAAAACAATCTGCTTGCAGTTCCTGGCGCACCGATAAGCCATCGGCCCCCTCCATGCGACTACCTTGACGACGCATTTGATCGACCTGGTCGAAAACACCTAGCAACTTCTGCACATGATGGCCGACCTCATGAGCGATGACGTACGCGCGGGCGAAATCGCCCGAGGCATGAAAGCGGTTTTCCAGCTCACTGAAAAAAGCCAGATCCAAATACACTTTTTGATCGCCTGGGCAATAAAACGGCCCTGTCGCTGAAGACGCACCGCCGCAGGCGGTATTTACGCCGCCGCTGAAAAGCTCGAGTTTGGGCTCGGTATAGGTACGCCTGTTGGCAGCGAAAATATCGCCCCAGGTTTTCTCGGTAGAGCCGAGGATCGCACTGACAAAATCTTTCTGCTGTGGATCGACCTGGGCGGGCTGACCGGTCGGCGCACTGACCTGGCCGCCACCGCCTGTTTGACTCAACAAGGCCGTGGGATCTTTGAAGAACACCATGCCCAGGATCGCCAAGATCACAATGCCGCCGATGCCCAACCCGCGACCACCGCCAAAACGCGGACCGCCGCCATCGCCATCACCGCCGCTGTCGACTTCGACGTTCTGACTGCGTTCGCCTTTCTGCCAGTCCATACGCGCTCCGTCTTATCGATGCACCGCCGCCGGTGCCGCGCGGCGACGATAACCCCTTGCACAAGATCCCGCCAGACGGCGGCCGCAGCTACAGTAGGCAGTCTTTTAACGAGAGCCTGCCATGTCCCAGAATTTACCCGCCCTAGTCACCTTGCTTACCGTTCTGCTGCAGTTCGCCACCATGTGGGCGGTAGGCCGTGCGCGCGAGCGCTATGAAGTCAAGGCGCCGGCGGTCAGCGGGCATCCCGGTTTCGAACGGGCCTTGCGCGTGCAGATGAATACGCTAGAGGGCACGATGATGTTTCTGCCCGTGCTGTGGCTGGCCTCCAACTATGAAGACCCGCTCTGGGCAGGCATTGCCGGCCTGCTCTGGATTGTCGGCCGCGTGTGGTATGCGCTGGCCTATCTCAAGGATGCAGGCAAACGTGGCCCGGGCTTCATGATCGCCATGCTGGGCTGGGCGGCGCTAGTCGTGATGAGCGGCATCGGCTTGACCCGGGCGATGCTGGCGGGCTAATCCACCCAAAGGGACGGCCTCAGGCGTGACTGAGGCCGTCTGTGCCAGCGAACTCACCCTGCCTGCGCGATCTAGCCCGAGGCCACCGCGCTCAATACCCAGATCCGGTGCGGTACCTCCATCGGCTCCTCCGGATGCCGATCCGCCAGCAAGGCCGCTAGCTCGGCATCGAAACACGCCACACTGGCAGCATCCAGGGCCGCCCCCACCCCTGCACTGGCGCGAATGCGCCCGCGCCAGTCTTCGTGGATATAGGAAATATCCAGATCGAATGAAAATGTACGCAGATCGCCGAAACCGGCCTCACGCACACCCCTCAGCCAGGCCGGATAAAGACCTGTGCCGCCACCCAGCTGCCAATCCGGGTTATAGGCCCGAATCAGGCGCTCGGTGTCTTCGACCATGTTTCCAGCCAGTGGCAACCAGTCGAACTGCGCGATGACCAGCCGCCCGCCCGGCTGCAGCCAGCGATGCGCCAGCGCGGCCGCGCGTGGCTGATCGAACCAGTTCCAGCATTGCCCCGCGGTTATCAGGTCGAACGATACCGGCGGAAATTCCGCGTCTTCGATGCGCGAGTGCACCTGGCGCACCTGCACCCCGGCGGTTTGATCGAGCACCGCAGCCTGTGCCAGCAAGGGCGCGGCAGGGTCCAGCCCCGTCATGACGCAGCCACGCCGCGCCAGACCGCGCGCGATGGTGCCGGTGCCGGTGCCCACATCCAATCCGATGTCACCGCTGCGCGCCAGTCGATAAGCAAACAGCCGCTCAAAAAAGGCTGCCGGGAATCCGGCGCGATGTTTTGCGTAGTCGTCCGCCGTCTTGCCAAAGTCGATGGTTGTCATCGAACGCCTCACTTCATCTCTGGGGCTTGATCCAACTCAAGCCTGGGTCAGCTCACTGGCCGTACTTTCAGCCGCTCGATGCGTGCCCCATCCATCGCCAGCACTTCAAACTGCAAGCCGTCGCTGACAAAGCCATCACCGACACCTGGCAGGCGTCCCAACTGCATCAACGCATAGCCGGCAAGGGTGGAGAAACTACCGTCGCCGCGCAGTTTGTGACCGAGCAGATATTCCACCCGGCGCAAGTCGAGACTGGCATCCAGCAACCAGCTGCCATCCGCCGCTTGTACCGCGACCGGATCGCCGTCTTCCTCTTCATTGAAATCGCCGGCGATCACCTCCAGCACGTCGGCCGGGGTGACCATGCCAAGCACGCTGCCGTACTCGTCGACCACCAACGCCACTTGCAACGGCACCCGGCGAAATTCTTCGATCAAGCGCAGCACGCTGAGCGATTCCAGCACGGTCATCGGCTTGCGCACGACACTATCGATGTCGATATGCCCATGCTCCAGCAAGTTCGCCAACAAATCGCGCGACGAGGCGATACCCACCCACTGATCCAGATCGTCGCCGGCGACCGGCAACCAATGATGTTCGGTTGCTACCAGCTCAGCGCGCAGCACACCGGCTTGTTCGCGCGGATCGATCCAGCTGATTTCCGGTCGTGGCGTCATGATCGAGCGCACCGGCCGATGAGCCAGATCGAGCACGCCCTGCACCATCGATAACTCTTCTTTGCCGAATACCGCAGGGCGACTGGCCGGCACCGTTATCGCTGTTTTGGGTGTGTCCAGTTCGTCATCGCCACCCGCGCCCAGCAGGCGCAGCACCGCCACCGCCGTGCGATCGCGCAGATTGCGCGTACCGCTGAACAGGCTGCGCTGGCGATTGCGCCGCATCGCCTGATTGAAGGCCTCGATCATGATCGAGAAACCGATCGCGGCGTACAAATAACCCTTCGGAATATGAAAGCCGAAGCCCTCGGCGATCAAGCTGAAACCAATCATCAACAAGAACGACAGACACAGAATCACCACGGTCGGCCGTGCATTGACGAATGCGGTCAGCGGTTTGCTCGAGCTGATCATCAACACCATGGCGATCACCACCGCCACCATCATCACCGACAAGTGCTCGACCATGCCGACCGCGGTAATCACCGAATCCAGCGAGAACACCGCGTCCAGCACCACGATCTGCGCGACCACCAGCCAGAACTTCGCCCGTGCGCGATTGCGGCCCTCGTGCTCGTCATCGGCTTCTAGCCGCTCATGCAGTTCAAGCGTGGCCTTGAACAGCAAGAAGGTACCGCCAAGCAGCAAGATGATGTCGCGCCAAGACAGCGACAGCCCCATCCAGCTGATGATCGGTGTCGTCAGGCGCACCAGCCAGGACATCGCCCCAAGCAGCGCCAGGTGCATGAACAGCGCCAGCGATAAACCCATCAAACGTGCCCGATCGCGCAGCGATGCCGGCAGCTTATCGGCGAGAATCGCGATAAAGACGAGATTGTCGATACCAAGCACGATCTCCAGCACCACCAAGGTGAGAAGACCGGCCCAGGCAGTGGGGTCGGCAAGCCAGTCAAAAGCAAACATGGGTCAGCGCCAGAGCGCCAGGGTCCTCCTTTAAAGAGCAGCCACTATACAGGCAGTATCAGGCGTCCGAATCCATGCCATGGGCCCACCCTGCCAAAGGACGGGATTGCGTGCACGCATAAGCTACCGCTAGCGTGTGCCTGCCAAGGCCTTGAGCTTGCTCATGCCCTTAACGATTCACCCGTTGCACCGACCAGGAATCCGCTTGCTAATGGATGTGCCACGCGCCGATATAACGCCGCCCGCATCGTGGCCTCTGCCCAACGCATCGCCGCAGCTACCGGGCCCGAGCCTATGGACGGCATTCGGCTTGATCGGGCTGTATTTCTTGCTGCAACTGACCATCGGCGCGGCGGTCGGCTGGGTCGTCAATAGCATCGCTGGCCGTCCGCCGGGCGCGCTGGCAACCTCGACCGGGCAAACGCTGCCGGTTCGCTCGGACCTCAATGCCATCGTGGTGATCATTACCCTGCTCATCGCAGCGGGCTGCATCATTTATCTGACCCGGCGCCTGTGGCCCGCACGATGGTCGCAACCGACACCGCCCGGGCTTGGTTTTACCCGCCCCGGCAATCCATCTTTTTATGTGGCCGCCCTGTTTATCGGCCTGACCATGCCGGTCATTGGCGGCTTGCTGACGCAGCTGCTCGCTGGTGACCATGTCATCACTCAGGACATCAAGCAGCTGGGCGCCGATACCTCCATGGGCCTGCGTATTCCACTCGCCTTGATGGTGATCAGCATAGGACCGTTGGTGGAGGAACTACTGTTTCGTGGCGCCTTGCTATCGGCCTTGATGAAACGCCTGCATCCAGGCTGGGCGGCCGCCGTCTGCTCACTGCTGTTCGCAACCGTTCACCTGCCCGACCTGAGTTTTCTTTGGTACGCGCTGCCCAACCTGTTCTTGCTCGCCGTGGCCCTGGCCTGGCTGCGGCTCAGTTCCGGCTCGATCTGGCCAGCTGTCGTGGCCCATGGCGTCAATAACATGATGGCGGTGGTCGCCTGGTTTGTGATCGGGCCGTCGTCGGGCTAAGTGGCAGCCGCCGGGCGTCACTGCCGCGCAGGATGCGCCCCTATCGCCGCGAGCAAGCGCGCCGTTTCAAACAACGGCAACCCCATCACGCCGGAATGACTGCCTTCCAGATGCTCGACCAAGGCCGCGCCGCGCCCCTGGATCGCATACGCACCGGCCTTGCCAAAGACCTCGCCGGTATCCACATAGCGGGCGATCGTGGCCTCATCCAAGGCGGGAAAACGCACCCGCGACACACATACCTCTCGCTGTTCACCCGCCGCGCTCACCGCCCACACCACGGAAATGACCTCGTGCGTACGGCCCGATAAACGGCGCAACATCGCCGCCGCATCGGCCGCGTCGACGGGCTTGCCGAAGACTTCGTCATCCAGCACCACTTCGGTATCCGCGCCGATCACCACCGCATCGGCACGGGAAAGCGCGGCAAACCCGGCACGTGCCTTGTCGAGCGCCACGCGGCTGACGTAGTCCTGCGGCGCCTCTCCCGGCAGGCGTTGTTCGGGCACGTCCACATCGACCACCGTGTTGTCGACTCCAAGCAGTTCCAGCAACTGGCGACGGCGTGGCGATTGCGAGGCGAGATAAAGCATGACGATTCGCTATGCGGGAGAGAGACCGCGAGTTTAACCGTTGCGGCTAGCCCACAAGGCTGAAGCTGTACTCGCGATAGTGCTCGTCGCGCTTCCAACCCAGCGATTCGTAAAGCTTCTGCGCGGGCAGATTGTCATGCGCAGTCGACAAGGAAAGACTCGCCACCCCCATCGCGCGGCCGTGCTCGACGGCCGCGTGCAACAACGCTTCGGCAACGCCCTGCCGGCGCGCTTCAGGGGCGACAAACAAATCGTTGAGCAAATACGTGCGCACCGTGCGCACCGATGAAAACGAGGGGTATAACTGGGTAAACCCCAGCCCTCGTCCCTGTTCATCCGCTGCCAGCAGAATCACCGATTCGTGATGTGCAAAACGCTCAGCGAGATAAGCACGCGCACGCGGAAGGTCCGCAGGCTGCCCATAAAACTGTCGATACCCGTCGAACAACGGGGCGACGCGATCGAGGTCGTGAATCGTGGCTTGTCTTAACTGAAAGGGCATGGAGAAACGCCGCCGTGAGTCGAGAATGGGGAGGGACAAAAGCTAGCATCGTCATGCCCGACGAAGCCATGCCTTTGAGCCATTCCATTTTCCCGACCCGGGCGAGCACACGCCCTCAGGCGCGGTGATACGGATGCCCCGCCAGCAGCGTGGTCGCGCGGTAAAGCTGTTCGGCCAGCACCAACCGCACCAGCATATGCGGCAAGGTCAGTGGACCGAGCGACCAGCGTTGATCGGCACGAGCCAGCACCTCGGGAGCATGCCCGTCAGGGCCGCCAATCAAGAAGGCCAGGTCGCGCCCGGCCATCCGCCACTTCGCCAATTGCTCGGCCAACGCTTCACTGGACCAGGTCTTGCCACGGCCATCGAGCGCGATTACATGGATATCGCGCGGCAGCGCGGCGAGTATCGCCGCCCCTTCGTCCAGCATCGCCCGCGCATCATCGCGGCCCTTGCCGCGTATGCCCGGTTTGAGTTCGGTGAGTTCTAGCGGCAGCTCATGCGAAAGCCGCTTGCGGTACTCGGCAAACCCTTCTGCCACCCAGGCAGGCATGCGTTCACCGACAGCGATCAGGCGAGCACGCATAAGAAAACGTAATGGCTACCGGGGGCCTGAGGCGAGGTGAAGCTCAAGCTTCGCCTATGAATTCGTCGGTTTCGTGGTCACCCACGGTCCACAGCCGTTCCAGGCCATAAAACTCGCGGATGCGCGGCAGCATGACGTGGACAATGATGTCGCCAAGATCCACCAGCACCCACTCACCCTCGACTTCACCCTCCACACCCAGCGGCATGGCGCCCGCCTTCTTGGCGAACTTCACCACTTCGTCGGCAATGGATTTGACATGGCGGGCAGAAGTGCCGGAGGCGATAACCAGCAGGTCGGCGATGGAGGTTTTGCCACGAACATCGAGTTCGCGGACATCCTTGGCTTTCAGTTCGTCCAGCGCGTCAAGCACGAGTTGACGAAGCGGAACGGCAGGGATCGATTTATTGCGTTTTGCGGTAGGACTCAAGAGTATCGGCCTCAAGGCGGAAAAGATGCGCAAGATGGCGCTGGCGGAGTATAACGCCCTGGCTTCCCGACTACGTCAAATAGCTGTCTGCAAGCCCTTAAGCGTGCTTATGCGCCTCCCCGATGTCAGCGGTGTGACCGAGGCCCTAGAAGCCAGCTCAGCGGCTCCCCCCGGCACGCGGCAGGAGCTGTTTGCTTGCAGGACTTAGGCTCCTAAACCGCCGCCAAGCCCCGCCTGGCCTCGGTGTATTCGCGCATAAGCCGCGCCACCAGCTCGGCGGCGGGCAGCGCCCGCACCATTCCCGCCGCCTGTCCACACCACTCCGAAAGCAGGTCGGCTCGGCCGGCCTCGGCCGCCGCGCGGCGCAATGGCGAGGTCAATGCATTAAGAATGGGATAAGGCGGCAGCTCAGCCGCAGCCGCGGGCATAGCCTCGACAAAACGGTTACGCAGGCCGCGCGCGGCACGGCCGGAAAAGCTGCGAATCGTCGTCACGTCATGCTCTTGCGCCTTGGTCAGGTCCAGCTTCCAGGCGGCGGCAGCCGAACTTTCCGGACAGGCCAGAAAGGCGGTACCGAGCTGGCTGGCCGCCGCCCCCAGCGCCTCGGCAGCCAACATGCCACGGCCATCCATGATGCCGCCGGCGGCAATCACCGGAATATCTACGGCGCGCACGGTCAATGGCAATAAGGCAAACAGACCGATCATCGCCGCTTCGGCGTCATGCAAGAAGGTGCCGCGATGACCGCCGGCCTCGGCGCCCTGCATGCTTATCGCATCGGCGCCCAGCTCAGCCCAGGCCCGTGCCTCGGCCACTGTGGTAGCCGTGCCGATCACCGTCATGTCTCGCCGCTTCAATTCGCGCAGCTGAGCCGGCGTAATCAGGCCAAAGGCGAAGCTGGCCACCGCCGGCCGTGCCTCATACAAGGCCGCCAGCTGATCGGAAAACCGCGGCGCCCAGCGCTCAGGTATCGCCGTGCGTACTGCCAGCCCTTCACGCTCCATCAACGCATCGAGCTGGGCCCGCACTCGCGTTAGCGCCTTCGGATCTACCTCGAATTCGTCTGGCAGTACAAACAGGTTCACGGCATACGGGCGATCGGTTTGCGCGCTGATCTGCGCACATTGCTCCAGGATCGCCTGCGGCGAAAGATAACCCGCACCCAGCGATCCCAGGCCGCCGGCGTGCGATACCGCTGCAACCAGGGCCGGGGTGGTGGAACCAGCCATCGGGGCCTGGATCAAAGGGTGGGCGATACCCAGGCGATCGGCAAACCAAGCAGACATGATGTAACTCCGCAGCAAACCAGGGTCACACCACTGATCGGGCCGCGCTGAGCGGGGGTGTCCCTCGCCCATACGGGCAAGGGACACGATGGGGACAAGACGATTTAGCCGCCAGCTGCCGTCGAGGCCGCTGCGGGTTTGGTGGACATATGATGCTTGCCGCCCTTCTTGTGCATCTTGTGGGTGTCGGCGTCGGCGTTGGACGTCGCCGCCGGGGCGCTGCTGTCGGCCTTCATCGAATCACTCGCCTTCATCGAGTCATTCGCTTTCATCGCGTCACTACTTGCGTCCTTGGCGGTTTGTGCCGCCTGGCCAGCCGTCTGTGTCGCGGGGGCGGTGGATTGGGCCATGACCGGGCTCATGGCGAGACCGGCAACCAGGGCAGACGAAAAGGCCAACAAAGCGTAGCGAGAAACTTTCATGGGTACGTTCTCCTGAAGCTGTGAAGTAATCAGTCTTATGTGATCAGTTTTAGGTAAACCGTGCGAATGAACTGCACCTTCAAGCATCTGCCGAGACTACCCGTCCTGGATGGCCTCAGCCTTGCGGGTCTGGCGTCGAGCCCTGCGTTAGCGGATTGAACCCGTGCGTACCCGCTGCTGTGCCACGACTGCTCCCCAGCCGCGTAAATCCTTGAATAGCCGTTCCGGCGTTGTCAGAGGCGCAAGGTTATACCTCGCAGCCGCATTGACAACCGCTTGCGCGTCGCCCGTTCAGGATCAATACGATCTTGCGATAGGCCGCCCCGAGCAGGGCGGCGGCTCATTTACGCCGGGTCACTGCCGTTGCAGCAGCCGTCCGCCCATGGCGGCGTTGACACCGATCACCAGGCTCACTGCGATGGCATGCATCAACAGATCGGTGGCGGTGGAGTCAAACGAATGACAGATTTCAAGCAAGCTGGCCGAAGCCGCCGCGCTGGCCAGGCCAATCAGCACCGCCGTCAATACCGGGCGCACCGGATAAGCCCGGCGCAGCAGCAAGATCAGCAAGGCCGACAGCGGTAGCGAAAAGCCGATGATAAAGAACAGGCAATCACCCGCCTCATGCATGCTGGCAGCGTGCGTTGCCGGCGCAATCAGTTTTCGCAGACAGCCCATGCCACTGGCACCCAGCCATAACAGCAGGCCAGGCAAGGGCAGCCACGCCCACGCCGCAGAGCGTCCGGGCACACCCAAGGCAAACGCTGCCCAGGCGGCACTGATCATGGTGATGATGGCGCCCACGCCGGCCCAGGCCAGATCGGGCGTGCCGGCCCAGCGTCGCTGCATACCGACGACGCCATTAAGCATCAACAACACCACGGCGATCGCGAACACCGCGAGCAGCCAGCCCAGCGTGCGCCGCCACGGCGGCAGCAAGCGCCGCACCGGCACCAGCTCCGCGCCGAGCGTGTTGATCAGACTGTCGTGGCGACTCAGCTCGGACATTCCTCTAAGGCTCTCTATACAAACGGTTACGCAACGCCTTCAGCGCGCGATGCAAATTCACTTTCAACGCACCGGTATTACGACCGGTGTGCTCGGCCGCCTCGGCCAACGACTGCTCCTTCAAACCCAGTTGCTCGACGGCTTCGCGCTGCCCCGGCGGCAGCTCGGCAATCGCCTCGCGCAAATACTTGGCCTGCTGCGTACGCTCGGTTTCGGTCGAGGCATCACCACTGTCTGGGTAACTTTCCAGCGCCTCCGAATCAGAGGCTTCACGGCGATCGCGGCGGCCATGGCTACGCAATGCGTCGATCGCCCGACGGCTGGCAATCGCCGCCAGCCAGGCATCGTAAGAACGCGTCGGGTCATAGGTATGACGTACCCGGTGCACCGTAAGCAGCGTTTCCTGCACTACGTCATCGAGCAGATCCACCGCCACACCTTGCCGCCGCGCCACGCTGCGGATCAACGCCACCGAATCGGCCAGAAGCCGCTCATATGCCCGCCGATCACCCGCTTGCGCAGCCGCCATCCACGCCATACGGCGTTGCTCGGATTGCTCTTTGGCGCTGACAGGTTCGCTAGACACGCTTGACCGACGCTCGCCCCATGCGGGGAAACCGCCATCTAGACCTATCGTGCCGGTAGCCGTCAAGCCGAACCTCATCATTACCTCGCATCGAGTGCTTAATGAGGGGTTCGCTGCGGGCGGGGAAAGGGTTACTTCGGTCGGGGAACGGGGAACGGGGAACGGGGAACGGGGAACGGGGAACGGGGAACGGGGAACGGGGAAAAGCCTAAAAAGCAGAGGCCATAAAGCAAGAGCAGAATCAAAGAAAAGCAAAAAGATGAAAAAAGAACGTAGAGCTTAAACGCCCCCTCAACTCTCGCGTTCCCTGTTCCCCATCCCCCGTTCCCCGCTCTCAACCCACGTAACCCCAGCCCCACCCTTGGCGAATACCCCAATGAACCTCTCCGATGGACGCTACTTCTTATGCTCGTATTGATCCTTGCCTATCTGGGCGGCGTGCTGACTATCCTCAGCCCTTGCATCTTGCCGGTGCTGCCGTTCGTGTTCGCGCGCTCGGACCGTCCCTTCATGCGCAACGGCCTGCCGATGCTGCTGGGTATGGCCTTGACCTTTGCGCTGGTCGCCACACTGGCGGCAGTGGGTGGTAGCTGGGCGATTCATGCCAATCAATATGGCCGCGTCATTGCCATGGCGGTGCTGGCAGTGCTGGGCCTGACCCTGCTTTCAGCGCATTTTGCCGAATGGGTCAGCCGCCCCTTTGTGGCACTAGGCAATAAGCTCACCCAACGCAGCGGTGCCGACAACGACTCGGTGTTTTCTGCCGCCGCCCTCGGCGTCGCCACCGGCTTGCTCTGGGCACCTTGTGCCGGCCCGATTCTTGGCCTGCTGCTGACCGGCGCCGCACTCAATGGCGCCAGTGTACAGACCACCTTGCTGTTACTCACCTATGCCGCCGGCGCAGCGACCTCGCTGGGCCTGGCCCTGCTCATCGGCGGCAAGGTGTTTGCCTTGATGAAGCGCTCGCTCGGCACCGGCGAATGGGTACGCCGTGCATTGGGCGTGCTGGTTCTGGCGGGCGTGGCCGCGATTGCGCTGGGGCTGGATACCGGTTTGCTGACGCGGCTGTCGCTGGCCAGTACCGGCGGCATCGAACAACAGCTGGTCAATGCGGTACGCCCCGCACCGGCGCCGCAACCTGAACTGAAGGCCGGCGAGCCGCTGCCGGTCGAAGGCGAGATGCCGTCGCTGGCCGGTGCCACGCAGTGGTTCAACAGCGCACCGCTCAGCACGCAATCGCTGCGCGGCAAGGTGGTGCTGGTCGATTTCTGGACTTACTCCTGCATCAATTGCATCCGTGCGCTGCCTTATGTGCGCGCCTGGGCCGACAAATACAAAGATCACGGCCTGGTGGTGATTGGTGTGCATGCGCCGGAATTCGCTTTCGAGAAAACACCCGACAACGTCGCCAAGGCCATCGGCAATCTCGGCGTGAACTACCCCGTCGCGCTCGATAACGACTACGCCATCTGGAAAGGCTTTAACAACGAATATTGGCCGGCGCATTATTTCATCGACAACAAAGGGCAGATCCGCCATCACCATTTCGGCGAAGGCGAGTACGCGCAAAGCGAGGATGTGATCCGCCAATTGCTGACCGAAGCCGGCCAGACCAACCTGCCGGGCGGTTACGTGCAACCGGGTGCCAAGGGTGCCGAGGCGGCGGGCTCGGGTGATCCCGACCGCTCACCGGAAACCTACGTCGGTTACCAGCGCGCCGCGAATTTCGCTGGCGGCAAGCTGGCCAACGACGATGCATGGGACTACCACGCGCCAGCCGCGTTGAGCTCCAACCAATGGAGCCTGGCTGGCCGCTGGACCGTTCACCACGAAAGCGCGCAACTGGAGCAAGCCGGCGGTCACATCGTCTATCGTTTTCGCGGCCGCGACCTGCACCTGGTACTCGGCCCGGGCAACGACGGCAAAGCAGTGCGCTTTCGGGTCCGCATCGACGGCAAAGCACCGGGCGCTGATCACGGCATGGATACCGATGCCGATGGCAACGGCAGCGTCACCGAACAACGCCTGTATCAATTGATCCGCCAGGCCAACGGCAATGGCGAGCGCTTGTTCGACATCGAATTCCTCGACCCCGGCGTACAGGCCTACGCCTTTACCTTCGGCTGAGTCCACGTGGAGCATCCTCATGTCACGTTCTGATCAACAAGCACTCATTGCCCGTCGCCGCCACTTCCTGCGCGCTGCCGTACTTGGCGGCGCCGCCGTGGTGCTCGGCGGCAGCTGGGCACGCAAGCTGCTGGCGCATGCCGATGCAGCCCCGACAGTGTCAGCGGCGGCACCTGATGTGCTGCTGGAATGCTTTGCCGATGACGACGGCCACCATCTCGGCCCCTGCCGGGTACGCAAGCTGGTACTGAGCGAAACGCAATGGCGGCAGCGGCTCAGCGACGACGCGTTCTACGTGATGCGCCGTGAAGGCACCGAGCGCGCCTTCAGCGGCCAGTACCGGAACCAGCACGCCAAGGGTTTATACCGCTGTCCCGGTTGCGATACCGCGTTGTTCGATGCATCGACCAAGTTCGATTCCGGCACCGGCTGGCCGAGCTTCTGGCAGCCGATTGCCAAGGCCAATGTGATCGAACACAGCGACAGCACCTTGGGCATGGAGCGTATCGCCGTGAGCTGTGCGGGCTGTGATAGCCATCTAGGCCATGTGTTCGACGATGGCCCGAAACCGACCGGGCTGCGCTACTGCATGAACTCGGTCGCGCTACGGTTTATCCCCCGCGCCGGGTGACCGTCTCACGAATCATGGCTTGTCATCGATACGTATGCTGGCACGTACTGACTCGAAATCATGCAGATAATTCGCGTAGCTACTCGCCGGCGCCGTATACAAAAGGTTGTAGACATAGCCGTTTCCTATCGCTGTGACCATTAACTGCCGCGCTACTAGCTTGGCGCCATTGTGTACGTCACAGGTACTGGCCAGTGATGGCAAAGTGTCCAAGGTGCCTGGCTTGCCGTTATCGCAATCCAGTTGCAGGGACCTGGCCAGATAACCTTGACGATAGGATTGCTGCACGTTCAAAAATTTAGCGTGTAGCTCGGAATCATCGCCGGTGATGACAGCCAGTCGAACGAACGATATCTCCGCGACTCCTTCGCCGGTGGCGGCATCGGTTTTCAACGCCTCCCAGCTTTCCCCGAGCTTGCCGGGCTTGTTGAGAATAGCGGGTAGCGGCGTGGCGGTGACGCGCCAGCCATCCGGCCAAACGATATGCGTCGGCGACTTCGCCGCCGCATCGGCCGGCGTCGCCAGCGGATAGATCCAGCAACACAGCAAGGCCATGAGCCATCGCTTTTTACGTAGCATCTTGATCCCGTCCCTTGGTAAGAAAGCTTGCAGCGAATTCAACCGCGATAAGGCTGCAGCAGCGCCGGATCGTCAAACAATCCACTCGGCAGCAGGTAGCGCGGATCGCGCCCGGCGGCGAGCAACTCACGAATACGCGTTGCGGAAATCTCCAGCGGCGTCACCGCAAGATCGATGATTTTTCCGGCAGGCAACGCACGCAACACCGCGGCATCGTCGATATGCCGCACCGCCTTTTGAATCGCCAGTTCCACCTGCAACTCAACCGACATGCCCGGACGATTCAGTACCCCGATATGCGCGATATCGAAAAGCTCGATCCAACGATGCCAGCTGCTTAATCCGGCAAAAGCATCGGCACCGATCAGCAATACCAGTGGACGATCGCCCTGCTCCGCCCGCAGCTCGATCAAGGTATCGATGGTATAGGAAGGACCACTGCGTTCCAGCTCGCGCAGATCCAGCGTGAGTCGCGACTGTCCTTGTAGCGCGGCGTGCAGCATCGCCACTCGCTGCGCGGCGCTCGCACTCGGCGGCGGGCGGTGCGGAGGCACGCTGGCGGGCATCAAACGCACTTCGGCATCAAGCAATTCCGAGGCTTCCCAGGCCACGCTAAGGTGGCCCAGATGGACCGGATCGAAGGTGCCGCCGAAAATGGCTAAGGGTTGCACGTCATGACTCCTTCGCCTTGGCTAGCGCTCCTTTGCGCAGCAGGCCCACCCAGGCAGCCACGTCGCGGCGCCAACCGCTCATCCCAATACCTGTGCTGCCCGCGGCTCGGCAATCGTGGCGATCAAGCGCTCGGCTTCGAGCCACGGCTCACCTTGTTCGCGGCCTTTGGCCATACGGTCGATACGCGCGGCACGAGCCAGGCATTGCAGCCAATGCTCACGCGGTGCGCGGCGCAGCGCCTTGCGAAATAATTGCTCGCGCGCCGGCCATAAGCGCTCGACCCGCGCCTGCGCAGCGAAATCGCGGGCATTGGCCAAACGCAACGCCAACTGCAATTGATTGACCAGCCAACCCATCAAGGCAATCAGCTCATCGCCTTCGGCACGCAGCCCGGCAAGAATATGCAAGGCACGGCCACCTTCGCCGGCAAAGGCGGCATCGGTGAGTTTGAAGGCATCGTAGCGGGCGCTGTCGGCAACCAGGTTTTCCATTTCGGCGGTGCTGATTTTTCCTTCACCGTGCAGCACGACCAATTTGTCGATCTCCTGCGCGGCGGCGAGCAGGTTGCCTTCCACCCGCTCAGCCAACAATGCGGCAGCATCCGCCGTCGCGGAGAGTCCGCGCGAGGATAAGCGAGCGCTGATCCAGCCCGCCCACTCGTTCGGTCGTGGTGCATTGAACACCACCAGTGCACCCGCTGCGTCGAGGTTCTTGGTCCACGCGCCCTCGTGTTTGTTGCTCCAGTCCATCGCGGTGATGAGCAGGGTTACATCGGGTGGCGGGTTGGCACAGAACTCGTTGATCGCCTTGGCGCCCTCGGTGCCTGGACGCCCGGTCGGCAAGCGCAGATCGAGCAAGCGCCGGGTGGCGAACAACGACATGCCGGCAGCGGCGCGAGCCAGGTCGTTCCAATCGAAGTGGCTACCCACTTCCAGTACTTCACGCTCGGCATAACCCAGCTTGCGCGCTTGCGCACGCAGGGCATCGGCAGCCTCGAGCACCAGCAACTCCTCACCGGCCAGCAGGTAAACCGGGCGCAGGCTGTCAGCGGCCAGCGCCTTTTGCCATTGGACGGGATTCAACGGCATGGTTTAGTTGGTGCTGGACGCCGCCGCCGGAGCGACCGTCGGGGTAGCTTTTGGTTTGGCCGCCGCCTGCAAGCGGAACAGGATCGACTGCACCATGTCATCGTTGAGGCTGCGCTGGATCTGCTCGATCTGCGATGCGTTACCGATCGGATTGGTGGCGTCGTAGCTGAACTCGCGCGACATATTGATGTTCTGCTCCGGCAGCAACACCTCGCCGTTGCTATCGCTCACGCTGACCAGCACGTGGTAGCGGCTGGCGTATTCGGTGACCTGCGCGTAACTGCCGACGCTAAGGGTTTCGGTGCTGAATGTCGCAACCGGTATACGCATTTCAGCGATACCCGGGCCGCCTTTCTCCTCGACGTTTACCCCGGAAGCGTTCAGGGCACGCGCCATACCGCGCTGCAAATCGCCGCCGCCATTGACGACGAGATGCACGCGCTGCATCGCCGGTGGCAATGCCGCGCTCTGGCGCAGGTGAAAGCCGCACGCCGTCAATGCAAGCGCCGACATCAGCAGCCATGAAGCTTTCATACTGAACTGAACCAGACGATTCATAACTCTCATCCTGCGACGATGTTGACGATCTTGCCGGGCACCACGATAACCTTGCGCACGGTTTGGCCTTCCAGAAAAGCGACCACATGCGGATGTGCGCGGGCCAGCGCCTCGGCCTCTTCTTTCGAAGCGTTGGCGGCGACCTCAATGGTAGCGCGCAATTTGCCATTGACCTGAACTGCCAGGGTCAACGAGTCGCGAACCAGCGCCGCGGCATCGACCTGCGGCCAGGACTGATCTTCCAGCACGCTCTCGGGGCGGCCCAGCGTCTGCCACAACGCATGGCTGACATGCGGCACCACGGGATTGAGCAACAGCACCATCACCTCCAGCGCCTCGTGACGTACCGCACGGCCCTGCTCGCTGGCGTCGTTGAATTTCTGCAAGGCGTTCAGCAGCTCCATCAACGCGGCAATCGCCGTATTGAAGGCGTGACGGCGACCGAAATCGTCACTGACCTTTTGAATGGTCTCGTGCAACTGGCGGCGCAGGGTTTTCTGGCCGGCATCCAGCGCGGCCGGATCGACCACGGCGTGATCCGGCCCCGCGGCATGCGTGGTCACCTCACGCCAGAAACGGCGCAGGAAGCGCGACATGCCCTCGACACCCGCGTCGCTCCATTCCAGCGACTGGTCCGGCGGCGCGGCGAACATCGAGAACAAGCGCACCGTATCGGCGCCGAACTTGCTCACCATGGTTTGCGGATCGACACCGTTGTTCTTCGACTTGGACATCTTCTCGGTGCCGCCGATGCTGACCGGCTTACCGTCTGCAATCAGCTTGGCGCCGATGATCCGGCCACGCTCGTCGCGCTGCATGTCGACAGCCGCGGGATTGAACCAGTCTTTCGAGCCGTCAGCGTTCTCGCGATAAAACGTATCGGCGATCACCATGCCCTGGCACAGCAGATTGGTCGCCGGCTCATCGGCGTGGACCAGCCCGGCGTCACGCATCAGCTTGTGATAGAAGCGGAAATACAGCAGATGCAGGATGGCGTGCTCGATACCGCCGATGTATTGATCCACCGGCAGCCAGTAGTTGGCGCGCTCGTCGACCTGTTCGTTGGCGCCTGGGCTGGTGTAGCGCGCGTAGTACCAGCTCGACTCCATAAAGGTGTCGAAGGTGTCGGTTTCGCGCTCGGCCGGGCCGCCGCATTGCGGGCAGGTGGTCTTGCGCCACTCGGGGTCGGCCTTGATCGGCGACAGAATCCCCGAAAACGCCACATCCTCCGGCAGCACCACCGGCAGCTGATCTTCCGGCACCGGCACGGCCTGGCAGGTCGGGCAATAAATCACCGGAATCGGGCAACCCCAATAGCGCTGGCGGCTAACCCCCCAGTCGCGCAAACGCCAATTGACGCGGCGCTGACCTTTGCCCTCGCCTTCCAGTTTGCTGGCGAGAAAATCGAACGCCTCGCGATAGTTCTTGCCGTCCAGCGCACCGGAATTGACCACCAGCAGATCGGCACGGCTCTTATCGACGTACCAGTCCTGCCAGACGCTGGCGTCAAACGGCTTGTCCGACGCGCCGGCAGCCAAGCCGATCACTTGCTTGATCGGCAGCTTGTATTTGTGCGCGAACTCGAAATCGCGCTGATCGTGCCCGGGCACCGCCATCACCGCACCGGTGCCGTATCCCATCAAGACAAAGTTCGCGACATACACCGGCACGCGATCGCCGCTGACCGGATGGATGGCGCGCAGGCCGGTATCCATGCCGCGCTTTTCTTGCGTCTCCAGCTCGGCTTCGGAAATACCACCGTGTTTGAGTTCGGCCAGGAAATCCGCCAGCGCCGCATTGCCCTGGGCGGCCTTGATCGCCAGCGGATGCTCGCCGGCGATAGAAACAAAAGTCACCCCCATCAAGGTGTCGGGGCGCGTGGTGAAGACGGTCAACGGCTCAGCCTCACCCTCGACCGCGAACTGGATTTCCAGGCCTTCGGAACGGCCGATCCAGTTGCGTTGCATGGTTTTCACCGCATCGGGCCAGCCGGGCAGCGTGTCCAGACCATCAAGCAGCTCTTGCGCGTAATCGGTGATCTTCAGAAACCACTGCGGAATCTCGCGTTTTTCCACCAGGGCGCCGGAACGCCAGCCGCGGCCATCGATGACTTGCTCGTTGGCCAGCACGGTGTTGTCCACCGGATCCCAGTTGACCACCGCATTTTTGCGGTAGGCCATGCCCTTTTTCATCAGCCGGGTGAACATCAACTGTTCCCAGCGGTAGTAGTCCGGGCGGCAGGTGGCGAATTCGCGGGTCCAGTCGTAGGCGAAGCCCATGCGCTGGAACTGGCCGCGCATATGCTCGATGTTCTGGTAGGTCCAGGCAGCCGGTGCGGTGTTGTTCTTGATCGCGGCGTTTTCCGCCGGCAGGCCGAACGCATCCCAGCCCATCGGCTGCAGCACGTTTTTGCCATTCATCCGCTGATAGCGGCTGATCACGTCGCCAATGGTGTAGTTGCGCACATGCCCCATGTGCAGCGCACCGGAGGGGTATGGCAGCATCGAGAGGCAATAGAACTTGGGCTTGGAAGTGTCTTCCTTGACCTCATACGCATGCTTGGCGGTCCAATATTGCTGGGCAGCCGCTTCCACGGCCTGCGGGTCGTAACCGCCGACCGCATCCTGGTTCGTTACTTGGTCTTGAATATCCTGCATCATTCCAGCGCCGATTGAGCTTTGGCGGCCTTGCGCTGGCATTTGCCGGCGGCCGCGGGGAACACAGCAGACTAGCCGAGCGTCGGCCTAGCGCCAAGCCCGGCGTTGCAAAAACACGCACCAGCCAAGCCGCATGGCGCGGCGACCGGCCGCAAGATCAGTGCGTCAGCTGTCAGCCGGGCAGGCTGGCGTCTGCCCCGCCGCCAACGGCCCCGCAGCGCTAGCGATTTGTGCCGCCAGCCGGGCAATCGCACGCTGATGACCCTGGACCAGGGCATCGTAGCCGGCGTCCACGGTCTCGCTGATCCGGTTGGTACAGGCCAGCGTGGCGCCGCCCTTGAGCGAGCGCATACTCCAGGCCGCATCGATCAAGGCGTAGCGGCCCGGCTCGGAATCGAAGCGGCGCAGATCCAGCTTGATCCGCAACACCGGCTTGCCGCTCGCCGGCAGGCCGCTGACATCCTGGGTATGCAGCTCGCGAGCCAGCTCGGCGGAAAGCGCGCTGCGCACCTCGTCACCCAGCGGTGCGATCCAGCGCTCGCCATTGAGTACGGCCACACCCTGCCCGCCTTGACGCACCACCAGTTGCGGCTGATCGACTTGCGCCGGCACGGTCACCGGCAGCAGCTCGAACTGGAACGGGGCCGGTGGCACGTTGATCGCAGCATGGGTCGCGGTCGGTACGAACTCACTCGCCGCAGGCACCAGCGTGTAGTAATGCAGCGGCGCCGAAGAGCAGCCCGACAGCACCAACGCCGCAGCGAGCAACAAGGGACGATAGGCGATACGGATCATGGCTTGCTCTCTTGCTGCGGTGACTTGGCTGGTGCCGCGAACTTGGCCGGCGCGGGGTCGGTTTGTCTGCCGCGAATCAGCGCATCGGGCTGTCCGCCCAGGTAATCGGTCAGTACCCGCAAGGAGCGCGCCGTGCGTTGCAGCTCTTGCAAGGTGCTGCCGAGATTCTGCTGCAAGGGCGAGTCTGCCGACAGCGCATTGTTCGCATTGCCCATGGTCTGCTGCGCCCCCTGCAAGGTGTTCTTGAACTCGGGCAGCACTTGGCTGTTGACCTGCTTGAGCGTGCCGCCCAGCTCACCCAGCGTCTCGTCGAGATGCTTGCCGATACTGTCGAAGGGAATCTTCTGGATCTTGTCGACGATTTGCGCCATCTGTTCTTGCAGCTTGTCGAAGCTGCCCGGCGCCGTCGGCATTTCAAACGGCCGCACGGTCGGGTCGTAATTGACCTTGGGCGCGTTCGGTATGAAATCCAGCGCGATATACAGCTGCCCGGTCAGCAGGTTGCCGGTACGCGCCTGCGCACGCAGACCATGCTGGATCAACGTCCCCATCATCTGCGACAGCTGCGCGTCGTCACCCTTGGCCAAGGCCAGGGCGCTGAGTTTCTGGAAGGCGCGGCCAAGGCGCTGCGGATAAATCACCGCACCGACAATCAACGGGAAGCGCTGCGCCTTCTCGTCATAATCGAGATTGATCGACACCACGCGGCCAAAGTTGATGCCCTGGAACTCCACCGGCGCACCCACGGCAAGACCGCGCAGCGAATGATCGAAACGCATACGGATATAGCGCGGCTCGCCATCCGGCGGCGCCATCGCGCTGACCTGCTCGCTAAACAAGCGGTATTCCGCATCGGCCACCGCGGGGGTGGTTTCATGCGGCCCCAGCGGCTCCTGGAAGGCCACGCCGCCGGCCAGCACGGTGGCCAGCGACTGCATATTGAACTTCAGCCCGTCAGCGCCCAGCGACACATCGACGCCGCTGGAATTCCAGAAACGGGTGGATTCGGTAACAAACTGATCGTTCGGCCCGTCGACAAAGATTTGCAGCGATACGCCCTTGCCGTCTTTATCCAGCTGATAAGCCACCACCCGGCCGACCTGGATGCGCCGGTAATACACCGGCGAGCCGATATCCAACGAACCGAGGTCATCGGCATGCAAGGTAAAGCGCTTGCCGGGCGCGCCATGGGTGATCGCCGGGGGCGATTCCAGCCCGGTGAATTCGGTCTTGGGCTCTTTCGATTCGCCCACGTCGGCACCGATAAAGGCCCCCGAGAACAAGGTATCCACACCCGACACGCCGCCCAGGCCAATGCGCGGGCGCACCACCCAGAACCGCGTATCGGCGGTGGCAAAGCCCTCGGCGCTATTGTCCAGGTCGACCTTGGCCTCGACATGGCCACGGTCTCTGCTCAGGCGGATCGAAGTAACCCGGCCGATGACCACGTTCTTGAACTTCACCACCGTCTTGCCGGCGTCCAGGCCCTCGGCGCTCTGAAAACTGATGGTGATGACCGGCCCCGCCTGCCGCCACGAGTGAATGACCAGCGACAAGCCCACGATGGCCGCCAGGATCGGCACCAGCCAGATCAGCGACACACTGACCCGGCGATGGCGGATGACCGGCTGCGGCAGGTCGTCACCGGCTTGGGGCTTGTGTTCGTCAGTCATGGGTATCCCTACTATCCCAAATCAATCGCGGGTCAAAACTCATCGAAGCCAGCATGGTGAGCACCACCGTGAGGCCAAAAAAAACCACGCCGGGCAACGGCTCGACCAGGCTCAGCAAACCAAATTGCACCAGTGCCGTGAGCAAGGCCACCACAAACACATCGAGCATGGACCAATAGCCAATCAGCTCCACCAACCGATACAGCTTGGCACGCTGGCGTTGCGCCCAACCTGAACGGCGATGGGCGCTCACCAGCAGCGTCGTCATGGCAAAAAACTTCAACATCGGCACCACGATGCTGGCGGTGAAGACGATTACCGCAAGATCCGGCGAGCCCTTTACCCATAGCTCGATCACGCCGCTGAGGATGGTGTTGTCATCCACGTCGCCGACGCTCACCGTACGCATGATCGGCAGCAGATTGGCAGGAATGTATAAAAGAAAGGCCGCGATCAGCAGTGCCCAGGTCCGTATGTAGCTGGCGTGCTTGCGCCGATGCAGGGGCGAGCCGCAACGCGGGCAGGCGGCCTCGTCCAGATCGTTATCGCGGCAAACCAGGCCGCACACATGACAACCGATCAGGCCCAATTCGCTGGCACGGGGCAAGCGGCTGCTCACGCGGCACGCTCCGCCGTCATATCCCACAGCTTGCGCAGGTCGATGCCGGCAAACACGGTAATCAGCAACATCATCACCGCATAGGCAAAGATGCCGGCATTGGGAATCACATCGAAATACACATGCGCCTTGACGATGGCGACCAGCGCACCGAGCACGAACACCTCACTCATCGTCCATGGCTTGATGTGATGCAAGGCCAGCATCGCCCAGCGAAAACCCGGCGCCCGTTGACCCTTGCGCGCAAACCACAACACCCAGCCCAGCAACAGCATTTTGCCCAGCGGAAAGAAAAACAGCGTCGCCGCCGCCAGTACCGCCACGACCTGCGAATGGTCGTTCCACATCATCACAATGGTGCCCCACAGCCGGGTGCTGACCAGTTGCCCGTTCAAGCCCAGCGTCACGATCGGCCAGACATTGGCTTGCACGAACACCACCAGCGCCGTCAGCACCAACGCCAGCATGCTGCTGACGCTAAAACGGTGATATCGCTCCAACACCGCATCGCAACGGACACAGCGCGCCACTTCGCCGCACACCAGCTCGCGCCGTTGATAAACGGTGTCGCAGTGTTCGCAGATCATCAGCGGAGCGGTCATGACGGCGATTCTCGCAAATCCCGGCGACAAACGGTGAATGCGAGACTGCGCTTCAGCGTATGACTGACGGCTTAGAGCCGGCGAAACGCCAGCCCACCACCGTTATCGCGGCAACCGGCGAACCTGCTCAACGCCCGCCTGCCGCCATGCGCTCCCGCCGCCGCGGCCACCCTTGATATGCTGCGCAGTGCCCTGATTCTTGGGCGACCCGCTAATTCAGGAGTTTTGCCGTGAGTGCCACGATTGCCAATCCCCATGTATTCGACGTGGCTGAGGACAACTTCGAAACCGAGGTACTGCAAGCCTCACTGAATACGCCGGTACTGATCGATTTCTGGGCCAGCTGGTGCGAGCCATGCAAAACCCTGGGCCCGATGCTGGAAAAGCTTACCGCCGAGTACAACGGCGCCTTTCGCCTGGGCAAGGTCGATGTCGACCAGCACCAGCAGCTGGCCGGCATGTTCGGCATCCGCAGTATTCCCACCGTGATGCTGGTGAAAGACGGCCAGGTGCTCGATGGCTTTGCCGGGGCGCTGCCCGAAGGCAAGCTGCGCGAATTTTTGTCGCGCCACCTGCAACCGCTTGAAGGCGCGCCGGTCGACGAAGTGATCGAAGAGGCGCCCGAAAGCCCTGAGCAAGCCGTCGAACGTCTGCAACAAGCCATCGCCGCCGAGCCAGAGCGCCATGAATTGAAACTCGACCTGGCCCTGGCGCAGATGCGCGCCGGGCACGTCGATACAGCCGAGGCCGGGCTGGCCGCGTTGCCTGTCAACCTGGCCACCGATGCCCGCGCCGTGCGCCTGCGCAACCAGCTCGAGCTCGCCCGCGCAGTGCACGGAGCCCCTTCGTTAAGCGAATTGCATCAGCGGGTACAAACCGATGGCAACGACTGGCAGGCCCGCGACCTGCTCGGCGTGCGCCTGCTGCTGGAAGACGATGCCGCCGCCGGACTGGATCAATTCCTGGCGATTCTCCAGCACGCTCGCGACTGGAATGACGGCCAAGGCAAAAAACGCCTGCTGGCGGCCTTCAGCACACTTGACGATGCTGAGCTGGTGGGACGCTACCGCCGCCGCATGGCTTCGCTACTGTTCTGATCGCCCTCTTGCCGGCAACAGCGCCAACGCAAGGTAAACCATCCCGCGGCGGCGACCCGCGCGGGATGGTCATTGGCTGCACTCGTCGTAACTGACACTTACCCAGGCATAGCGCGGTTTCGAGCAGCATGTCTTCGCCGCGAACCAGAACCAGCTTCCGTACAAGAATAGACAGGTGCTCGGCAGGCCAGTGGGGCACCGCCGACTCCACCGCCTTGTCATCCAGCAAGAAGCGAAACTATTTGCCTTCGCGCAGGTTGTTTTTCAAACGGATGTAAACCTGCTTGCGCACTTTGGCCACCACCTCGCCTTGCGCCGTCGTCACATCCACATCGAACCAGCGCAGCACCTTTTCGCCCGAGGCAGCTTGCTGGCGTAGGCTTGCAACGGTCGCTTCATCGAGCACGAAATGGGCGTAGACATCCTCACGCCCCGGCGCCACGAATTCGATCGCCCCGGCCTTGTCCCACACGTAGTAATCGCGACCGAGCTGATGCATCACCAACAGCATCCAGAATGGGTCGGTCATGGCGAACATATTTCCGCCGAACTGCGTCTTGACGTAATTGCGGTTCCATGGCCGTAACTTCAGCCGTACCGTGACCGCACTCCAATCATCGGAGATGTGGGTGATCTTGATGCTGTTGAAGAAAAAAGGCGGCCACAGGTTCATCAACCGGCGAAATAAAGTAGGACTCATCGGCACAACATCGGTTACGGGCGAGCGCGTAGTCTAACAGCACCGTACGCATGCGTATGTAAACCGATAAGCCTGGTCCAGCCAACCCATTCGCCCTAAGCCAGCCCCTCACGCTCGAAGCGCGCCAACTCGTCAAGCTCACTTTCCGCGCGATAAACCGACTTGCCCGATTTGCTGCGCTGAAGTGCACGCTCACGCCCGCTGCGGCGCATCCAATGCACGATGCCCCAGAGCATCAGCAAACAGCCAAAGGCGCTAGCGATCCAGCTCCACACCACGATCGGCGCGTTGGCCCATACATCGGCCCCCATCCAGGCAAATATCACCAGTATCAGCGGCACCCAGATAAAGCAGCCGATGATCGCAAACACCGGCCACTCGACCCGCTCCCGCCATGCCTGCAAGGTGCTCAATTGCCGCTGGATATCCAGCACCTGCTCTGCGTAATCAATGCGCGTGACCAGGTACAGATTGCGCGCCGCAGACAACACAAACATCAGCCCATACACATGCAGCGCCAGCCCCGACAACATCAGATGCAGCTTATCCAGATGCGCCAGCCAGAACGGCGCGAATAACAACATCACACAAACACCGGCGACGATTTGCAGGCGCTGCCCCCAGACCAGCGGCCGCAAACTACGACGCGCCTTGTCTAATCGCGTTTCCCGATACAGCAAAGCGTTCAACGTATGCTGCTGCTCAAGCCGGCGATCCAGCGCTTGCCAGGCTTGTTTAAAGTCATCGAGTTCCATGGCTCATGCTCCCGTCGTAAACGTTTCGTCCGCGCGCATCTGAACGCGCAGGCGTTGCTTGATGCGATTGATCTTGGTGGCCACATTGGTTTCGCTGATACCGAGGATTTCGGCGATCTCGGCGTAACTGCGGTCTTCAAGATAAAGCAGGATCAAGGCGCGATGCAGCGCGTCGAGCTGCGCAATAAAAGCATGCAGCTGCGGCAACCGCTCGTCCGCTTCGGCTATCGGCGTGCCGCCGCCCAAGGTATCGAGCAGATATTCGTCCAAAGGCTCAAACCGCTCGCCCTGCCCACGCTCACGCCGTGCATGCGAAATGCCCACATTAAGCGCAATGCGATACATCCAGGTGGAAAAGCGGCCCCGCCGCTCGTCGTAGCTGCTGAACGAGCGCCATAACTGGGCGCAGATCTCTTGCGCCAGGTCATGCCGGTCTTCCGCCTGACGCGCATAGATAGCGGCCACCTTGAACACGATCTTCTGGTGCTCACGCAGCAGCACTTCAAAGCCTCGCTGTAACTCAGTCATCGCCATGGTGGCTCGCATCCCCGCTATTACCCCATGATTCGCTGCCCGGCGAAAAAAATCACAGCGGGCCCGCATAGCGCGCTTTTAGCGTCACGCCTTGATGACCGGGCATAAGAAAGATCACCCGCTAGGCCCGTGCCAGCCGCGCGGTCTAGTCATCGCCACGGCAATGTCATCTCTGATCATAATATTGCGAAGTTTTCCCCCAAGGATGTGCGTGTTGATATCTGTGCAAAGCGGCCTGGCTCGCCCGCGAGTCAAACCCGATTCGGTCAGCGTTGATCCAAACCATGGCAGGCCCCATCGCGATGCGTGTCGCGCATGAAACTCCTGCTATACACACAACACCCGCGCTTCGCCGCCAGCCTGGATGATTTCTCGCAGGCGTTACCCGAGGCAGAGGTACGCCACTGGCAACCCGGCGACACGGCGCCGGCGGATTTCGCCGTGGCCTGGCGTCCGCCGCAAGCGTTCTTTCTCGGCCGCGACGATATGCGTGCGGTATTCAACCTGGGCGCGGGCGTCGATGCCATGCTCGGGCTCGAACGCGAACATCCAGGCACCCTGCCGAAACATGCCTTGCTGGTACGGCTCGAAGACACCGGCATGGCAGCGCAGATGGCCGAGTACGTCAGCCATGCTGTCCTGCGGTACATGCGCCGCTTCGATGAATACGCCCGCTTGCAGGCAGAACACCAATGGCATGTGCTTGAACCGCATCCGCGCGCCACGTTCACGGTTGGCGTGCTGGGCCTGGGTGTCTTGGGCGCTCACGTGGCCAAGGTGCTGGCTAGCTTCGGCATGCCCATACGTGGCTTCAGTCGTAGCCCCAAATACATCGACGGGGTGGACTGCTATGCCGGCGATAGTCAGTTCGACACCTTTCTGCATGGGGTAAAGGTGCTGGTAAACCTTTTACCGAGCACGCCCGATACCGATGGCATACTCAACGCGCATACCTTTGCAAAGCTCGCCCCCGGCGCCTATCTGATCAACGTCGCACGCGGCGCGCACCTGGTCGAAAACGATTTATTGAACGCCCTGGCGAATGGACAGCTGAGCGCAGCAACGCTCGACGTCTTTCAGCAAGAGCCGCTACCAGTCCAGCATCCGTTCTGGAGCCACCCAGGCATCGCCATCACACCGCATTGTTCGGCCGACACCTTACGCAACGAAAGCGTGCAGCAGATCGTGCGAAAGATTCGCGCACTCATGCGTGGCGAGATCATCAGCGGCATCGTCGATATCGAGCGCGGCTATTGAGACAGAAGGGGTGTGACGACCTCCACCCCGCCCGTTTCAAACCAGGCGGCATCGCAGGGCAACCATCCTCACATTACGGTTCCGGAGTCGCAGTAAAAATCTTCATGACCAGCCAGATCACATATTTGGCACGAGAGAGCAGCAGCAAAACCCCTGCAACCAGCCCCCACTTGGCCGCAGTCGCCCCTGGTTGCATGTGGCTGTTCCAGGTAACTCCAGCCCACCCAAAAATCACCAACACCAATCCGGCGCCAATAAAAACGCAGTTAAGAACGATAGAAAGCCATTTGGGCATGGAGATAAACAGCGTCGCCCAGGCAACGACAACCCACAGCATAAAAAACAATGCACACCCCCTGGCTGCCGTTGACGATGAGATGAAACCTTACCAAGGCTCGCGCACAACCCGATGCATGCCTGAATCTAGCCTACATACAGAAGTACGGCTGCAGCTAATGTGCCGGTGGTTGCGGCGCTCGCTTGCCCCTCGTAGCCATCGCTCCGGACGCGGCGACTTGCAGGATGCGACGAAACGTCGGGCACTCCATATGACTGGGTGCGGGACACACCGCCGCATGCCGCAGCCCATCGCGCATGATGCTTAGTTTGCGGATCGTCTTGTCCAGCTCATCGGCCTTGCTGACCAGCATCTGCCGATCAATGCGCAGCTTTCCGTCCGGCGCCAGCATGTGTGCGACCTCATCCAGCGAAAAGCCGGCGGCGCGCCCCAGCGCGATCAGCGCCAGCCGTTCGAGCACACTGGGGTCGAACAAGCGACGCAGGCCGTGCCGGCCAACCGAAGCGATCAAGCCCTTCGTCTCATAGAAACGCAAGGTCGAGGCCGGAACGTCGGCGCGCTGTACGACCTCGGCAATATCCAGGTATCTCACCCTCTTGACCTCAAGTCGACTTGAGTTGGCACAGTGCGGATTCCGCTTACTGAAAGCAAGAAGGAACATGACATGACCCTACCCCCTTCGCGCTCTGACGAGCAGGCCACGCTTTGGAACGGTATCGCCGGGCAGGCCTGGGTCGAGCAGCAAGCCACGCTTGATCAGATACTTAAACCGTTTGAAGATTTGCTGGTCGAAGCGGTCGCCGCCCGATCGGCGAGCCAAGTGCTTGACGTCGGCTGCGGCACCGGCAGCACCACGCTCGCTGTCGCACGGCTGCTCGGCGCCCAGGGGCGTTGCACCGGCATCGATATATCCGAGCCGATGCTGGCCGCCGCCCGGGTCCGCGCGGAAGACGAAGGCATAGCCGCCAACTTCATCTGCGCCGATGCGCAAGCACACGCCTTCGAGCCAGCGAGTTTCGACATGATCATGTCGCGCTTCGGCGTGATGTTCTTCGATGACTCGGTGCAGGCATTTGCGAACTTGCGCCGTGCCGCACGAGCCCATGCCGAGCTCCGTTTCGTTGCCTGGCGTTGCGCTGAAGACAATCCGTTCATGACCACGGCCGAGCGCGCGGCCGCAGCGTATCTGCCGAACCTTCCCGCACGCGTGCCGAATGCCCCTGGACCGCTCGCTTTGGCCGATCAACGGCGGCTGCAGCGCATGCTGGAGGAAAGCGGCTGGATCGGCATCGATATCCAGCCGGTCGATGTCGCCTGCGCGTTTCCCGAGCGCGAGTTGATTCGTTACCTGACCGGGATCGGCCCCCTTGGCCGGGCTCTGCATCAGGTGAACGACCCAACCCGCAGCCGCATCATCGAAACGGTCCGCGCAGCCTTTGATCCCTATGTGCACGGAGTGGAAGTCCGCTTTAACGCGGCATGCTGGATGGTGGTTGCCCATGCCCCATCGTCGACAACGCCGGCGACACCCCATGCCTGAGGCAATCGGCTATGCAGTGTATGCCTGTCTCATCGGAGCCGGCGCGACGGCCATCGTCGACCTCTGGGCGATGGCCCGGCAACGCTGCTGGGGCATTCCCGCACTGGACTACCGCATGGTCGGCCGCTGGTTCGCTTATATGCCGAAAGGAGTTTTTCGCCACCGGCCGATTAGCGCATCGCCACCCATGCACGGTGAGCGCCTGATCGGCTGGGTGGCGCACTATCTGACCGGCATCGCATTCGCCGGTGTGCTGCTCGCCATCTGGGGGCTCGATGGGGCCTGTCACCCCAGCATGGTTCCCGCGCTAATCGTCGGGATAGGTAGTGTGGCGGCGCCCTTCCTGCTCATGCAACCAGGCATGGGCGCCGGCATCGCCGCCAGCCGCACGCCCCGCCCTAACGTCGCGCGCTTCCACAGCCTTGTCACACATGCGGTATTCGGTCTTGGCCTCTACGCAAGCGGCTTGGCCAGCCATTGGCTGGGCCTGTTTGGATGGTGGCCTTTTTGTCACTGACAAGCCGGTCAAAACGGCGCCCGCCAGGTCGGGCGCCAGCAACAGCAAAAATCAAAGTTTTCGATTGACTGACCGACGGCCAAGCAAATCCCATAGCTCAAATGCACAAACCCCCGCTTGCGCGAGGGTCTGTGTGAACTAGCAAAAGCGTCGTCTTCAGTTGCCGGAAAGCACTTCCACAATGACTCCGGTGGTAATGGCGATCAACACGAACTGACCGCCGTCGCCGCGAATCCATCGATAGCCCGGGCGCGGCTCATGCAGGTGATAACGCGGGTAGTCGTCCACGTAGTAGTCACGGCCACGGTAACGCTCAGGCAGATGGTCACCGCGGCCATAGCGACGGTCCCAGCCAGCATGCCAGCCATTGTCGTGACGGTCGCGATCGTCATGGCGGCCACGATCGTCACGGTCGCGGTCATCATGATCGCGCTGATCATGGCGATCGTCGCGGCGATCGTCGTCGCGCCCATGCCCATGACCGTCATCGACCCAGCCGCGGCCGTGATCCTGGTCCTGCGGTGGCGCAGCGAGTGCCGCTGTTGAAAGAGCAAACATCGATAGTGACGCTACAGCGATCAGGAAACGTTTCACGCCGGTTCTCCTTAATTTGAATGCAAGCACGAGGAGAGAAGTGCATCCATCCCCCGTAGGCAAGGTTGAAACCGCCAGGCTGAATAGCAGCATCCTGAAAAGCGTTTGCTAAGAAAACGTGGCCATGCATTCAGCGAATCAAATACTGCCTGACTGCAGGCCCTCCCATGACATGCCTATCAGCCGATGGCATCGACGAATTTTTAGGAATCGTCTGATGCTGTTTCGAGGCCCCAACCCGCAAAATTTTCTCTGTCAAACGTGTGGTCCGCGGCGATGCTGGCGATACCCCAATGCATCGTACTTCGCCGTAATGCTCGACCTCTGCACGTTGCAGCTTTCCGCGCGCCAATGGATTGGTTCGTGTTGGCGAATCAACGCCAACGGCAGACGAGGCTTCCCCTGAGTTATCGCCGGCTGGAATCCCTACTTAAGTCCGTAAAGGGCTGAATGACGACACCACTCACACGCGTCCGGCACCAGCCAGGCGCGTGTGAGTTTTTTCGTGTCTGGCAAGCCATCGCTTTCACAAAACCTTCGCGACACCCCCTGTACTACTTGGCAGATACGTCGATCCTGGATACGCGCTGGATTCAATCTGCGCGATGTGCTTTGTGAGCCCGATGAAACGGCGACTGTCGCCAAAGCAGTCGCCATCTGGGCGGCCATCGAGAAGCTTGCTACACGCCTGGCGCCAGTGGTCGACAAATCATTTGCGAAGCTCAAGGTTTGTGCCAATGAACGACTCTGCCCTGCTCAGTCACGCTGCTGCAACATCCAAGGCACGCGACTCATCCGCGACCTGGACCCCTTTCCGCAAACCACGCCCACAGGCCGCCATACGCCTGCTGTGTTTTCCGCATGCCGGTGGGGCCGCCCTGGCTTATCGCGGCTGGAACGAGCTGTTGCCCGATTTCATCGAGGTCTGCCCCATACAGTTGCCGGGCCGCGGCAATCGCGCTTACGAAACGCCCTTTACCTCGGTCAGCGCCATGCTCAATGCGCTGTTGCCAGCGATCGCACCGTTGCTGGATCGCCCCATCGCCCTGTTTGGACACAGCATGGGCGCCGCGCTCGCGTTTGCCACGGCGCAGGCGCTGGAGCAACGCGGCGTAACCGTAACCCGTTTGTTCACCAGCGGCAGGCGCCCGCCGCTGGCCGCATACAGCAACGCCCTGCATCGCAAGAACGACGCCGAACTCACCGCCTACTTGCGCGACCTCGGCGGCACCCCCGACATGGTCTTTGAAGACGCCGACCTGATGGAGATGGTGTTTCGCCTGCTGCGCGCCGATTTTGAATTGAATGGACAGTACGTCGCTCAACACAGCTTACGCACGGTGCCGATTTCCGCACTTGGTGGCAGCCATGACCCGGTCGTGCCTACCGAAGCGCTGTCTGACTGGTCCCTGCTGACTCAGGCAGGCTTTGACAGCACGGTATTCGAGGGCGGCCACTTCTTTTTGCAGCCGCAGGAAGCCAAGGTCATTCGACACCTGACCGACCGCATCAAAGCCGACCTGGTCAACGCCAACATGCACCAACGGCTTGCCCGCCACGGCTGAAGCGCATCTCGGCCGAGGCATTCGCTCGCAAGACGGATGCCTCCCAGCCCATCGCTACAGATCGAGCCAGATCTTCAGCTCGCTGACCTGCAACGGCAGCGACCGTGGGCTTGTGTTCGCAAAAAGCCGCGTCGGCGATTAGCTGAACTCCAACGAAAACAAGCGCCCCTTGGCCAGCCACACCTCCACCCCGAATGACACCCGCCCAGCCGGCTCACTCAAGGCGGCCGTCGCCAACAAGGCCTCATCGGCAGCCGCGGGAAATCGCAGGTCATCGTCGAACACAGCCCGGCCACGCCGCATGCGGTACAAATTCACTTCCCTGCCATCGGCCAGCCGCTGTATGTAGTTGATGGCCTCGGCCTGGCGTTGCAGCCGGTATTGGCTATCGCGGCGCAAACCAGCCCCCACCGCTTCGATGATGCGAACCTCGAACGGGTAAAGCCGCGCGCGGCCACTCAGCCAACTCAACAACATCGCCGTCCCTTTAATCCACCATCGGCAGTTACCCGGCACGTTCGCGCATCGGGGGCATCAGCAAACAAATCCGCACCAGCCCGTAAGCGGCTACGGGCGAAATCAATCGCCTACAATCCCCTGTCCCCTGCCCCTCGGTTCAGCTCATGCCACCACTGCGCATTAAACGCTATCTCATCACCGGCTTGCTCACCTTTATTCCTTTATGGGTGACCTGGCTGGTGTTCAAGTTTGTGCTGGGCATGCTTGCAGGCATCGGCGCCCCGCTGGTGTCGGCACTGACCAGCGCACTGTCGCTGGTCGCCCCCCGGGCGGCCACTGCGCTCAACAATGGCTGGCTTACCTCGATCGTGGCGCTGCTGATCACGCTGGCCGCGCTGTATTCGATTGGCTGGCTGACTAACCGGGTGATCGGCCAGCGCTTGTTGCATGCTTTCGATGGCGTGCTGGCACGCATTCCGGTGGTGCAAACCATTTATGGCGGCACCAAGAAACTGATGGCGGTATTGCAGCAAAAGCCCTCCGGCATGCAGCGTGTGGTGCTCGTGGATTTTCCACGCCGTGGCATGAAGGTCGTCGGCTTTGTCACCCGCGTCATGGTGGAGGAAGGCAGCGGCCAGGAAATGGCGGCGGTATATATCCCGACCACCCCCAACCCTACCGGCGGCTATCTGGAAATCGTGCCCGTGAACGAACTGACACCCACCGACTGGACCATGGACCAAGCCATGGCCTTCATCATTTCAGGCGGTGCGGTGGCCCCGGATACGCTGCCCTCTGCCCCGGCCCTGCCTCGCCAATCATCTTCCGCCGCCGACGAACAACCAGAGGACCACGCGTGAAACTGCGCCACCTCGCTTTACTCACCTTGTTGGGATCTGTCTCGATGACTACACACGCCACTGACTGGACCACCCCCGCCGAAGCCGCGCACTTTCGCACCACGCCCGACTACGCCAGCACGCTGGAATATTTGCAGCGACTGGTCGCCGCGGCGCCCGGCAAACTCAAGCTGGAGTCATTCGGCACCAGCCCGCAGGGGCGACCGATGACGGTGATCGTCGCCAGCGGCGACGGCACGTTTACCCCGGAGGCGGCGCGCAAGGCAGGCAAACCCATCGTGCTGCTGCAGGCAGGCATTCACCCCGGCGAGATCGAAGGCAAAGACGCCGGGCTGATGCTGCTGCGCGACTTCGCCGTCACCGGCAAGCTGCCGCAACTGCTCGATCATGTCGTGCTGGTGTATATCCCGGTGTTCAGTGTGGACGGCCATGAGAACTCCAGCCCGTACCACCGCATCAACCAGGATGGCCCCGAGAGCATGGGCTTTCGTGGCCAGGCGCAATACCTCAATCTCAACCGCGACTATGTCAAAGCCGATGCACCGGAAATTCGCGACTGGCTGAAACTGTGGCAGCGCTGGTTGCCGGATTTCTTCGTCGACGTGCACACCACCAACGGCGCCGATTACCAATACGACCTCACCTGGTATACCGAAGACCCGCACAAGCTCGACCCCGCTGTCGCCGCATGGCAACGTCACATCATCGTCGACGAGGCCATGCCGGCGTACGAAAAACGCGGTCACCTCGAGTCCATTTATCTGGATTTCAAAGACGGCCGCGACCCACGCAAGGGCCTGGCCAACTTCGGCTCGGGTCCGCGCTTCTCCACTGGCTACGTCGCGCTGCAAAACCGTCCGGCATTGCTGATCGAAACGCATATGCTCAAGCCCTACGACAACCGTGTCCGCGCCACTTACGATCTGGTCGAGATCCTGCTGGAAAAAATCGGCCGCGATCCGCAAGCCCTGCTCGCCGCGACCCGTCAGGCCGACCAGCACGTGGTGGCGCGCGCCAGCGATGCCAAAGCGCAAGTCGCGCTCAGCTACAAGCTCGATCCCACGCCGACGCCATTCGAGTTCAAGAGTTTCGAATTCAGCCAGACGCATAGCGATATCTCCGACAGCGTCTGGATCCAGTACGACCCGAGCAAGCCCAAAAGCTATGCCATCGAAAACTGGAACAGCCTGCTGCCGGACCTGTCGATCACCGCGCCGGCGGCGTATGTCATCCCGGCGCAATGGACGGCCATCATCGACAAGCTCGACGCGCATGGCGTGAGCTACACCCGCCTGACCCAGCCGCAGAAGATCAAGGCCGAGGCCTATCAACTGGATCAGCCCAAATGGTCCAGCCAGCCCTTCGAGGGTCACCTGATGCTGCGTGACTTCGCGCAGAGCACGGTAACCCGCGAAGTCACCTTGCCCACCGGCTCAGTGATCGTTCCGCTCAACCAGCGCAGCGCCAACGTCGCCATCAACCTGCTCGAACCCCAAGCGCCCGACTCCCTGCTGCGCTGGGGTTTCCTCAATGCCATCTTCGAGCCGAAGGAATACGGCGAGCCGCGCGTGGTGGAAAAACTAGCGCGCGAGATGATCGCCAAAAACCCAGCGCTCAAAGCCGAGTTCGACAAGAAACTGCACGACGATCCCGCCTTCGCCAAAGACAGCTCCGCGCGCCTGAGCTTTTTCTTCCAGCGTTCCCCCTGGTACAGCGTGCAAGAGGTTGGCGCCTACCCGGTGTTGCGCCTGGATGCCGCGCAAGCCGCCGCATTGAGCAAGGCAGCGCACTAAGCCTGTACGTCCGCTCCCTCTGCCAGCAGAGGGAGCGGCTAGGCCACCACCTCAAAAGGCCGCATCATTTCATTCGCCTCATGCTCCAGCAGATGGCAGTGCCAGGCGTATTTGCCGACATAGCCATCGAAGGTGGCGATGATGCGGGTCACCATGCCGGGATAGGCTTGCACGATGTCTTTCCAGCCGCGCTCATGCGCGGGCGGTATTTGCGTCGGGCCGGTATAGCGCAGGGTTTTCGAATCGCGCCATACGTTGCCGTCAAAGGGGCGCCGATCAAGAATCTGGAATCGCACCAAGTGCAGGTGAATCGGATGGCTGTCTTCGGTGAGATTTACCAAGCTCCAGATTTCCGTGCTGCCCAGGCGTGGTTTTTCGGTCACCGGCTCGTGCCAGCGCTTGCCGTCGAGCAGCATCAGCATCGGCTCAGACACACAATCGGCGTATTCGTCCAGGGTTAGCACGCGGGTCAGGCTGGCGGCCGACTCGGGCATGCGCGGCAGCTCGCGCAGCACCGCGGGCAGCTGACTCTTGTCGTTGACCTTACCGCCGCCTGCGCGAAACTGCAGCACCGGCAAGGCATCGTTCATCAGTTCGATCGACTGCCCGGCGAGCTCGGCGAAATCGATCACCAGATCAGCACGCTCGCCCGGGGCAAGCAACAACGAGGTTTGCGTCACCGGCGCCGCCAGCAGCCCCTGGTCGCTGCCGATGTACTGAAACGGGCGATGTCCGCGCAGGCTTAAATGAAAGAACCGGCCATTCGCCGCATTCAGCACACGA